>NZ_JALQCX010000073.1:0-57936 GCF_023241665.1 Pseudomonas morbosilactucae | reverse complement strand
TGGGGGGAAAGTCCCGCGCGGCGGAAAAACCGTCGAGCAAACCAAGCAAACACCGTAAAGGCCCGCCAAAAGCGGGTTCGGCCCCTGCGAAAAAGTGGCGGGTCGCGCAAACCTAAGGCCAAGTCATGAGTCTGGAAAAAATCTACGGCGTGCATGCCGTAGAAGCACTGCTGCGTCACCACCCCAAGCGCGTCAAACAGGTGTGGCTGGCAGAAGGTCGCAGCGAGCCGCGCGTGCAAGCGCTGGTCGAGCTGGCCACCCAAAACAAGGTTGCCATCGGTCAGGCCGAGCGTCGTGAAATGGACGTCTGGGTCGAGGGCGTTCACCAGGGCGTGGTGGCTGAAGTCAGCCCAAGCCAGGTCTGGGGCGAGGCCATGCTCGACGAGCTGCTGGACCGCACTGACGGTCCGCCGCTGCTGCTGGTGCTGGACGGCGTGACTGACCCGCACAACCTCGGCGCGTGCCTGCGTTCGGCGGATGCTGCCGGTGCGCTGGCGGTGATCGTGCCTAAAGACAAATCGGCCACCCTGACGCCAGTGGTGCGTAAAGTGGCCTGCGGCGCGGCGGAAGTCATTCCGCTGGTGGCTGTGACCAACCTGGCGCGGACCCTGGAAAAACTCCAGCAACGTGGCTTGTGGGTCGTGGGTACGGCAGGGGAGGCGGAGGTCAGCATCTATGACCAGGACCTCACCGGCCCGACCATCCTGATCATGGGTGCCGAAGGCAAAGGCATGCGTCGCCTGACCCGTGAGCATTGCGACTATCTGGTGCACCTGCCGATGGCCGGTAGTGTCAGTAGCCTCAACGTTTCGGTCGCCACCGGCGTCTGCCTGTTCGAAGCCCAGCGCCAGCGTGGCGCCAAAAAGACAGCCGCTTCGCGGAAGTCGTAAGCTTCAAGCTGCAAGTTAAAAGCGGGGTGGTTGACCACTTGTAGCTTGCAGCTTGCAGCATCCCCCCTGCTCCTCTACTATTGCGCCCCTTGCCTTCCTGGCAGGCATGCATGTGCCTCCCTGCGGCAAGATCCATAAGTGTCATTCACTCCTTGTCTGACCGCTTTTAGGCGGCAGGCTACAACCCGTAAGGAGCATTCATGCGTCATTACGAAATCATCTTTTTGGTCCACCCGGATCAAAGCGAGCAAGTCGGCGGCATGGTTGAGCGTTACACCAAGCTGATCGAAGAAGACGGCGGCAAAATCCACCGTCTGGAAGATTGGGGCCGTCGTCAACTGGCCTACGCAATCAACAATGTTCACAAGGCTCACTACGTGATGCTGAACGTTGAGTGCACTGGCAAAGCCCTGGCTGAGCTGGAAGACAACTTCCGTTACAACGATGCTGTGATCCGTAACCTGGTCATCCGTCGCGAAGAAGCCGTTACCGGCCAATCCGAGATGCTCAAGGCTGAAGAAAACCGCAGTGAGCGCCGTGAGCGTCGTGACCGTCCTGAGCATTCTGACAGCGCCGATGGCGATGACAGCGATAACAGCGACGCCAGCGATAACGCTGACGAGTAATCCACGGACCTTTTAAGGAGCCAATTACATGGCACGTTTCTTCCGTCGTCGTAAATTCTGCCGCTTCACCGCTGAAGACGTGAAAGAGATCGATTACAAAGATCTCAACACTCTGAAAGCCTACGTATCCGAGACCGGCAAAATCGTTCCAAGCCGCATCACCGGTACCAAAGCTCGTTATCAGCGTCAGCTGGCCACCGCTATCAAGCGCGCCCGCTTCCTGGCCCTGCTGGCCTACACCGACAGCCACGGCCGCTGAGACCGGGCAGTCGATAAGTAGTAAGGATTGAATGCATGCGCGCCTTAGCTGACTTCATCATGCGCGGACGTATGCAGGCCACTCTGGTAGTGGCCGGTTGTGCGGTATTGCCGTTGTTGTATTGGTTGGGTGCCGCTGCTGGGAGCCTTGTGCTTCTGCGGCGCGGATTGAAGGATGCCCTTGGTGTCCTGTCCCTGGGACTGCTGCCGGCTTTGCTCTGGTGGTTGTTTTTCGATGATCCACGGGCACTTCTGGTGCTGCTGGGGTCTTCGAGCCTTGCGTTGGTTTTGCGCGCAAGCGAGTCCTGGATCCGGGTGCTGCTGGTCAGCATCGCGATGGGATTGGTGTTTGCTGGAGTCCTGGGCGCGGCTTTCCGCCCTCAGATCGAGATGTTGTCGCAGGAGTTGGTAAAAATCCTGCCGCTGGCCCTCGGTGATGTCTACCAGCAGTTGTCGGTCGAGGAGCGAGCCCGTCTCGCCTTGCTGATAGCGCCAATCCTGACCGGCCTGATTGCGGCCTTGTTGCAAACCATCAGTGTGCTGAGCCTGATTCTTGGGCGTTACTGGCAGGCTGTGTTGTACAACCCGGGCGGTTTTGGTCGTGAGTTTCGCGCTATCAGAATCCCCCTTGGGCCAGCGATGTTGCTGCTGGCGTGCATGCTGATCGGACCGAACTTCGGCCCGCAGATGGCAATGCTGACGCCGTTGTGCAGTGTACCGCTGGCATTTGCCGCGTTAGCCCTGATTCACGGGCTGGTGGCACAAGGGCGACTGGCCAAGTTTTGGCTGGTGGGGATGTACGTCACGATGCTGCCGTTTATGCAACTGATCTATCCGTTGCTCGTGGTCTTGGCCATTGTCGACAGCCTGATTGATTTTCGCGGTCGTTTCGCGCCGAAAGACGCTGATAACGGTTCTGCGAACGGTGAAGGTTAAAAGTTAAGAGGTTATTACCAAATGGAACTGATCCTGCTGGAAAAAATCGCCAACCTGGGCAACCTGGGCGATAAGGTAAACGTTAAGGCTGGTTACGGCCGTAACTACCTGCTGCCTTTCGGCAAAGCCACCGCTGCGACCGCTGCCAACCTGGCTGCGTTCGAAGAGCGTCGTGCTGAGCTGGAAAAACTGGCTGCAGACAAAAAAGCATCCGCCGAAACTCGCGCTGCCCAACTGGCTGAGCTGGAAGTGACTATCACTGCCACCGCCGGTGACGAAGGCAAGCTGTTCGGTTCGATCGGCACCCACGACATCGCTGATGCACTGACCGCCTCCGGCGTTGAAGTTGCAAAAAGCGAAGTTCGTCTGCCGAACGGCACTATCCGCAACGTTGGCGAATTCGATGTAGCTGTGCACCTGCACGCTGAAGTCGAAGCAACCGTACGCGTTGTTGTGGTGGCTGCTTAAGCAGTACCAAATCGTCTGGCACCCTGAGTGGCGGACGGTTTAACATCGGGCACGATCCTGTTTACAGGTCGTGCCCTTTGTCTTTCTGCTGTTCCTGTTTTTCATCCCTAATTTCAAGTGGCCATGAACGATATCTCCGCTCCCGAGCAATACGATCTGCAAACCGCCGCCCTGAAGGTGCCGCCCCATTCCATCGAGGCCGAACAGGCTGTGCTCGGTGGTTTGATGCTGGACAACAACGCCTGGGAACGCGTGTTGGATCAAGTCTCCGACGGCGACTTCTATCGGCATGACCACCGTTTGATCTTCCGTGCGATCGCCAAGCTGGCCGATCAGAACATGCCGATCGACGTGGTGACCCTGTCCGAGCAATTGGACAAGGAAGGCCAGACCTCCCAGGTCGGCGGCCTGGGCTACCTGGGCGAGTTGGCGAAAAACACGCCGTCCGTGGCCAACATCAAAGCGTATGCGCAAATTGTCCGCGAGCGCGCGACCCTGCGGCAGTTGATCGGCATCAGCACTGAAATCGCCGACAGCGCTTTCAACCCGGAAGGTCGCACCGCCGCGGAGATTCTCGACGAGGCCGAGCGGCAGATCTTCCAGATCGCCGAGGCCCGGCCCAAGACCGGCGGCCCGGTGGGGGTCAATGACCTGCTGACCAAGGCCATCGATCGCATCGACACCCTGTTCAACACCGACAACGCCATCACTGGCCTGTCCACCGGCTATACCGACCTCGACGAGAAGACCAGCGGCCTGCAGCCGTCCGACCTGATCATCGTCGCCGGCCGTCCATCGATGGGTAAGACCACCTTCGCCATGAACCTGGTGGAGAACGCGGTGTTGCGCAGCGAGAAGGCGGTGCTGGTGTACTCCCTGGAGATGCCAGGTGAATCGCTGATCATGCGGATGCTGTCGTCGCTCGGTCGCATCGACCAGACCAAGGTCCGTTCCGGCCAGCTGGAAGACGACGACTGGCCGCGCCTGACTTCGGCGGTCAACCTGCTCAATGACCGTAAGCTGTTCATCGACGACACCGCGGGTATCAGCCCGTCGGAGATGCGTGCGCGGACTCGGCGCCTGGTGCGTGAGCACGGCGAAGTCGGCCTGATCATGATCGACTACCTGCAGTTGATGCAGATCCCGGGCTCCAGCGGTGACAACCGGACCAACGAGATTTCCGAGATTTCCCGATCCCTGAAAGCCCTGGCCAAGGAATTCAACTGCCCGGTGGTGGCCCTGTCCCAGCTCAACCGTTCCTTGGAACAGCGCCCCAACAAGCGCCCGGTGAACTCCGACTTGCGGGAATCCGGAGCGATCGAGCAGGACGCCGACGTCATCATGTTCGTGTACCGGGACGAGGTGTATCACCCCGAGACCGAGCACAAAGGCATTGCCGAGATCATCATCGGCAAGCAGCGGAACGGCCCGATCGGCTTTATCCGCCTGGCCTTTATTGGCAAGTACACGCGCTTTGAAAACCTGGCACCGGGCAGCTACAACTTCGACGACGACGAATAACCTTTCGCGCCTGTCAGGGCCCCATCGCGGCCAAGCCCGCTCCCACGTGAGGTATGAATGCCCTCAAGTGTGGGCGTTGGCTTGCCTGCGACGGGCGCCGCACAATTCCGACCGCTATCGTCGGAATTGGTTAAATTTTGTGCTATATTCCGCGCCCGCGATTTTTCATCTCAACACCGGTCATCGTCATGCAAGCAGCCAAGCCGTTATTTGACTATCCCAAGTACTGGGCCGAATGTTTCGGGCCAGCGCCGTTCCTGCCCATGAGCAGGGAGGAGATGGATCAGCTCGGCTGGGACTCGTGCGACATCATCATCGTGACCGGTGATGCCTACGTCGATCACCCGTCGTTCGGCATGGCGATCATTGGCCGGCTGCTGGAGTCCCAGGGCTTCCGCGTCGGGATCATCGCCCAGCCCAACTGGCAGTCCAAAGACGACTTCATGAAGCTCGGCGAGCCGAACCTGTTCTTCGGCGTGGCCGCCGGCAACATGGACTCGATGATCAACCGCTACACCGCCGACAAGAAAATCCGTTCCGACGACGCCTACACCCCGGGTGGCATGGCCGGCAAACGCCCGGACCGTGCGAGCCTGGTGTACAGCCAGCGCTGCAAGGAAGCCTATAAGAACGTGCCGATCGTGCTTGGCGGCATCGAAGCTTCCCTGCGCCGTATCGCTCACTACGATTACTGGCAGGACCGGGTACGCAACTCGATCCTGATCGACGCCTGCGCTGACATCCTGCTGTACGGCAACGCCGAGCGGGCCATCGTCGAAGTTGCCCAGCGCCTGTCCTACGGTCACAAGATCGAAGACATCACCGATGTGCGCGGCACCGCGTTCATTCGCCGTGATACGCCCAAGGACTGGTACGAAGTCGACTCCACACGCATCGACCGTCCGGGCAAGATCGACAAGATCATCAACCCCTACGTCAACACCCAGGACACCCAGGCCTGCGCCATCGAGCAGGAAAAGGGCCCGGTGGACGATCCGCAGGAAGCCAAGGTCGTACAGATCCTGGCCAGCCCGCGCATGACCCGCGACAAGACCGTGATCCGTCTGCCATCGGTGGAGAAGGTCCGTGGCGATGCGGTGCTGTATGCCCACGCCAACCGCGTATTGCACCTGGAAACCAACCCGGGCAACGCCCGTGCCTTGGTGCAGAAGCACGGCGAAGTGGACGTCTGGTTCAACCCGCCGCCCATTCCCATGACCACCGAAGAAATGGACTACGTGTTCGGCATGCCCTATGCGCGCGTTCCGCACCCGGCGTACGGCAAGGAAAAAATTCCGGCCTACGACATGATCCGTTTCTCGGTGAACATCATGCGTGGCTGCTTTGGCGGCTGCACCTTCTGCTCCATCACCGAGCACGAAGGCCGGATCATCCAGAACCGTTCCGAAGAGTCGATCATTCGCGAGATCGAAGAGATCCGCGACAAGGTTCCGGGTTTTACCGGCGTCATCTCCGACCTCGGTGGCCCGACGGCGAACATGTACCGCATCGCCTGCAAGACCCCGGAAATCGAATCCGCGTGCCGCAAGCCGTCCTGCGTGTTCCCGGGGATCTGCCCGAACCTGAACACCGACCACTCGTCGCTGATCCAGCTGTATCGCAGCGCCCGTGCCCTGCCGGGTGTGAAGAAGATCCTGATCGCTTCCGGCCTGCGTTACGACTTGGCCGTCGAGTCGCCGGAATACGTCAAAGAGCTGGTGACCCACCACGTCGGCGGTTACCTGAAGATCGCCCCGGAACACACCGAGGAAGGTCCGCTCAACCAGATGATGAAGCCGGGCATTGGCAGCTATGACAAGTTCAAGCGCATGTTCGAGAAGTACACCAAGGAAGCGGGCAAAGAGCAGTACCTGATTCCGTACTTCATCGCGGCCCACCCGGGTACCACCGACGAAGACATGATGAACCTGGCCCTGTGGCTCAAGCGCAACGACTTCCGCGCGGACCAGGTGCAGGCGTTCTACCCGTCGCCGATGGCCACCGCCACCGCCATGTACCACTCGGGCAAGAACCCGCTGCGCAAGGTCACCTACAAGAGCGACGCGGTGACCATCGTCAAGAGCGAGGAGCAGCGCCGCCTGCACAAGGCATTCCTGCGCTACCACGACCCGAAAGGCTGGCCGATGCTGCGTGAGGCCTTGACCCGCATGGGCCGCGCCGACCTGATAGGGCCGGGCAAGAATCAGCTGATTCCCCTGCACCAGCCGTCCACCGACAGCTACCAGAGCGCCCGTCGCAAGAACTCGACGCCGGCCGGTAGCCATAAAGTGGCCAAGGAAACCACCAAGATCCTGACCCAGCACACCGGCCTGCCGCCCCGTGGCAGCGACGGCGGCAACCCGTGGGACAAGCGCGAACAGGCCAAGGCCGCGGCGATGGCCCGCAACAAGCAGGCTGCCAAGGAGCGCACCGATGCGGCCAAGGGCAAAGGCAAGAAGCCGACCCGCAAGCCGGTAGTGCCGCGCTAAACGGCAGTTAAAGTGACAACGCCAGCCCCTCGGGGCTGGCGTTTTGCTATCTGGGCAATGGGTTTTTTTACCCGATCAGGTGCAAAAAAACGCCGGCGCTTTGTTAAGGTTGCCCAGCTTCACGCGGCCGTTACGCGCCGTTTTTATGCCCGTTTCAATCGTCAGCTCAAGGAAGACCCCCGTGACCAGCCCGCTCGCCGCCATCGGCATGGACTCCAACTTTTCCCAGTTCATGGCCCGTCAGCGCATCGAAAGCCAAATCAACCTGCCACGGCTGTTTGCCGCGATCGACGCCGATCCGGCGATTGTCGGGGCGGGCGTGGTGTACATCGACGCCGATTTCAACGTGGTGGTGCTGCGTGAGTTCCGGCCGATCTGCAGCATCGCGCCCAAGCGGGTGATCCTGCGCGAGGCCAAGCCCTACCTGGCGCCGCAGCAATTTATCGAACAAGTGAAGAACAGCCCGCGCGAATCCAGGCTGGGCACCGAAGTGGCCAACGCCGGCCTGTCCTGCCTGTCGGCGTACATCGGCTGGAGCGTGGTGCTGGCCGGCAGCATCGCGGTGCCGTTCACCGCGGGCGCCAGTGCCTGGGTGGTGGCGCTCGGGGTGACGGCCGCCGCAGCGGGGACGGCGCAATGCGCGATTGGCGGGATGCGGGTGGTCAACGAATTGAACAACCCCCAAGCCAACGACGAGATGAACGATGCCGAGTGGTACAAGACCGTGGCGCCGATTCTCGATGGAGTGTCCCTGGCCGGGGTAGGCGGTTCGGCGATGGCCACCGTTCGCTTGCTCAAGGCGAGCAAGGCGTCGGGGATCGGCAAGAGCTGGTACCAGTTGCTCAGTGGCCTGAATCGCCAGGAGCGAGCCAAGTTGACCAAGGAGTTGCTGATGCTCCGGGACCCGAGCCTGACGGCCAAGCTGCTCAAGCTTCAGCAACGCGCCGGGGCCTTGCCCAAGCGTTTTGCCTCGGCGGAAATCCGGCACGCCACCATCACCCAGATCAAGGACTCCCTCGGTGCACTACTGACTGTTACGGGCAGTTACACGGGGGACGGTCATGTGAAGAACGCGACCACCATTGCCGTGGGTTTGTATGAGGAGTTTCACGAATGATTGGTGGCGGCTCGATGACGGCTTTTTTTGCCCGCTATTTCCCCACCTTCATGGGCACGGTGCTGCTGGGGTGCTTCTCGGCGTCGGGCCTGCTGTCCCTGGCGGGCACCACCTACTGGCGCGGCCTGGAACCTTCGGTGCGCACCGATTACCTCGGGCTCGCGGTGCTGTTTCTGGTGTTGTTGCTGGTGGCGGGGCATTTCCTGATGCTGCGTGGGCGCTCCTGGGCGGTGTGGCTGGTCGCGGGCTATTTCCTGCTGTGCCTGGCCCTGGTGCTGCCTATGTTCGCTTACGGGCCGCATCAGGGCGTGTACCTAGTGACGCTGCTTTTGCCCTTGCTGGGCTTGCTGTTGCTCAACAGCAAGCGGCACCGGGAAATGCGCGGCAGGCTCCTGGAGATTCGCCACGAGCGCGAGCGAATCATTCACGCCGCGAAGCAAAAACGTTCGTCTCGCTGAAGCAATGGGATACGCCTGCAGCATTTGTGTGCAACCCTTGCACGGCAATGCAGGCGCTGCGCGTTTTTGGTGCTGTACTGCGCTGAGTTATTCAGGAAAGCGCTGGCCGGGCGGGATGGCATAAGTCTTGCGCGCTTTCTACCACCGCCCAGGCTCGCAGGAGGCACGCCGTGTCGATCCATGTCGCATTGCACCATGTCACGCATTACCGCTACGACCGCGCGGTCGAACTCGGCCCTCAAATCGTTCGTCTGCGTCCGGCAGCCCATAGCCGCACGCGGATTCTGTCCTATGCGCTGAAGGTTCAGCCCGAGCAGCATTTCATTAATTGGCAGCAAGACCCCCAGGGCAACTACCTGGCTCGCCTGGTGTTCCCTGAGAAAACCGACGAGCTGCGGATCGAAGTGGACCTGCTGGCCGAGATGGCCGTGTTCAACCCGTTCGACTTCTTCCTGGAGCCCTACGCGGAAAAAATCCCCTTCGCCTACGCCGCCGATGAGCAGCGTGAGCTGGCGCCCTATCTGGAAACCCTGCCGCTGACGCCGAAGTTCCAGGCCTACCTGGACGGCATCGACCGCACGCCGCTGCCGGCGGTGGATTTTCTGGTGGCCCTCAACCAGCGCCTGAGCCAGGACATCGGCTACCTGATCCGCATGGAGCCGGGGGTGCAGACGCCCGAGCAGACCCTGGACAATGCCTCAGGCTCATGCCGGGATTCGGCCTGGCTGCTGGTGCAATTGCTGCGCAACCTGGGTTTGGCGGCGCGTTTTGTGTCCGGTTACCTGATCCAGTTGACCGCCGATGTCAAAGCCCTGGACGGCCCGTCCGGCACGGAGGTGGATTTCACCGACCTGCACGCCTGGTGCGAGGTCTACCTGCCCGGTGCCGGCTGGATCGGCCTGGATGCCACCTCCGGGCTGTTTGCCGGCGAAGGGCATATCCCATTGGCCTGTAGTCCTGATCCCTCCTCGGCGGCACCGATCAGTGGCTTGGTCGAACCGTGCGAGTGCGAGTTCACCCACGAAATGTCGGTGGAGCGGATTTGGGAGGCGCCTCGCGTCACCAAGCCTTACACCGATGAGCAATGGCTGGCGATCCAGGCCCTGGGCCGCAAGATCGACGCGGACCTGCTGGAAGGTGATGTGCGTCTGACCATGGGGGGCGAGCCGACCTTCGTGTCCATCGACGACCCCGATGGCGCCGAGTGGAACACTGCCGCCCTGGGCGCGGACAAGCGTCGCCTGTCTGCCGAATTGTTCCAGCGCATGCGCACGCATTACGCACCCAAGGGCCTGGTGCATTTTGGCCAGGGCAAGTGGTACCCCGGCGAGCAGTTGCCGCGCTGGTCGCTGAACTGTTACTGGCGTCGTGATGGTTTGCCGATCTGGCACAACAGCGCACTGATCGCCGATGAGCAGGAAGATTACGGCGCCGATGGCCTGATGGCCGGGCGTTTCCTGGCCAGCGTTGCCGAGCGCCTGAAACTGCCGGCTCGTTTTGTGTTCCCGGCCTACGAAGACAATTTCTACTACCTGTGGCGCGAGGGCGCCTTGCCGTCCAATGTCAGCGCCGAGGATTCGCGGTTGGGCGATGAGCTGGAGCGTGCACGCTTGCACAAGGTCTTCAGCCAGGGCCTGGACAAGGTCATTGGCCAAGTGCTGCCCCTGGCCCGCACGGTCAAGGGCGACCAATGGCAAAGCGGTCGCTGGTACCTGCGTGACAGCCATTGCCGCCTGGTGCCGGGGGATTCGCCCTTGGGCTATCGCTTGCCCCTGGCCTCCCAACCTTGGGTGACGGCGGCGGAATACCCGTTTATCCACCCCAACGACCCGAACCAGGACTTCCCCGAGCTGCCCGACAACGCGCGGCTGCGTGAACATGGCAAGGCGGCCGAGGTGGATGAGCGGGTACCAGCCATTGACCAGTCCGCCGATTGGCTGACCCGCACGGCGTTGTGCGCCGAGGCGCGGGAAGGGCGGCTGTACCTGTTTATGCCGCCACTGGAGCGCGTCGAGGATTACCTGGAGCTGGTCAGTGCCATCGAGGCCACCGCCGAAGAGCTGCATTGCCCGGTGCTGCTGGAGGGCTACGAGCCGCCGGCCGATCCGCGCCTGAGCAACTTCCGAGTGACCCCGGACCCGGGCGTGATCGAGGTCAACGTGCAGCCGTCCGCCAGTTGGGACGAACTGGTGGAGCGCACCGAGTTCCTCTACGAGGAGGCGCGGCAGACCCGCCTGACCACCGAGAAATTCATGATCGACGGGCGCCACACCGGCACCGGCGGCGGCAACCACTTTGTCCTGGGCGGCGCGACCCCGGCGGATTCGCCGTTCCTGCGGCGCCCCGATCTGCTGCGCAGCCTGATCAGCTATTGGCACAATCACCCGTCGCTGTCTTACCTGTTCTCCGGGCTGTTTATCGGCCCCACGTCCCAGGCGCCGCGGGTCGACGAGGCGCGTAACGACGCCCTGTATGAACTGGAGATCGCCTTTGCCCAGATGCCTGAGCCGGGCGAACCGTGCTCGCCCTGGCTGGTGGACCGGCTGCTGCGCAACCTGCTGATCGATGTCACCGGCAACACCCACCGCGCCGAGTTCTGCATCGACAAGCTGTACTCGCCGGACGGTGCCACCGGGCGCCTCGGCTTGCTGGAACTGCGGGCTTTTGAAATGCCGCCCCACGCCCGCATGAGCCTGGCCCAGCAGCTGTTGCTGCGGGCGCTGGTGGCGCGCTTCTGGCGTGAGCCTTATGCGCCGGCCAAGCTGGCACGTTGGGGCACCGAGCTGCACGACCGCTTTATGCTGCCGCACTTTATCGAGCAGGATTTTGCCGACGTGATGGTCGAGCTCAACGCCGCCGGTTACCCGGTGCGCGCCGAGTGGTTTGCGGCGCACCTGGAGTTCCGTTTTCCCAAGGTCGGCGATTACGCGGTCAGCGGCATCGAACTGGAGCTGCGCCAGGCCCTGGAGCCTTGGCACGTGCTGGGTGAGGAGGGCACGGGCGGCGGCACGGTGCGTTATGTCGATTCGTCCCTGGAGCGCTTGCAGGTCAAGATCAACGGCCTGGCGCCGCAACGCTACCTGCTGACGTGCAACGGCATCCCGGTGCCGCTGCAACCCACCGGGCGGGTCGGCGAGTTTGTCGCCGGCGTGCGCTACCGTGCCTGGCAACCGGCCAACTGCCTGCAGCCGACCATCCCGGTGCATGCGCCGTTGGTGTTCGACCTGCTGGACACCTGGATGCACCGCTCCCTGGGCGGTTGCCAGTACCACGTGGCCCACCCAGGCGGGCGCAATTACGACAGCCTGCCGGTCAACGCCAACGAAGCGGAAAGCCGGCGCATGGCGCGTTTCTTCCGCCTGGGCCACAGCCCTGGCACCTTGCCGGTGCCGACACTGACGATCAATGACGAGCTGCCGATGACGCTCGATTTGCGACGTTTCTAAAGCAGACGCGACGCCCGGAGGATTGCAATATCCGGGCGTCATAAGTCTGCGTTAATCTGTTTGCCCTTGCCGTCTGCCGAGTTTTCCATGCCTGACCTGCTTGACCGCTACCCGCTGACGGCGGGTACTTACCATGAACTGCTCGACGAAGGCGGCGCGGTGCGTCCCCATTGGCGTCGGCTGTACGAGCAATTGCAGCGCAGCACGCCGGCCCAGTTGGCGCAACGCCAGGCCTTGCTGACCCGGCAGATTCACGAAAACGGCGTCACCTACAACGTCTATGCCGACCCCAAGGGTGCCGATCGGCCCTGGGAGCTGGACCTGTTGCCCCATGTGATTGCTGCTGATGAATGGCAGCAACTGTCCGCCGGGATTGCCCAGCGGGCGCGCTTGCTCAATGCGGTGCTGGCCGACCTCTACGGCCCCCAGCACTTGATCAGCGAGGGCCTGCTGCCGGCCGAACTGGTGTTCGGGCACAACAACTTTCTTTGGCCCTGCCAGGGCATTCAGCCGCCGGACGGGGCGTTCCTGCACCTGTACGCGGTGGACCTGGCGCGCACTCCGGACGGTCGCTGGTGGGTCACGGCCGACCGTACCCAGGCACCTTCCGGGGCCGGCTACGCCCTGGAAAACCGCATGATCGTGTCCCGGGCCTTCCCGGACCTGTACCGTGACTTGCGGGTGCAGCACCTGGCCGGGTTCTTCCGCACCCTGCAGGAAACCCTGGCCCGCCAGGCCCCGCGGGATACCGAAGCGCCGTTGATCGTGCTGCTGACCCCGGGGCGCTTCAACGAGAGTTATTTCGAACACCTGTACCTGGCGCGGCAGTTGGGTTACCCGCTGGTGGAAGGCGGCGACCTCACGGTGCGCGACGCCACGGTCTACCTGAAAACCCTCAGCGGCCTGCGTCGAGTCCACGCCATCATGCGGCGCCTGGACGATGATTTCTGCGACCCCCTGGAGCTGCGCACCGACTCGGCCCTGGGCGTGCCCGGCCTGCTGGAAGCGGTGCGCCAGGGCCGAGTGCTGGTGGCCAACGCCCTGGGCAGTGGCGTGCTGGAGTCGCCGGGGCTGCTGGGCTTCTTGCCGAAGATCAGCCAGTACCTGTTCGGTGAAGAACTGATCCTGCCATCCATCGCCACCTGGTGGTGCGGCGAGGCGCCGGTGCTTGAGCAGGCCCTGGAGAAACTCCCGGAGCTGTTGATCAAGCCGGCCTTCCCGTCGCAAAGCTTCGCCCCGGTGTTTGGCCGCGACCTCAGTGAGGAAGAGCGCCAGGCCCTGGCCGAGCGTATGCGTGCGCGGCCCTATGCCTATGTCGCCCAGGAGCTGGCCCAGCTGTCCCAGGCGCCGATCTGGCAGGCCGACGATGCGCGCCTGCAACCCCGGGCCATTGGCATGCGGGTGTACGCGGTGGCCAGCAACAGCGGCTATCGGGTGCTGCCCGGCGGCCTGACCCGGGTCGCCGCAGACGCCGATGCCGAAGTGGTGTCGATGCAACGCGGCGGCGCCAGCAAAGACACCTGGGTGCTGGGGGAACGTGCGCCCAGCGGCGAGCAGTGGAAAGCCCAGCGCACCATCGGCGTTCATGACCTGGTGCGGCTTGACCCTTACCTGCCGTCGCGGGTAGTGGAAAACCTGTTCTGGTTCGGGCGCTACTGTGAGCGTTGCGATGACAGCGCACGGCTGCTGCGGATCATGCTGGCGCGTTATGTCGACGGCGATGACCCGCAAGCCCTGCAGGCGGCGGTGGACCTGGGCGAAAGCCTGATGCTGCTACCGGAGGAGGGCGAGTTGCCCGAGCGGCTGTTGGCGGCGTTGCTCGGCGAAGACTGGTCCTTCAGCCTGCGGGCCAATCTGCAGCGTTTACAGTGGGCGGCGTCCCAGGTGCGCGGCAAGTTGTCCCGGGAAAACTGGCAGGCCCTGGTGGAGCTGCAGCGCGAGGCGGTGGAGCTGGACACCGAGGAACCGGACTTTGGCGAGTTGCTGGACTTCCTCAACCGCTTGGTGATGTCCCTGGCGGCGCTGTCCGGGTTTGCGCTGGACGACATGACCCGGGACGAAGGCTGGCGCTTCCTGATGATCGGTCGGCGTATCGAGCGGCTGCAGTTCCTCAGCAGCAGCCTGGCGGCCTTTCTGCGGGGCACCGCGGCGGCTGATCAGGCAGGGCTGGAATGGTTGTTGGAACTGGGTAACAGCAGCATCACTTACCGCTCCCGCTACCTGGCGGTGCCGCAGCTGATTCCGGTGCTCGACCTGTTGCTGCTGGATGAGCAGAACCCCCACGCCGTGCTGTTCCAGCTCAAGCTGGTGACCCGCACGCTGAAGCGCTTGAACGATGATTTTGGCGTGCCGCGGGAAGTCGGGCTGCCTAAGTTGGTGGCGCGCCTGGCGAACTTCGACCTTGGCTGCCTGGAAAATCCACTGTTTGGCGAAGCCAGTGTGCGCGCCGCGTTGGAAGGCCTGGCAGACCTGCTGCAGGAAATTTCCGATGCCAGCAGCCAGGTGTCTGATCGCCTGGCGCTGCGTCATTTTGCTCACGTCGATGACGTCAGCCAGCAAACGGTGTCCGTGTAATGAGTGCCCACTACCAGATTTTCCACGACACCCATTATCACTACGACAGCCCGGTGTCCCTGGCCCAGCAGTTGGCGCACCTGTGGCCGCGAGCATGCGCCTGGCAGCGCTGCACCGAGCAGCAGCTGCTGATCAATCCGGAGCCGACGTCGCGCCGCGACGAGCTGGATGTGTTCGGCAACCCGCTGACCCGCCTGGCGTTCGAGCGGCCCCACGATGACCTGCAGGTCAATACCCGGCTCACCGTGGAAGTGCTGGCCAAGCCCAGCCTGGATTTTTATCTGTCGCCGGCCTGGGACGCGACCCGCAGCGCCCTGACCTACAGCAGCCAGCCGTTGTCGGCGCCGCTGCTGGAGGCGTGTCGCTATCGCTTTGAATCGCCTTATGTGCACCTGAAAAAGAGCTTCGTCGAATTCTCCGAAAGCTGTTTCCCCGAGGGCCGGCCCCTGTTGCTGGGGGTTCAGGCGCTGATGGAGAAAATCTTCAGTGAGTTCACCTTCGACGCCGAGGCCACTCAGGTGGCGACGCCGTTGGTCGAGGTGCTGGAGCGTCGGCGCGGGGTCTGCCAGGACTTTGCCCACCTGATGCTGGCCTGCGTGCGTTCCCGAGGCTTGGCGGCGCGTTATGTCAGCGGCTACCTGTTGACCCAGCCGCCACCGGGGCAGCCGCGGTTGATCGGTGCCGATGCGTCACATGCCTGGGTTTCGGTGTTTTGCCCGGTGCTGGGCTGGGTGGATTTTGATCCGACCAACAATGTGCAGCCGGCGCTGGAGCACATCACCTTGGCCTGGGGCCGGGATTTTTCCGATGTGTCGCCGTTGCGTGGGGTGATCCTGGGGGGCGGCAGCCACGACCCGGAAGTCCAGGTGACGGTCATGCCCCTGGACCTGTAGGAGCCAGCTGGCCGAAGGCACAATGGCTGGCCCGCCGGCTCCTGCAAGGTGAGGCGCGTGTCAGGCTTGGGGAGCCTGATCGTCTGCGGCGTCATCGACGGCGACTTCACCTTCTGCATCCGGGTTCAGTGCGCCGGTTTCCTCTTCTGCGGCCGCTTTCTTGCGTTGCAGCTTTTCCTCTTTCTTCTGCTCCTTTGCCAAGTCCCGTTGACGTTTGGCGAAGGAGTAATTGGGTTTAGCCATGGGCGATCCTCTGGGGTCGAAGGTGAGGTTGAGCGGCGCGTATTCTGCCTGTTATCGGGCGCTGACGGTTAATCGGGTTTTTGTTCGGCCCATTTGGCCGGTGCCGAAGGCTGCCAGGCGTCCAGCGTATCGAGCAGGGTTGCCGGCGATTCGCTCTTTTGCAGCATGGCACGGTGCGGGGCACGGACGAAGCCTTCGCCGACGATATGATCGAGAAAACCGCTGAGCTTCTCGTAAAAACCATTCACTTCCAGCAGCCCCAGGGGCTTGTTGTGGTAGCCCAGTTGGCCCCAGGTCCAGACTTCAAATAGCTCTTCCAGGGTGCCCAGGCCGCCGGGCAGGGCGATAAAGGCGTCGCTGAGTTCGGCCATGCGGGCTTTGCGTGCGTGCATGCCGTCGACCACTTCCAGGCGGGTCAGGCCGTTGTGGCCAATCTCCGAGGTCTTCAGGCTTTGCGGGATGATGCCGATCACTTCGCCCCCGGCCGCCAGTGCGGCGTCAGCCACGATGCCCATCAGGCCCACCGCGCCACCGCCATACACCAGGGTCAGTTTGCGGGCGGCCAATTCGCGCCCAAGGGCCGCAGCGGCCTCACGGTAGGCGGGGTTGGTGCCGGTGCTGGCACCGCAGAACACACAGACAGAAGTTAACGACATGCCTTACTCCGAGGTCATTGAGGGCCTCAGAGTAATGGCTCAAGCGCGAGGCGCCAAACGTTAAACCTCGTGCGAGGGCGTTTCACAGGTGCCGCTGGCACCGCAGGCGTAAGCGGCGAGCAGGCTGCGTAACAGGCTATTGAAGGGCATGGGCGGTGCTCCGGAGGGGGAATGGGCCCATCTTAAAGTCGACCTCGGCGCCTGGCCGGTTGAAAGTATTAATCGGCGTTATAGGTCGAAAGTTGTATACAATTTTTTGATGCAAATCATAGGCACTCAAGAAAAAATCAGGCAGTCTTCGACCCACGGATTTTTCACCCCTTCAGTTAAACCCTGCCTTGGAGATTCACCATGTTTGCCAAACTCGTTGCGGTATCCCTGTTGACACTGGCCAGCAGCCAATTGATGGCTGCCGAATGCAAGGTCGATGTCGACTCCACCGATCAGATGTCCTTCAACACCAAGGAAATCACCATCGACAAGAGCTGCAAGACCTTCACCGTGAACCTCGGCCACTCCGGCAACCTGCCGAAGAACGTCATGGGCCATAACTGGGTACTGAGCAAGACTTCGGACATGGCTGGCATTGCCACCGACGGCATGGCGGCCGGCCTGGACAAGAACTACCTGAAGGACGCTGATGCGCGCATCATCGCCCACACCAAAATCATCGGTGCCGGCGAGAAAGACTCGGTGACCTTCGACGTGTCGAAGCTGACCGCAGGCGAAAGCTACAGCTTCTTCTGCTCGTTCCCAGGCCACAACTCGATGATGAAAGGCGCAGTGGTCCTGAAGTAATCGCTCGACCCGCCCAAAAAAAACGCCCCGAGGGGCGTTTTTTTTATGCCCCTGTGCAGGGGCGGGCTCGCTTGCGATGGAGCCCTTGAGCCTGGCGGCCCCATCGCCGGCAAGCCGGCTCCTACAAGGCGCGCCAGGTTAGGGGGCGAAGGGCATTTCGCGTTTGTGATGGGTCTTGCGGTAGGTATCGCAGATGATCTTGAAGGCCTCTTCACGCACCGGCTGGCCGTGGAGGAAGGCATCGATCTCGGCGTAGGTGACGCCGTGGGAGGCTTCGTCCGGCTTGCCGGGCGACAGGTCTTCCAGGTCGGCGGTGGGCACCTTCTCTACCAGGGATTCCGGCGCGCCGAAATGTCGGGCAATGGCCCGCACCTGGTTTTTCACCAGGCCGCTCAGGGGCGCCAGGTCGCAGGCGCCGTCACCGAACTTGGTGAAGAACCCCATCACTGCTTCGGCGGCGTGGTCGGTGCCGATCACCAAACCCTGGGCCGCGCCGGCGATGGTGTACTGGGCGACCATGCGCATCCGCGCCTTGGTATTGCCCAGGACGAAATCCCGCGACACCGCGTGCTGGCCTTCGAAGGCCGCCACTTCATTGGCCAGGGCCTTGACCGCCGGGCCGATGTTCACGGTGTGGCGCTCATCGGGTTCGATAAAGTCCACCGAGGCCTGGGCGTCGTGTTCATCGAACTGGGTTTCGTAGGGCAGGCGCACGGCGATAAAACGGTATTTGTCGTCCCCGCTGCGTTCACGCAATTCGCGCATCGCCCGTTGGGCCAGCAGCCCTGCGGTCAGGGAGTCGACGCCACCGCTGATGCCCAGCACCAGGGACTTGAGCCCCGAGTTGACCAGGCAATCCTGGATAAAGGCCACGCGTCGGGCGACTTCCGCTTCAAGCGCGGCCTGGTCGGAAAAAGGCGCTTGGACCTTGAGCTGTTCAGCAATCTCACGCTGTACGGCTTGCATGATTCACTCCTTGCTTGATGTGCCAGAAAGGGCGGCAGGTACTTGGAAAACGTGGCGCAGATAAGCGACGAAGTTCGGATCCTTGCAATGGGTCTTGCCCGCTTCATCGGAGATCTTGGCGACGGGCTGGCCATTACAGGCGGCCATTTTAAGCACGATGCTCATGGGCTCGACACCCGGAATGTCACAGGTCAGGTTGGTGCCGATGCCAAAGCTGACATTGATCCGACCCCGCAGCGCCCGGAAGATTTCCAGGGAGCGGGGCAGGGTCAGGCTGTCGGAGAACACCAGGGTCTTGCTCATCGGCTCGATGCCCAGCTTGTGGTAATGGGCGATGGCCTTTTCCGCCCAGACGATGGGGTCACCGGAGTCGTGGCGCAAACCGTCGAACAGCTTGGCGAAGTACAGATCGAAATCGCCGAGGAAAGCGTCGGTGGTGATGCAGTCGGTCAGGGCGATCCCCAACAGGCCACGGTATTCGCGCACCCAGCAGTCGAGAGCGGCGATCTGGCTGTCGATCAGGCGCGGGCCCAGTTGCTGGTGGGCCATGATCCATTCGTGGGCCATGGTGCCCAGGGGCTTCATGTCCAGTTCCCGGGACAGGTGCACGTTACTGGTGCCGACAAAGCGCCCGGGGAAGTCGTGCTTGAGCACGTTGACCACTTCTTCCTGGACCCGGTACGAAAAGCGCCGGCGGGTGCCGAAGTCGGCGACCTGGAGTTCCGAGAGTTCTTCGCTGCTGGCGTTGGCGCTGAGCCAGTCGAACTTGCGATACAGCTGCTCGCGGGCCTGTACCAGCACCACTTCACGGTAGCGATAGCGGTTACGCACTTCGCTGACGATGGCCAGCATCGGCACTTCGAAAAGAATCACATGCAGCCACGGGCCACGCAGGCGGATAAACAGCTCGCCGTCTTCGATGCCGGTGTACACATAGCGCAGGTTGAAGCGGAACAGGCCGAGAAAACGCAGGAAGTCCGGCTTGAGGAAGCTGATGCGCTCCAGAAAACCCAACTGGTCGGCGGTCAGGCTGAGGTCGGCCAGGCGTTCGAACTGATAGCGAATCTCCGCCAGGTAGGGGCGCAAGTCTTCGCTGTTACGGCAACGAAACTCCCATTCGACATCCACATTGGGATAGTTGTGCAGCACCGCCTGCATCATGGTCAATTTGTAGAAGTCGGTGTCGAGCAGGTTCTGCACGATGCGATCGGCAAACACACTCTCGCTCATAACGGGAATCTCCATGCTGGCCGCGTCGAGGTGTGCGGCGTTCAGCTCTTTTAATGAAGGCGGTAGTGGCGCATAGACGTCCTGCGCTTGACCAGCGTTTTTTGGTGGCGAGTGGTTGTCCGTGCTCTACGGGACGGGCGAATCCTTGTGTTCCAGCATCCAGCGCACAAAATCGCGGACCTTGGGCACCTCGGCCGAATGCTCGGGGTAGGCCAGGTAGTAGGCGTCGTGGCTGGGCATGGGGTGCTGCCAGGCCACCACCAGTTTGCCGTCGGCCAGCTCCTCCTCCACCAGGAACCGGGGCAGCAAGGCCACGCCGCAGCCAACCTGGGCCGCGCGGATGCACATATAGAACGTTTCGAAGCGCGGGCCGTGGTAGCTGTGTTCGGTGTGGTAGCCCTGGCTGTCGAACCAGTCGTGCCAGGCCTGGGGCCGCGAGGCGTTCTGCAGCAGCACCAGGTCGGCCAGTTGCGTGGGGTCGCTGAAGGGCTGGGCCGGCAGGCTGCTGGGGGCGCACACGGCCACCAATTGTTCGCTGAACAGCTTCAGGCACTCGGTGCCCGGGCGCGAACCCTGGCCGAAGTAGAACGCCACATCGCTGCGCCCTTGCAGCAGGTCATCGGCCTCTTGCTCATTGCACAGGTCCAGATGGATATGCGGATGCTGCAAGCGCCAGCCCTTGAGCCGCGGCACCAGCCAGCGGGCGCCGAAGGTCGGCGGGGTGGCGACGCGCAGCACCTCGGTTTCGCCACCGTAGGAGCGCAGGTAGTGGGTCGACATCTCGACCTGGGTGAGGATCTTGCGCACTTCCACCAGGTACAGGTTGCCCGCCGGCGTCAGTTGCAGGCGCCGGCGCACTCGGCGAAACAGCAGGTGCTGCAGCAGCTCTTCGAGCTGGGCCACCTGTTTGCTCACTGCACTCTGGGTCAGGTTGAGCTCTTCGGCGGCGCGGGTGAAGCTCAGGTGCCGGGTGACCGCCTCGAAACACTGCAAGGCAGTGATCGACGGCAGGTGGCGTTTATTCAACATGGGGAGGGCCTTTGTTCTTGTTTCGGCGCTGCGGTGCCGGCGCAGCATGAATAAATGGAATGATATCTCGCCTAAAGGTCGTTTGTTGAGCCGTCTCAGGAGGGCTACAACTACAGGCCTGAAAGGCCGTCTACCTGGCCCGGGCTTTTGCCCGCTCACCGATAAGGAGTGACCCATGGTTGCCGCATTGCTTGATCGTCTTGGTGTTGACCCGAGCCTGTACCAGGCTGGCCAGCAGCCCGTGCATTCGCCCATCGATGGCAGCCGTATCGCTGCAGTGAATTGGCAGGGCGCCGCTGAGGTTGAACAGCAGGTCAGTCGCGCCGAGCATGCGTTCGAGCTGTGGCGCAAGGTGCCGGCGCCGCGTCGTGGCGAGCTGGTGCGCCAGTTCGGTGAAGTCCTGCGCGAGTACAAGGCCGACCTCGGTGAGTTGGTGTCCTGGGAGGCTGGCAAGATCACCCAGGAAGGCCTGGGCGAAGTGCAGGAGATGATCGACATCTGCGACTTCGCGGTCGGCCTGTCGCGCCAGCTCTACGGTTTGACCATCGCCTCCGAGCGTCCGGGCCATCACATGCGCGAAACCTGGCATCCGTTGGGCGTGGTCGGGGTCATCAGCGCGTTCAACTTCCCGGTGGCGGTCTGGGCCTGGAACACCACCCTGGCCCTGGTCTGCGGCAACCCGGTGATCTGGAAACCCTCCGAGAAAACCCCGCTTACCGCCCTGGCCTGCCAGGCGCTGTTGGCACGGGTACTGAGCAATTTCAGCGATGCCCCCGAGTACCTGAGCCAGGTGATCATCGGCGGACGTGACGCCGGCGCAGCCCTGGTCGACGACCCGCGTGTGGCACTGATCAGCGCCACGGGCAGCACCCGTATGGGGCGTGAGGTGGCGCCGAAAGTGGCGGCGCGTTTTGCCCGCAGCATCCTCGAACTGGGGGGCAACAACGCCATGATCCTCGGCCCCAGCGCCGACCTGGACATGGCCGTGCGTGCCATTCTGTTCAGCGCCGTCGGCACCGCCGGGCAGCGCTGCACCACCTTACGCCGGTTGATCGCCCATGAGTCGGTGAAAGACGAGATTGTCGCCCGCCTCAAGGTCGCCTATTCCAAAGTGCGCATCGGCCACCCGCTGCAAGGCAACCTGGTGGGGCCGTTGATCGACAAGCACAGCTTCGACGCCATGCAAGACGCCCTGGAGCAGGCCTTGAGCGAAGGCGGTCGAGTGTTCGGCGGCGAGCGCCAGTTGCAGGAACAATTCCCCAACGCCTACTACGTCTCGCCGGCCATCGTCGAGATGCCGGAACAGAGTGAAGTGGTGTGCGACGAAACCTTTGCGCCGATCCTCTACGTGGTCGGCTACAGCGAATTTGCCGAAGCCCTGCGCCTCAACAACGCGGTGCCGCAAGGCTTGTCCTCGTGCATTTTCACCACCGACGTGCGTGAAGCCGAGCAGTTCATGTCGGCGGTGGGCAGCGACTGCGGGATCGCCAACGTCAACATCGGCCCCAGCGGCGCGGAAATCGGCGGGGCCTTTGGCGGCGAGAAGGAAACCGGCGGCGGTCGCGAGTCCGGTTCCGATGCCTGGCGCGGCTACATGCGGCGCCAGACCAACACCGTCAACTACTCCCGGGAGCTGCCGCTGGCCCAAGGCATCAGTTTCGAATAGCTGCGGCAAGCCATACGCGGCCAGTGACCCTGCTGGCCGCTTGACGCTCGCCACGGCTTCGCCAGGAGCACCTATGACGCTACAAGAAGAATGTCTATGGGAAAAACTGACCCCGCAGCGGCCTGAGCGCGCCGCCCTCAGCGGCGAAGTGACGACCGATGTCTGCGTGATCGGCGCCGGCTTCACCGGCTTGTCGGCGGCGCTGCATTTGCTCGAGCAGGGCAAGCGGGTCTGTGTGCTGGAGGCCCATCGCGCCGGCCACGGTGGCTCCGGGCGTAATGTAGGGCTGGTCAACGCCGGTATGTGGATCCCGCCGGACGAGATCGAGGCCGGCTTCGGCGGCGAGGTCGGCAGCCGCCTCAATCGCATGCTTGGCGCGGCGCCGGCCCTGGTGTTCAGCCTGGTGGACAAGTACCGCATCGACTGCCAGTTGCGCCGCGAAGGCACCTTGCACATGGCCCATAACGCTCGCGGTGCGGCCGACCTGCGCAGTCGTGAAGAACAATGGCTGCGCCGTGGCGCGCCAGTGGAGCTGTTGACCGGCGCCGCCTGTGAGGCGGCCACCGGCACCACGAAGATCGCCGCGGCCTTGCTCGACCGCCGTGCGGGCACCCTCAACCCAATGGCCTACACCAGCGGCCTGGTCAAGGCTGTGGCGGATCTGGGTGGGCAACTGTTCGATCACTCACCGGTCACTCGCCTGGAGCGCCAGGGCCAGCGCTGGTCGGTGCAGACTGCCCAAGGTTCGGTCCTCGCCGAGCAGGTGGTGATTGCCTCCAATGCTTACACCGAAGGCGACTGGACCGAGCTGCGGCGCACGTTCTTCCCCGGTTATTACTATCAGGTGGCGTCTCGCCCCCTGACCGATGCTGCCGCACAGCAGATTTTGCCGGGCGGCCAGGGCTCCTGGGATACCCGGCAAGTGCTCAGCAGCATCCGTCGCGATGCCGATGGGCGCCTGTTGCTCGGCAGCCTGGGTAATGGCCGGCAGAAACCCCTGTGGTTCCTCAAGGCCTGGGCCGACCGGGTGCAGCAGCATTATTTTCCTTACCTCAAACCGGTGGAGTGGGAGTCCACCTGGACCGGTTGCATCGCATTCACCCCCGACCACTTGCTGCGTTTGTTCGAGCCAGCGCCCGGTTTGGTGGCAGTCACCGGCTACAACGGACGCGGGGTGACCACCGGCACCGTGGTCGGCAAGGCCTTCGCCGACTACTTGTGTAACGGAAATCCTCATGCCTTGCCGATTCCCTTCGCACCCTTGCGGCCCGTGGCTGGCGCGGGGCTGCGCAGTTGTCTGTACGAGGCCGGGTTTTCCCTGTACCACGCGGGCCAGTGCCTGCGGATCGTTATCTGAACGAGGAAATACAGCCGACATAACGACGCTTTTCAGCGCAGCGACTAGCCTGTAATGGTGCGGCTCGTAGCAGTGCCGCACCAGGGGTGTGCAGTTCGGTGACGCGGGCTGTTACAGCCAGGTTGCACGTTGATTTGCGCTGTGGTTGCAATGATGGCGCGCTCGGGTTGCGCCTGTTATTTCAAAGGGTTTCACCTTCAGCGGTTTAGACGGTTGCACGCCCAATAAAAAAGGGCTCGAAACAGTCGAAATAATAAGAAAACAGCGACTTTTTTCAGAATAAAAAACCAATGGCACGGCGCTTGCTCTGAGCATTCAGTGAAGTCGCATTGCCAACTAAAAAAACCTTGGAGCACCACCTCATGTCCCAGACGTTTTACAAGAAAGGCTTTCTGGCCCTCGCAGTGGCAGCTGCGTTGGGTGTTTCTGCGTTTGCTCAGGCCGACCTGAAGATCGGCGTAGCGGGTCCCATGACAGGCGCCAACGCGGCATTTGGCGAGCAGTACATGAAGGGTGCACAGGCAGCGGCTGACGAAATCAACGCCAAGGGCGGCGTCAACGGCGAGAAGATCGTCCTGGTCAAGGGCGATGACGCCTGCGAACCCAAGCAGGCCGTGGCTGTGGCCAACCGCCTGGTGGACCAGGACAAGGTCGCGGGCGTGGTCGGGCACTTCTGCTCGTCGTCCACCATCCCAGCGTCCGAGGTGTACAGCGATGCGGGCGTGATCGCCATCACCCCGGGCTCCACCAACCCGCAAGTCACCGAGCGCGGCCTGAGTGCCATGTTCCGTATGTGCGGGCGCGACGACCAGCAAGGCATCGTCGCCGGTGACTACATCGTCGATGTGCTCAAGGGCAAGAAAGTCGCGGTGCTGCACGACAAGGACACCTACGGCCAGGGCCTGGCCGACGCCACCAAGGCGCAACTGACCAAGCGCGGCGTCACCCCGGTGTTGTACGAAGGCCTGACCCGTGGCGAGAAAGACTTCAGCGCCGTGGTGACCAAGATCCGCGCCGCCGGTGCCGATGTCGTCTACTTCGGCGGCCTGCACCCGGAAGCCGGCCCGCTGGTGCGTCAACTGCGCGAGCAAGGCCTGAAAGACGTCAAGTTCATGTCCGATGACGGCATCGTCACCGACGAGTTGGTGACCACCGCAGGCGGCCCGCAATACGTGGACGGCGTGTACATGACCTTCGGCGCCGACCCGCGCATGCTGCCAGACAGCAAGACCGTGGTAGATGCCTTCCGCAAGGCCGGCACCGAGCCTGAGGGCTACACCCTGTATGCCTACGCTTCGGTCCAGGCCCTGGCTGCCGGTTTCAGCGGCGCCAAGTCCAACAAAGGCGAAGACGCGGCCAAATGGCTGAAGGCCAACCCGGTTAAAACCGTGATGGGCGAGAAGACCTGGGACGCCAAGGGCGACCTGAAAATCTCCGACTACGTGGTTTACCAGTGGGACAAGGACGGCAAATACCACCAGTTGGAAAAGCAGAAGTAATTCGCGCGGACATTCTGGCCGCCGGCCTCCTGTAGGAGCCGGTTTGTCGGTGATGAGCCTGAGGGCGTTTCAGCCTCGGGCTTGATCGCTGGCAAGCCAGCTCCTGCAGAGGGGGCTGTTCAAGCACAAGTCTCTGTTTTTTCTTCTAGAAGAACCGCATGCCCACAGGTGTGCAGGTTCTCACTGCGTGAGATTGCGTTATGGATGGTATTTTCCTGCAGCAACTGATCAATGGACTGACCCTCGGGTCCGTCTATGGTCTGATCGCCATCGGCTACACAATGGTCTACGGCATCATCGGCATGATCAACTTCGCCCACGGCGAGGTTTACATGATTTCCGCTTACCTCGCGGCAATCAGTCTGGCTCTGCTGGCCTACTTCGGCATCGAATCCTTCCCGCTACTCATTCTCGGCACCCTGGTCTTCACCGTCGTCGTGACCGGCGTCTATGGCTGGGTCATCGAGCGCGTTGCCTACAAACCCCTGCGTAACTCCACCCGACTGGCACCGCTGATCAGCGCCATCGGTATTTCCCTGATCCTGCAGAACTATGCGCAGATCAGCCAAGGCGCCAAGCAACAAGGTGTGCCGACACTGCTGGCCGGGGCCTGGAAGGTCGATATCGGCAGTGGTTTCGTGCAGCTCACCTACACCAAGATCTTCATCCTGGTGGCAGCCTTCGCGGGCATGGCACTGCTCACCTACATCATCAAGTACACCAAGCTCGGCCGTATGTGCCGCGCCACTCAGCAAGACCGCAAGATGGCCTCGATCCTCGGGATCAACACCGACCGGGTGATCTCCTACGTGTTCGTCATCGGTGCTGCCATGGCTGCCCTGGCTGGCGTGCTGATCACCATGAACTACGGCACCTTCGACTTCTATGCCGGCTTTGTCATCGGCATCAAGGCGTTCACCGCCGCGGTACTCGGCGGCATCGGTTCGCTGCCCGGCGCCATGCTCGGCGGGATCATCCTCGGTATCTCCGAGTCACTGTTCTCCGGCTTGATCAACTCCGACTACAAAGACGTGTTCAGTTTCTCGCTGCTGGTGCTGATTCTGATTTTCCGTCCCCAAGGCCTGCTGGGTCGCCCACTCGTGGCGAAGGTATAAGTATGTCTGCTGCCAATAAACCGCTTGATATCAAAAAGAGCGTCGTCGACGCCGTGCTCGCCGGGCTGATCTCGTTGATTGTTTTCGGGCCCATCGTCGGCGTCGTGCTCGACGGCTACAGCTTCAACCTGCAGCCGGCGCGTGTCGGCTGGCTGGTGGCGATCGTGATGATCGGCCGCTTCGCCATGAGCCTGTTCCTGCAGACTCCCAAGGGCCTGAAGATCCTCCAGGGTTTTGAAAGCACTGGCTCCGGGGTGCATGTGCGGGCGCCGGACTACAAGTCGCGGCTGCGCTGGATCATCCCGGCGTTGATTGTGATTGCCATCGTGTTCCCGTTCTTCGCCAACAAGTACCTGCTGACCGTGGTGATCCTCGGCCTGATCTACGTGCTGCTGGGCCTGGGCTTGAACATTGTGGTGGGCCTGGCCGGCTTGCTCGACCTGGGCTACGTGGCCTTCTACGCCATCGGCGCCTATGGCCTGGCCCTGGGTTACCAGTACCTGGGCCTGGGTTTCTGGACGGTGCTGCCGCTGGCCGCCATTGCGGCGGCGTTGGCCGGGTGCATCCTCGGGTTTCCGGTGTTGCGCATGCACGGTGACTATTTGGCGATCGTGACCCTGGGCTTCGGTGAAATCATTCGCCTGGTATTGAACAACTGGCTGTCCTTCACCGGTGGGCCGAACGGCATGCCGGTGCCATCGCCGACCTTCTTCGGCCTGGAATTTGGCCGTCGGGCCAAGGATGGCGGGGTGCCGTTCCACGAATTCTTCGGCCTGGAATACAACCCCAACCTGAAATTCCTGTTCATCTACATCGTGCTGTTCCTGGTGGTGTTGCTGGTGCTGTACGTCAAGCATCGCCTGACCCGCATGCCGGTGGGCCGCGCCTGGGAAGCCCTGCGTGAAGACGAGATCGCCTGCCGCGCCATGGGCCTGAACCACGTGCTGGTCAAGCTCTCGGCATTCACCATCGGAGCCTCCACCGCCGGTCTGGCCGGGGTGTTCTTTGCCAGCTACCAGGGCTTCGTCAACCCGTCGTCCTTCACCTTCTTCGAGTCGGCGCTGATCCTGGCCATCGTGGTCCTGGGGGGCATGGGCTCGACGGTGGGCGTGGTGATTGCCGCCTTCGTGCTCACCGTGGCGCCGGAGTTGCTGCGCAGCTTCTCCGAGTACCGAGTGCTGTTGTTCGGGGTGCTGATGGTGTTGATGATGATCTGGCGACCGCGGGGTCTGATCCGCATCAGCCGTACCGGTGTGACCCCACGTAAAGGTGCCCTGACTCAGAGGAGCGCGCCATGAGCGAAGTGATTCTTAAGGTGCAGAACCTGATGATGCACTTCGGTGGCATCAAGGCCCTCAGCGACGTCAGCCTGGAGGTCAAACGCAACTCGATCTTCGCCCTGATCGGCCCCAACGGCGCGGGCAAGACCACGGTGTTCAACTGCCTGACCGGTTTCTACAAGGCTTCGGGCGGGCGCATCGAACTCAACACCCGCGGCCAGAGCACCAACGTCATCAAACTGCTGGGGGAAGCCTTCCGTGCCACGGATTTCGTGTCGCCGAAAAGCTTCGCCAGCCGCCTGTACTACAAGATGTTCGGCGGCACCCACCTGGTGAACCGCGCCGGCCTGGCGCGGACCTTCCAGAACATTCGCCTGTTCAAGGAAATGTCGGTGCTGGAGAACCTGCTGGTGGCCCAGCACATGTGGGTCAACCGCAACATGCTGGCCGGCATCCTCAACACCAAGGGTTATCAACAGGCCGAGAGCGACGCCCTCGACCACGCCTTCTATTGGCTGGAAGTGGTGGACCTGGTGGACTGCGCCAACCGCCTGGCCGGTGAACTGTCCTACGGCCAGCAGCGTCGCCTGGAGATTGCCCGGGCCATGTGCACGCGGCCGCAGATCATCTGCCTCGACGAACCGGCCGCAGGCCTCAACCCTCAGGAAACCGAAGCGCTGAGCGCGATGATCCGGCTGCTGCGCGACGAGCACGATCTGACCGTGGTGCTGATTGAACACGACATGGGCATGGTGATGAGTATTTCCGACCACATCGTGGTGCTGGACCACGGCAACGTGATTGCCGAAGGCGGGCCGGAAGCGATCCGCAACGATCCGAAAGTGATCGCGGCCTACCTGGGCGCCGACGAAGAGGAGCTGGTATGAGCGACGCTGGCAACGCTGCAACCATCCTCGAACTCAAGGAGTTGAACGTTTACTACGGACCGATCCAGGCCCTGAAAAACGTTTCGCTGCACATCAACGAAGGGGAAACCGTCAGCCTGATCGGCTCCAACGGCGCGGGTAAATCCACGCTGCTGATGTCGATCTTCGGCCAGCCCCGGGCCGAGTCCGGGCAGATTCTCTACCGCGGTGTGGACATCACCCACAAGTCCTCCCACTACATCGCCTCCAACGGCATCGCCCAGTCCCCGGAAGGGCGCCGGGTGTTCCCCGACATGACCGTGGAAGAGAACCTGCTGATGGGCACCATCCCCATTGGCGACAAGTACGCCACCGAGGACATGCAGCGCATGTTCGAGCTGTTCCCACGGCTTAAGGAGCGGCGCACCCAGCGGGCCATGACCATGTCCGGCGGTGAGCAGCAGATGCTGGCCATTGCCCGGGCGCTGATGAGCCGGCCCAAGCTCCTGTTGCTGGATGAACCCAGCCTGGGGCTGGCGCCGATTGTGGTGAAGCAGATCTTCGCCACCCTGCGCGAATTGGCGGCCACCGGCATGACCATCTTCCTGGTGGAACAGAACGCCAACCACGCGCTGAAACTCTCGGACCGTGCCTACGTGATGGTCAACGGCGAAATTCGCCTGAGCGGCACCGGCAAGGAGCTGCTGGTCAACGAGGAAGTGCGCAACGCCTACCTCGGCGGTCATTGATCTGCCGCCAGCCCATAAACATGCCCCGCCGGCCCACGCCGCCGGGGCATTTTTTATCCCCAGATACCGCCGCCCGTCATCGTCGGCAAAGCCATCATGTCTGCACTATCGCCATCCCATGCCAGCCGCTCTCCGTCGCGCAGTGAGCCATTTCCGGAAATTGTGGAAAACATTATTCGCAAGCTGCCAAAGCGCGGCATAAAGCCGCTGCAATCAGTTGTTTTGGCAGGGTTTTGACTTGTCCCCGTTTGCTGTGGAACTGGCTGTGGGTAACGTGGGAGTAGCTGGCTACAGGCCTTTAACGGCGTGGCTTGTGGCGTGGTGATTGTTTTTTGATCAGGGGTTTTGAGTCGGCCCGTCGGTGCGCTTGTCAACCTGTTTATTGTCGCAGCTACAGGCCGTAGCAGGTGTTGAAAAGCCTGTGGATAAGTCTGTGGTTAAACTCTGGAAAGACTCAGCTAAGCACCGTCGTTACTGGCTTCAGGCCATGGCCTTGATGGGCGTGAGTGCGCCCTGTCGGCCAGGGGCTGCATGCCAGCCTGGCCCGGGTCAAGTAAAAAACTTGCAAAACCGGGCTGTAGGCCCTGTGGATAGAGGCTTCCAGGGTTTTGCACTTGCCCCCAAAGACTGTGGACCGGCCTGTGGATAAGGTGCGTGCACATGGCTGCAGGCCACGCCACCCATGGGCTGGCGGCGGTTGATTGTTTTTTGTACAGGTGTGGAGGGTCAAACGCTCTCGCAGGCGCCTGCGGCAGGCTTCTATTGCCGCTCAAAGCCAGGCCGGGCATGCTGCGGGGCGGTTTTTATTTCATCGGCGGCGCGAAGCCCAGCAAGGAGAACACCATGACTTCCACACTGTTCATTACGGGCGCGACGTCCGGTTTTGGCGAAGCCTGCGCCCGGCGTTTTGCCGAGGCCGGTTGGTCCCTGGTGCTCACCGGGCGCCGTGAGGACCGCCTTAACGCCCTCTGCGCCGAACTCTCGAAACAGACTGAAGTGCATGGGCTGGTGCTCGATGTGCGTGACCGCAAAGCCATGGAAGCCGCCATCGCCAACCTGCCGCCGTCCTTCAGCAAGCTGCGCGGGCTGATTAACAACGCTGGCCTGGCCCTGGGTGTCGACCCTGCGCCCAAGTGCGACCTGGACGACTGGGACACCATGGTCGACACCAACATCAAGGGCCTGATGTACAGCACTCGCCTGCTGTTGCCGCGCCTGATCGCCCACGGCCGTGGCGCCGGCATCATCAACCTGGGTTCCATCGCCGGCAATTATCCGTACCCGGGCAGCCACGTGTATGGCGCCAGCAAGGCGTTCGTCAAACAGTTCTCCCTGAACCTGCGCTGCGACCTGCAAGGCACCGGCGTGCGGGTGACCAACATCGAGCCGGGCCTGTGCGAAAGCGAGTTCTCCCTGGTGCGTTTCGCCGGTGACCAGGCGCGTTACGACGCCACTTACGCGGGCGCCGAACCGATCCAGCCGCAAGACATCGCCGACACCATCTTCTGGGTCCTCAACACCCCGGCCCACGTCAATATCAACAGCCTGGAGCTGATGCCGGTGAGCCAGACCTGGGCCGGTTTCTCCATCGAGCGCAACGCCAAGTCCTGAGGCGTTGCAGCGCCCGGCCGGTTCCAGCAGGAGCCGGCCGGCGATTGCCTTCTACACTGTCTTTCATCTTCGGAAACACTTGCGCTGAACCGCTTCAGGCGAAAGTCGCCGGCCCAAGGTAAAATTTCGCCCGCCGTTTTTTCGGCGTCTCGCCCTGAGGCGCTGTGGTCGAGGTTCAAGAGGAGGGTATGTGAGTAACCGAGGTGAGCAGGCGCTGCTCAAGCAATCCACTGTACTGATGTTCGCTGTGGCGATCGCCGGGATCGTCACGGGTTTTATTTCGGGTGCCCAGTCCATCCTGTTCGATGGCTTTTTTTCCCTGATCGCGACCTTTATCAAAATCCTGATGCTGATCACCGCCCAGCTGATTGCCAAGCAAAGCAACCAGCGTTTCCAGTTCGGCTTCTGGCACTTGGAACCCATGGTGCTGCTGATTGAAGGCAGCTTCCTGCTGCTGATCGCCATCTACGCGTTTCTCAACGGTGTGTTCGGCATCCTCAATGGCGGCCGTGAAATCGAGCTGGGCTTGGTGATCGTCTATGCGGCGGTGTTCAGCGTGGTGGAGTTCGCTTATTTCTTCTACGTGCGCCACCGCAATCGCACCCTCAAGTCGTCGCTGATCCAGTTCGACAACATCAGTTGGCTGGTGGACGCCATGCTCTCCGTGGGGCTGTTGGTGAGCTTTATCTGCGCCTTGCTGCTCAAGCACTACGGGCACGGGCAATGGGCGGTGTATGTCGACCCGGCGATCCTGATCCTGTTGGCCCTGAGCATGTTGCCGCCGGCATTGAAGATCCTGCGGCCGGCCCTGCGCGATGTGCTGGGCATCGCCCCGGACCAGTTGGACGAGAAGGTGCGCGGCGTGATGGAGCAGGCCAAGCTCGCCCACGGTTTTGACGACTACATCAGCTACGTGCAGAAGCACGGGCGGGCGCGTTTTATCGAGATCCACATCGTACTGCCGGAGGACTACCCGCTGCAGAACGTGGCCACCCTGGACGAGTTGCGTGAGGAGATTTCCGCGCAGTTGGGTCAGGCCGATTCTGCTCGTTGGCTGACCATCAGCTTTACCGGGGATCGCAAGTGGATTGCCTGAGTGGAGTCTATCGCCGGCAGGCCGGCTCCCAGAGGAGCGGGTTGCCGGCGAACAGCGTTCAGCCGAAGTATTCAGCCAACCCGCGATAGCAGGTTGCCAAGTGATACGGCGTGGTTGAGGGCATGTCCCGTCGGCTGACCACACTCTGTGCATCCAGGCATTCGTTCCAGCCGCCGTCGTGCAGGAAGTGCTGTTGCAGCGCCAGCAACTGGCGCTGCACCTGGGCCTCGCTGCCCGTGCGCAAGGTCAGGGCGCGCAGGTATTCGGCTTGGGCCCAGATGCGCTGAGTCTCATCCTTGGCCGCACCTTGTGCCTGTAGATCGAGCATGGCGCGCACCGCCCCATTGTTCGGGTTGACGCCCCGTTGCTCGGTAAAGGCAAAGGCCTGGTCCAGGGACTGGTGCAGTGGGCCGCCGCGCAGCAAGTCTGAAGAGGCCAGGAGAAAGAACCACTCGAACTGATGGCCCGGCTCAAACCAGTTATCCACAGCCCCCAGCGGCTTCTCCATCATTACCCCGTGCTGCGGGTCGATAAAACCTGCGTGCATGGCCGCGCAGAGGTCGAGCAGGGCCTGTTGCACCTGGGCGTCGTCACGCACTTCCAGGGTCGCGAGAAAGGCCTCGGCCAGGTGCATCAGTGGGTTCTGCAGGGGGCCGGAGCCCAGGGACGACCAATCCCGCTCAAGGCTGGCCTCGTACAAACCGTCTTCCCGGGCAAAGCGCTCGGCCACCACTTGCAGCGCGGCATTGAGCACCGATTCCACCAGCGGCTCGCGCACCTTGGCCCAGTAATGGGCACAGGCGAAGACGATAAAGGCGTGGGTATACAGGTCTTTGCGCTGATCCAGCGGCGCGCCCTGAGGGTCGATGCTGTAGAACCAGCCGCCGTGTTCGGCGTCGTGGAAGTGCCGTTGCAGGGAACGAAACAGCGCAGCAGCACGCTCCTCGGCAAAGGGCGCGGCAACCTCGCCGATCAGGCTGGAAAACACATACAGCTGACGGGCGCAGGCCATGGCGCGATAGCGCTGCGGCGGCAGTGGCCGGTGCTCGGCGTCCAGGGCTTCGTAGGGCAGCGCCAGCTCGGCGTTCCAGCCCGGGCCAAGCCACAGCGGCACGATCACCTGGTGAAAATGCCGCTGCACGGCGCTGAACAGAGCGCTCGATTCAGGCTGGGAGGCGGAACGGGAAACATCGGGCATTGGCTGGCGTCGTCACGGCAGGTTTGAATGCGCGCCATGTTAACAGAGAAGCCCCCGGCCTCACCCACCCTGTAGACGCTGGCTGTCAGCGATAACCCCGGACCTGCAAGCCTCGTTGGCTCGCCAGCGAATGCGTGCTTGAGAGCGCTTTCGCCAGGGAGCCGGCTCCTACACGCAGGGGCGGGAGGCTCAGCCGGCCAGCAGCCAGACGCCGGTGGCGGCCGAGGCGGCGCCAGCCAGGCGCACCAGGGGGGCTGCGGCTTGTGGCAGGACGCGTACCACGGCGTAGCCGACAGCATGCAGCGCGGCGGTGGCGGCGACAAAACCGGCGGCGTAGGCCCAAGGGCTGGACATCTCTGGCAGTTCCAGGCCGTGGGCCACGCCATGGAACAGCGCGAACAGCGCGGTGGCCACCAGGGCCAGGCTCAGGGGCGGACGCACGGCCAGGGCGACGGCCAGGCCCAGGGCCAGCACCGAGGCGGCGATGCCGCTTTCCAGGGCTGGCAGGTTCAGGCCTTCAAAACCCAGCACACCGCCCAGCAGCATGGTGCCGACGAAGGTGCAGGGCAGCGCCCAGCGGGCTGTGCCTTGTTGCTGGGCTGCCCAGAGGCCCACGGCGAGCATCGCCAGCAAGTGGTCGAGGCCGCCGATGGGGTGGCTGATACCGGCCATCAGGCCGTTGTCGCCGTGGCCCGGGTGGGCGAAGGCCAGGGCTGGGGTCAGCAGCAGGGCCAGGGCCCCGACAATGCGTTTGAAGGTCATGGAGTGGCTTCCTTGTTGAGCGTTTGAGTAAGGGGATCAGGCCGCGTTCAGCAGCCCTTGGCGTTCGATAAAGGCAATGATCTCGTCCAGGCCCTGGCCGGTTTTCTGGTTGCTGAAAACAAACGGCTTGCCGCCGCGCATGCGCTTGGTGTCGCTGTCCATCATTTCCAGGGACGCGCCCACTAGCGGTGCCAGGTCGATCTTGTTGATCACCAGCAGGTCGGATTTGCAGATGCCGGGGCCGCCCTTGCGCGGTAGTTTGTCGCCGGCCGAAACGTCGATCACGTAGATAGTCAGGTCCGAGAGTTCGGGGCTGAACGTTGCCGACAGGTTGTCGCCACCGGACTCCACCAGGATCAGGTCAAGCCCGGGAAAGCGCCGGTTCAGTTGGTCCACGGCTTCCAGGTTGATCGAGGCGTCTTCGCGAATCGCCGTGTGCGGGCAACCGCCGGTTTCCACGCCGATGATCCGCTCTGGCGCCAGGGCTTCATTGCGCACCAGAAAGTCGGCGTCTTCGCGGGTGTAGATGTCGTTGGTCACCACCGCCAGGTTGTAGCGCTCGCGCAGGGCCAGGCACAGGGCCAGGGTCAGGGCGGTTTTGCCGGAGCCCACCGGGCCGCCGATGCCGACGCGCAGAGGTTGTGAGTTCATGTGATTCTCCAAAGTAAGAGGCCCTAGGAACGGAACAGACGGCTGTACTGGCGCTCATGGGCCATGCACGCCAGGGACAGGCCGAAAGCGGCGCTGCCGTAATGGTTGGGGTCGATCGTGGACGCGTTGTGTTGCGCCTGTTGCAACAGGGGCAGCAGCTGGCTGGTCAGGCGCTGTGCGGCTTGCTGGCCCAGGGGCAGGGTTTTCATCAGCACCGCCAACTGGTTTTCCAGCCAGCTCCAGAGCCAGGCGGCCAGGGCGTCCTGGGGGCTGATCTGCCAGGCCCGAGCGGCCAGGGCCCAGCCCAGGGCCAGGTGCGGTTCGGCACGCTGGGCGAGAAAGCTCCGGGCGCAGGCATCCAGCTCAGGCAGGCCATTGAGCAGTTGTTGCAGGGAGTACCCCATCTGCCGGCTTTCCTGGTACAGCTCGCGGGTTTCGCGGCTGGCCTGATGCTCTTCACAGAGTTGCAGCAACTGGGCCCAGTCTTCGTCTGCTGCGGCCTGGCAGTGGGCGAGCAACAGCGGCGCCTCGAAGCGGGCCAGGTTGAGCAGCAACTGATCGCTGATCCAGCGCCTGGCGCTGTCGGGGTCGACCACCCGTTGCTGTTCCACGGCCATCTCCAGGCCCTGGGAATAGCTGTAGCCGCCAATCGGCAATTGCGGACTGGCCAGGCGCAGCAAGGCCCAGGCGGGATTCATGGACGCACGCCGAACTGGTGCAGGCGCGGCGGGTAGTTGAAGTCTTCGTCGCCGTGCCGCGAATGGTGATGGCCGCCGCCGTAGGCACCGTGCTCCGGCTGGAAAGGCGCTTCGATGGTTTCCGTGTGGGCGCCGAGTTGCTCGAGCATGGCCTTGAGCACGTAGTCATCCAGCAGCCGCAGCCAGCCGTCACCGACTTGCAGGGCGACATGGCGGTTGCCCAGGTGATAGGCGGCGCGGGTCAGTTCGAAGGCATTGCTGCAGGTCACATGGAGCAGGGTTTCCGGACGTGCGCAGACGCGCACAATGCGGCCGTCCTCGGCTTCCAGGCACTCGCCGTCATGCAGCGGTGACTGGCCGCGTTCGAGAAACAGCCCGACGTCTTCGCCGTCGGCACTGAAGCAGCGCAGGCGGCTTTTACTTCGGGCCTCGAAGGTCAGGTGCAGTTCGGCGGACCAGAGGGGTTGGGGGTCGATTCTGCGGTGAATCACCAGCATCGGAGGGCTTCCAGCTATGAGCGATGCATAAGCCAGAGCAAGGGGCTTGCCAATCGAGTGTCGCGACGCGCAAAAGCTTTTGTATACAGGTTTTTACGCCTGAAAACGGGGCAGGCCGACGGTCTGTTTTGTGGCGTGCCGGTGCGTTTTGTCGAAGTTTTGCACTGTGATGGTGCGTTGTGAGCGTTTTTGCTGCAGGCCGGTGCTTTTTCAAGGCCGCGATGGGCTGCCGGCGCGCTCGAAGGGGGCGTGGCCGGTGGTCAGGCTCGGCATCGGGGCGTGCAGCTTTACTCGGTACTGCCCAGCCCTTGCCAGTGCTTCAGGCCAATAAAGATGAAGCGCAACTGCTGGGTGATCTTGGCCTGGGGCGTGAGGTGCTCGGGCAGCGCCTGGGCCGGTGGGTCGATGATGTCCGGCAGGGTGGCGAACACACTTTTGACGATCAGGTCGGCAATGACGCCCAGGTCTTCGGCCGCCAGGTGCTGGAGTTTCGGCATCAACGTCAGGTCGGCCGCCAGGTCCGCGCTGATGTTTTCCCGCAGGTGGGCAATGGCCTGGCGCACCGGCAGCGAACCGCCGTATTGCTCGCGGGCCAGAAACAGGAACTGCGAGCGATTGGCCGCCACCACGTCGAGGAAGATCCGCACCGAGGCGTCGATGATCCCGCCCATGACGAATTCGTTGTGGCGCACCAGGCGAATGGTTTCCCGGAAGGTCTGGCCGACTTCACTGACCAGCACCAGGCCCAGTTGGTCCATATCGGCAAAATGCCGGTAGAAACCGGTGGGGACAATGCCGGCGGTTTTCGCCACTTCACGCAGGCTCAGGCTGCCGAACCCACGGCCGCACTCCATCAGATGGCGCGCTGCGTCCATCAAGGCGTTGCGGGTCTGTTGCTTCTGTTCGGCGCGGGGCAGCATGGGCGGGCTGGCTCTCTGTCCAAGAGGAGCGGCGCACTCTAGCAAATCAACTTTGCCGGCGTCGAACTTGAGAGGGGCAGAGGGGGAAGGCGGGGCGTTACGGTTTACAGAAAGTCAAAAGCCCGATCCAGGGATCGGGCTTTTTTCACGGCGACCACAGGCTCAGCTCACAGTCTGATGACGTTCAGCGAGGCGATCAGCGCCGTCAGCAGCAACGGTTTGACCTTGTGGGGTGCGGTCGTAGCCATCTTCAGCAACGGTCTGGCCTTGTGGGGTGCGGTCGTAGCCATCTTCAGCAACGGTCTGGCCTTGTGGGGTGCGATCATAGCCATCTTCAGCAAGGGTTTGACCTTGTGGAGTGCGATCATAGCCGTCTTCGGCGAGGGTCTGGCTGAACACACTGTGGCTGGCTTTGACTTGTGGGGTGGCTTGCTCGGCTGCCGGCAGGGCGAAGGCGTTGGCGGCAAGGATCGACAGGGTGAGGCTCAACAATACGTGGCGTTTCATGATGGGGTGCTCCGTGGGAGGGCGATAAAGTGGGTACGGAGGCAATGTTACGCCCGCTAAATCGATATAAAAGTTCATAAACGCAATGGTAATAATCAACGGAATTGATTGTTTGTCGTGAGGGCTCTAGAACGGGCGTTTTCAGCCGGTTTTTTTGCACCGGAGTGGGTATTTACGACCCACTTGTGCCGCTTGATTGGGCGGGGGCGGTAACGCCAAATTGATGCTTTGGTCAGGAATCTGGCTTTTTTTGGGCTGCAATCGGCATCTGGGTTAAACCTGCACGCGGTTTGTCAGTCGTAGTTTTCATGGCCGCGGGATCTTTCCCCGGCATTTCAAATGGGCCTCGCGGTGGCGAAGCCCAGCTGTCTTCAGGAGCCCTGTGCAATGACGCGCACTCGTAAAATTCTCGTCTGGACGTTCAGCAGCCTGATCCTGCTCCTGGCGCTGTTAGTGGTACTGGTCGCTTTCTTCGATTGGAACCGTCTCAAGCCGACGATCAACGACAAGGTGTCTGCCGAGCTGCATCGGCCCTTTGCGATCAATGGCGACCTGTCGGTGATCTGGCAGCGCGAGCCTGACCAGGGCGGCTGGCGGGCCTGGGTGCCTTGGCCCCATGTGGTGGCGCAGGACCTGACCCTGGGCAACCCCGACTGGTCCAAGGCGCCACAGATGGTCAGCCTCAAGCGCGTCGAACTGCGTATTTCGCCCCTGGCCCTGCTGGCCCAGCGCGTGAGCATTCCGCGCATCGACCTGACCGAACCCAATGCCGCCCTGCAACGCCTGGCGGACGGCCGCGCTAACTGGACCTTCACCTTCGACCCCAAGGACCCCGATGCCGAACCCTCCAGCTGGGTGGTGGACATTGGTGCCATCGGCTTCGACAAGGGCCATGTGACCCTCGATGACCAAAGCCTGAAGACCCAGCTCGACGTGTTGATCGACTCCCTGGGCAAGCCGATTCCCTTCAGTGACATCGTGGGTGACAACGAGGCGAAAAAGGTTCGGGAAAAAGGGCATGAGCCTCAGGCCTATGCGTTTGCCCTGAAGGTTAAAGGCCAATATCACGGGCAGGCGCTCAGCGGCACCGGCAAGATCGGCGGCCTCCTGGCTTTGCAGGACTCCAGCGTGCCGTTTCCGCTGCAAGCCCAGGTGAGCATCGCCGACACCCGCGTCGAATTGCGCGGCAGCCTGACCGACCCCCTGAACCTGGGGGCCCTGGACCTGCGCCTGAAATTGGCCGGCAGCAGCCTGGGCAACCTCTATCCGCTGACCGGGGTGACCCTGCCGGATTCCCCGCCTTATGCCACCGACGGCCACCTGACCGCCAAATTGCGCGACCCGGCAGGTGCCACCTTCAGCTACCAGGATTTCAACGGCAAGATCGGCGACAGCGACATCCACGGCAACCTGACGTACCAGGCCAGCCAGCCGCGGCCCAAGTTGACGGGCGCCCTGGTCTCCAACCAATTGCTATTCCGCGACCTGGCGCCGTTGATCGGCGCCGACTCCAACGCCAAGCAAAAGGCCCGGGGCGGCGAAAGCAAGCAACCGGCAGACAAGGTACTGCCGGTGGAAGAGTTCCGCACCGAGCGCTGGCGCGATATGGACGCGGACGTCGAGTTCACCGGCAAACGCATCGTCCACAGCGCCGAGTTGCCGTTCAATGACCTGTACACCCACCTGGTGCTCAACGATGGCCAACTCAGCCTCGAACCCCTGCGTTTCGGCGTGGCCGGTGGCAAGCTCGATGCACAGATTCGTCTCAATGGCCACGCCACACCACTGGAAGGCCGGGCCCGGCTGACGGCGCGCAACTTCAAGCTCAAACAGTTGTTCCCCAGCTTTGAACCGATGAAAACCAGCTTTGGCGAGCTCAATGGCGACGCCGACATCAGTGGTCGGGGTAACTCGGTGGCAGCGCTGCTGGGCACCGCCAACGGCGACCTGAAAATGCTCATCAATGACGGCGCCATCAGCCGCAGCCTGATGGAAATCGCCGGGCTTAACGTGGGCAATTACGTGGTCGGCAAGATGTTTGGCGACAAGGAAGTGAAGATCAACTGCGCGGCGGCCGACTTCGGCATCAAGAGCGGTCTGGCCAGCCCCCGGCTGTTCGTTTTCGATACCGAGAATGCGGTGATCTACATCGACGGCACGGCCAACCTGGCCACTGAGCAACTGGACCTGACCATCACCCCGGAATCCAAGGGCCTGCGGCTGTTCTCCCTGCGTTCGCCGTTGTATGTGCAGGGCAAGTTCATCAAACCCAGCGCCGGGGTCAAGGCTGTGCCGCTGATGCTGCGCGGCGCGGGCATGGTGGCGCTGGGGCTGATCGCCGGCCCGGCTGCCGGTTTGCTGGCGTTGGTGGCGCCCAGCGGTGACGAGCCCAACCAATGTGCGCCGCTGCTGGAGCAAATGCGCTCGGGCAAGGCGCCGGTGACGGTCAAGCCGACCCGCTGATCGCGGGCGGGCGCCGGGGCGTTCTCGAAATTGTCATTGGCGATGTCGATGCTCTTGGCTGCGGTCTTGCATCTTGATCGGTGGTAGCGCCCCGATCAGCAGGACCGATCAGCACCCTTGATCAGCAGGAGAGGCACGATGTCCCAAGAGCTCGCCACCCGTTACCCGCTGGTCCTGGTGCCCGGCATGCTGGGCTTTGTCCGCCTGCTGCTGTACCCGTACTGGTATGGGATCGCCGCTGCCTTGCGGCGCGGTGGGGCGACGGTGATCGCCGTGCAGGTGTCGCCGCTCAACTCCAGCGAGGTGCGAGGCGAACAGTTGTTGGCCCGTATCGAACAGATCCTCAAGGACACCGGCGCCGCCAAGGTCAACCTGATCGGCCATAGCCAGGGCGCCCTGACCGCGCGTTACGCGGCGGCTAGGCGGCCGGATTGGGTGGCGTCGGTGACCTCGGTGGCGGGGCCCAATCACGGTTCCGAGCTGGCCGACCATCTGGAAAAGCACTACCCGGGCCAGACCCCGCGAGGGCGCCTGCTGAGCTTCGCCTTGCGGGTGATTGCGGCGCTGATGAGCCTGCTGGAAACCGGCTACCGCGGACCGAAGCTGCCGGTGGATATCCAGGGTGCCCATCGTTCGCTGACCACCGAAGGCGTGACCCTGTTCAACACCCAGTATCCCCAGGGGCTGCCTCAGACCTGGGGCGGGCAGGGGCCGGAAGAGGTGAATGGGGTGCGTTACTACTCCTGGTCCGGCACCTTGCAGCCGGGCAAGACCGACCGCGGGCGCAACCTGCTGGATGGCACCAACCGCAGTTGCCGGCTATTTGCCCGCACGTTTGTCCGTGAGGCGGGGCACTGCGACGGCATGGTCGGGCGCTACAGCTCCCACTTGGGCACGGTGATCGGAGACGACTATCCCCTGGACCACTTCGACATCGTCAACCAGTCCCTGGGCCTGGTGGGCAAGGGCGCCGAGCCGGTGCGGTTATTTGTCGAGCACGCCCGGCGGCTCAAGGCGGCCGGGGTTTAGCCGTAGCAACCAGGGGGGGATCCCCCATGGCGTGATTCAGGCAGCGCGGCGTGTGCGCCCCAGCACCGTGGTCCAGCGCTCCGACAGCACCACGCCTGCCAGGGTCAGCGCCCCGCCGATCAAGTGATACCAGGCCAGTTGTTCATGCAGCACCGCCGCGGCAATCAGGGCGGTGATCAACGGCAGCAGGTTGAAAAACAAGGTGGTGCGGCTCGGCCCCAGGCGGATCACCGCCTGCATCCACGCCAACGGCGCGAGCATTGAGGCCAGCAGGCAGGCGTAAAGCACCAAGGGCAGGTTGTGCAGGTTCAGGCCGGCCTTGGGCGAGGCGAGGAACAACGGCAACAGCACCACCACCGCCACCAGCACTTGCAGGTACAACAGCACCAGCGGCGGCAGGCGCAGCTGCCATTTTTTCAGCAAGGTGCTGTAGACCGCATAGGCCAGGGTGGCCACCAGCATCATCGCGTCCCCCAGGTTGACGCCGTGCTCCAGCAGCAGCGCCAGGCTGCCGGACGACACCACCACCAGCACCCCGGCAAATGACAGCAGGGCCCCCAGCAGCGCGCCGGCGGTCAGGCGCTGGCCGAGGCTGGCAATGGCCATGGCCAGCGACATCAAAGGCATCAGCGACAGGATGATGCCCATGTTGGTGGCGCTGGTCAGGGTCGCGGCAAAGTAGGCCAGGCTCTGGTACACCGCCATGCCCAAGACGCCGAGGATGAAAATCCTGCTCAGGTTCGGGCGGATCACCGACCAGTGGCGGACCACCGGCTTGAGCATGAACGGGGTGAACAACAGCCCCGCCAGGAGCCAGCGGTAGAAGCCGATCTCGGCCGGGAAGATCGCGCCCACCGCGAGTTTGTTGACCACGGTATTGCCGGCCCAGATAAAGATTGCCAGTAGCGGATAAGCGTATTGCATGGAACAACCAGTCGATTAATGAGGGGGGATTATCCGCCTGTCCGGATCAATCCCTATACTTCGATCCAGACAACCCGCCTTGGCATCCGGACAGCATGAGCAAAAAATCCATCGACCTGCTGCAGTTCAGTGGCCTGCCGGCGCCGGTGTACTTTCGCTACGCCGATTTCGACGCCCACAGCCACGCCCTGGAGCACCGCCATCCCTGGGGTTGCCTGGAGTATTCGGCCCACGGCGTGATGCACATGGCGATTGCCGGGCAACGTTTTATGGCGCCGCCGCAGTATGCGATCTGGATACCGCCGAACACCGAGCACAGCTTCTACACCGACCAACCGATCATTTATCGCGCCGTGTGTCTGGCGCCGGAGGTGTGCCAGGACCTGCCGTCACAAGCCTGCACCCTGGCCATCAGCGATATCCTGAAAGCCATCCTCAAGGACTTCGCCGCCCGTGATGTGCAGATTCCCCAGCGCGACGCCGACCTGCGCCTGGCCCGGGTGTTGCTGGACCAGTTGCAGCAGGCCCCGGTGCACAAGGCTTACCTGCCGTATGCCAGCAGTCCTGGCTTGCTGGGTATTCTCAATGCCCTGCAGGCTGCGCCCGGAGACAACCGCCCCCTGGCCTATTGGGCGCAGCAGGTGCATGTCAGCGAGCGGACCCTGACCCGGCAATGCCTGCGTGAGTTGGGCATGAGTTTTGGCGAATGGCGCCAGCGCCTGCGCTTCCTGGCCTCCATCGACGCCCTGGGCAGCCCGCGCAGCGTCCAGGAAGTGGCCTTTGACATGGGGTACAGCAGCGCCTCGGCGTTTATCGCGATGTTTCAGCGCCAGGCCGGTTGCACCCCCGAGCAGTATCGCCGGGCCAGCCTACAGAGCAGGTGAAGGTGTAACAGGCTTTGTCTACACTGCGCGGTAGGCCGCGCCCGTCGGTGCGGTAGCCAGGAGAAAACTCCATGAAGATGTTGCGTGTTCCGTTGTTGATGATTGGCCTGTTGCTCTGTGCCCAAGGTTTTGCCGCCACCGCCCAGCAAAACAAAATGACCACTTGCAACGCCGACGCCACCGCCAAATCCCTCAAGGGCGATGAGCGCAAAGCCTTTATGAGCACTTGCCTGAAAGCGGCTCCGGCGGCTGCCGCGACCCCGTCCACGCCCCAGGAAAGAATGAAGAGCTGTAACGCCGACGCCACCACCAAGGCCCTCAAGGGTGATGAGCGCAAAGCCTTCATGAGCACCTGCCTGAAGAAAAAGTAATGCCCCCCGGCCTGGCCTCCTTGCCTTGGGCAAAAGGAGGCGGGCCCTCGCCCTGGCGAGTGTCTGCCACGGGCCACCTCGACGACGCCTGCCCCTATGCCTCCCTGGCGAACGCTGGCAGACTGCCAATCCTTTTACGCCGTTCGTTTTGAGGCTGTATGCCAACGTTTTCTCAGCGTCATCTGTTGTTGATCAGTTGGGTGATTATTTTCGGCGGTTTGTTGCTGGTCCTGCCGTTGCGGTTGTTGCCGAGCCTGTTGGCCGGTCTGTTGGTGTTCGAGCTGGTAAACATGCTGACCCCGCAGTTGCAGCGCCTGATCGAAGGGCGGCGTGCGCGCTGGCTGGCGGTGGCGTTGCTCGGCACGCTGGTGGTCAGCGTGCTGACCCTGCTGTTTGCCGGGGCCATCAGTTTCCTGCTGCATGAAGCGGAAAACCCCGGCGCCTCCCTGGACAAGTTCATGACCGTGGTGGACAAGGCCCGGGGCCAGTTGCCGCCGTTCCTCGACTCCTACCTGCCGTCCAGCGCCGCCGAGTTCCAGACCGCCATCGGCGCCTGGGCCAGCAAGCACCTGAGCGAGTTGCAACTGGTGGGCAAGGACGCGGCCCACATGTTCGTGACCTTGCTGATCGGCATGGTGCTGGGGGCGATCATCGCCTTGCAGCGCATCCCCGACCTGACCAAGCGCAAGCCTTTGGCGGCCGCCCTGTTCGATCGCCTGCACCTGCTGGTCCAGGCCTTTCGCAACATCGTCTTCGCGCAGATCAAGATTTCCCTGCTCAACACCTTCTTCACCGGGATCTTCCTGGCGGTGATCCTGCCGATGTTCGGGGTCAAGCTGCCGCTGACCAAGACCCTGATCGTGCTGACCTTCCTGCTGGGGCTATTGCCGGTGATCGGCAACCTGATCTCCAACACCCTGATCACCATCGTCGGCCTGTCGCTGTCGATCTGGGTGGCGGTGGCGGCCCTGGGCTACCTGATCTTTATCCACAAGCTGGAATACTTTCTCAACGCCCGCATCGTCGGCGGGCAGATCAGTGCCAAGTCCTGGGAGTTGCTCCTGGCCATGCTGGTGTTCGAGGCAGCCTTCGGCCTACCGGGCGTCGTGGCCGGACCGATCTATTACGCGTACTTGAAAAGCGAGCTGAAACTGGCGGGGTTGGTTTAAGAGGGGCAGGGGCAGGGGCAGGGGCAAGCCACAAGCTAAAGCCGGTCCCGCTCTTGCTTTTACTTGTGGCTTGCCGCTTGAAGCTTGCCGCTGCTTTTATCCGTAGCGCTTCTTGGCTTCAATCGCCAATCCGCTGCCAATGCTGCCGAAGATGTTGCCTTCGACGTGCCGTGCATTCGGCAGCATGGCGGCGACGCTTTGGCGCAGGGCCGGGATGCCGCTGGAGCCGCCGGTGAAGAACACGGTGTCCACCTGGGCAACGCCGACATTGGCCTGGTTCAGCAACTGGGTGACGCTGCCGCGGATACGCTCCAGCAGGCTGTCGATGGCGGTTTCGAACAGCGCTCGGCTCAACTCCACGCTCAGGCCCGGCTCGATGCGGTCCAGGGGCACGTGGCGATGGTCGGCGTGGGTCAGTTGGATCTTGGTTTCTTCCACTTCCATGGCCAGCCAGTGCCCGGCGCGCTGTTCGATCAGCTTGAACAGCCGGTCGATGCCGCCGGTGTCTTCGATGTCGTAGCGCATGCTGCCCAGGGCTAGCTGGGATTTCTGCGAGTACACCGAGTTGATGGTGTGCCAGGTCGCCAGGTTCATGTGGTGGCTGGTGGGCATGTAGGCACCGCTTTTCATCCGGCTGCCGTAGCCGAACAACGGCATCACGCCTTGCAGGCTCAGTTGCTTGTCGAAGTCGGTACCGCCGACGTGCACGCCACCGGTGGCGAGGATGTCGTCATGGCGGTCATCCAGGCCCCGGCGCTCAGGGGACAGGCGCACCAGGGAAAAGTCCGAAGTACCACCGCCGATGTCGACAATCAGTACCAGTTCTTCACGCTCGATGGTGGACTCGTAGTCGAAGGCGGCAGCGATCGGTTCGTATTGGAACGAGACCTCTTTAAACCCCAGCTTGCGCGCCACTTCCACCAGTGTGTCCTGGGCTTCCTGGTCGGCAGCGGCGTCGTCGTCGACGAAGAACACCGGACGGCCCAGCACCACTTCCTCGAACTCCCGACCAGCGGCGGCTTCGGCGCGGTTTTTCAACTGGCCGATAAACAGCCCCAGCAGGTCCTTGAACGGCATCGCCGTGCCCAGCACGCTGGTGTCGTGCTTGATCAGCTTGGAACCCAGCAGGCTTTTCAGCGAGCGCATCAGTCGGCCTTCGTAGCCTTCCAGGTACTCGTGCAGGGCCAGGCGGCCATACACCGGGCGGCGTTCTTCGATGTTGAAGAACACCACCGACGGCAGAGTGATCTTGTCATCCTCCAGCGCGATCAGCGTTTCCACGCCGGGGCGCAGCCAGCCCACTGTGGAGTTGGACGTGCCAAAGTCGATGCCGCAGGCACGGGCCGGAGTAGGGTTGTTCATGTCTTTCGTATTCCGGTTGAAAAAACGGCCGCGCAGTGTATGTCAGTCGTCGGCAGATTCGAAGGCCGACTATCCGCTAAATCTGCTCCGGTCTGCCTTGAAAGACTATTCTTCACCCCCAAACTTGCAGGCATGAGCCGCGTAGCCGCCGCGAGGTTCGCAAGAACCCGCGTCGGCTGCCGATAAACGTCTGATGCGCTGCCTGAGTAGCCGCTTGAGATTGATCAAGCCGGATGCCAGCAAAGAGAGCATGCTGCAGTGCAGGCCGCGCGATATTGATAACGGATGGTGATTCCTTCGATGGACTTCAAAGACTATTACAAGATTCTCGGTGTGGAACCGACAGCGGACGACAAGGCGATCAAGGCCGCCTATCGCAAGCTGGCGCGTAAGTACCACCCCGATGTCAGTAAGGAAAAGGACGCCGAGGCCAAGTTCAAGGACGCCTCGGAAGCCTATGAAGCGCTGAAAAGCGCCGACAAGCGCGCCGAATACGACGAGATGCGCAAATACGGCCAGCATGGCCAGCCGTTCCAGGGCCCGCCCGGGTGGCAAGGCCGTGGCGGTTTTGGCGGTGGTCAGGAATCAGGCGATTTTTCGGACTTCTTCAGTTCGATCTTCGGTAATCGTGGGCCCGGCTTTGGTGGCCCGGAGTCGCGCCGCAGCAGCGGGCGACGTGGACAGGATGTGGAAATGGAATTGCCGATTTTCCTGGAGGAAACCCTCGCGACCGAGTCGAAGAAGGTCAGCTTCCAGGTGCCGCAGTACAACGCTGCGGGCCAGCACGTCAGCAACACCAGCAAGAGCCTGAACGTGAAGATCCCGGCCGGGGTCAGCGATGGCGAGCGCATTCGCCTCAAGGGCCAGGGCGCACCGGGCGTCGGGGGCGGGGCCAATGGCGACCTGTACCTGACCATTCGTTTTGCCCCGCACCCGAAATTCGACGTCGAGGGCGAGAACCTGATCATCACCTTGCCCCTGGCGCCTTGGGAACTGGCCCTGGGGACTGAAGTGGCGGTGCCGACCCTGACCGGCAAGATCAACCTGAAGGTCCCGGCCGGCAGCCAGAACGGCCAGCGCATGCGTGCCAAGGGCCACGGCCTGCTGAACAAGGCGGGGGAGCGCGGTTACCTGTTCGTGCAACTCAAGGCGGTGATGCCCAAGCAGACCAGCGACGACGTCAAGGCGTTGTGGCAGGAACTGGCGAAAAAGGCCGCCTTCGACCCGCGGGAACATTTCTGATTCGACACTAGGAGTCGCTGGCCATGAGCACCCTGATCGTTCAGCTGGACATGGAAGAGTTCTGTGAGGTGGCCGATTTGTCGGCCGCCTACGTGATCGAAATTGTCGAACACGGGATTCTTGAACCTCATGGCGCGGCGCCCGAGCACTGGCGCTTCACCGACGTCGAACTGGTGCTGGCCAAGCGCGCGGCCAAGTTGCAGCGTGATCTGGACCTGGAATGGGAAGGGGTGGCCCTGGCCCTGGACCTGCTGGAAGAGGTGCAGCAACTGCGGGCGGAGAATCAGATGCTCAAGCAGCGCCTTGGTCGCCTGGTCACCGACTCCCCGCAGTAACTGCCGGCCGCCCCGCGTCTAGGGCTGAGCGCGGGACACTCGTGGCAGCACTACGGTAAAGGTGGTGCCGTCGATCTGGCTGGAACTGACGTCGATGCTGCCCTGGTGGGCCACCACCACTTCCTTGACGATGAACAAGCCCAATCCCAGGCTGGTGGACGGATTGCCCAGCTCCTCGCTGGCGCTGCGCACCAGAGGGTCGAACAGCGTGCTCAGGGCCTCCTGTGCAATGGGCTGGCCGTAGTTGTGAATGGTCAGCAGTACCTGTTCCACGCCACCGGTCAGGGTCACCGTGACGCTGCGACTGTGGCTGCCGTGCTGCAAGGCATTGCCGATCAGGTTTTGCAGCATCTGTTCGATACGCCCCCGATCCCAGATGCCGTGGCTGTCGCCATGGAAATTCAGCGACGGCATGCAATCGGGCTGTCCGGCACAGGCTTCGTCCATGACGGCCTTGATCGCACTGGCCAGGTCCATGGGCGCCGGCTCGATGGGCAAGCCACTGCCCAGGCGGCTGCGCACGAATTCCAGCAGGTCGCTGACCATCGCCCCCATGTGCCGCGTGCCGCTCTTGATTCGCGTCACATAGGCCAGGGCATCGGCGTCCAGGGCGACTTTGCGCGCCAGCATCTCGCTGGACATGCTCACCGCCTGCAGCGGCGCACGCAGGTCGTGGCCGAGGATCGCCAGGAAAATGTCCCGTGAACGATTGACCTGTTCGGCATAGGCACTGGTGGATTCGGCCAGGGCTTCGTCGATGGCTTCGTTGAAGCGGATCATGTCCTGGAAATAGGCCAGGTCCGGGGAGGCCAGGCTGTTGACCCACAACCGAATCACACAGGCCCGCAGGTGACGAAACTCCGAGGTCATCTGCACCAGGTCGAACCCCACGTGGTGGCGCAGTTCGCCGTGGCTGGCGGCGGCCTGATCGAGGCTGGGGGTTTTCTCCGGGCCTTCGCCCTTGGCCTTGGCCACCTGTTCGCTGGCGGTCTGGGCGGTCTGCATGTCCCGCGAGGCGGCCAGGAGGATGGATTTGGCGTGGTCGCGCAACTCCAGGCGCGACATGGAATCGGCGGCGGGGGCGATGGATTTGGCAAACTGCTCCCACTCATCAACGATTCGATCAACGTGTTGCACGATGAAATCGGATAGGCGCATAGCCGGGAACCTTGCTGGCGAAGTGTGAGAAATCGACAGGCATCTTAGCGCCTTGCGGCGCGCTTCAACACTCATACCGGCAAACAAGCTTCCCGGCCGTTGCAGGCCGGGTATTGGCTAGAAAAGAAAGTAGCGTTGTGCCATCGGCAACACGTCCGCCGGTTCACACCACAGCAGCACGCCATCGGCCTTGACCTGGTAGGTCTGCGGGTCAACGTCGATCTGCGGCAGGTAGTCGTTGTGGATCAGGTCGGTCTTTTGCACATTGCGACAGCCCTTGACCACGGCGATGCGTTTTTTCAGGCCCAGGCTTTCCGGCACCCCAGCGTCCAGGGCCGCCTGGCTGATAAAGGTCAGGCTGGTGGCGTGGCGGCTGCCGCCGTAGCTGGCGAACATGGGGCGGTAGTGCACCGGCTGCGGTGTGGGGATCGAGGCGTTGGCGTCACCCATCAGGCTGGCGGCAATGGCCCCGCCCTTGAGGATCAGGGTCGGCTTGACCCCGAAGAACGCCGGGCGCCAGAGCACCAGGTCGGCCCATTTGCCCACTTCGATGGAGCCCACTTCATGGCTGATGCCGTGGGTGATCGCCGGGTTGATGGTGTATTTGGCGATGTAGCGCTTGACCCGGAAGTTGCTGTTGCCCGGGCCATCGCCGTCCAGTGGGCCGCGCTGCTTGTGCATCTTGTCGGCGGTCTGCCAAGTGCGAGTGATGACTTCGCCGACCCGGCCCATGGCCTGGCTGTCGGAACTGATCATCGAGAACGCGCCCAGGTCGTGGAGGATGTCTTCGGCGGCGATGGTCTCGCGGCGAATGCGGCTTTCGGCGAAGGCCACGTCCTCGGCGATGCTTGGGTCCAGGTGATGGCAGACCATCAACATGTCCAGGTGCTCGTCGATGGTGTTGCGGGTGAACGGCCGCGTCGGGTTGGTGGAGCTGGGCAGCACGTTGGCGAAGCCGCAAGCCTTGATGATGTCCGGCGCATGGCCGCCGCCGGCGCCTTCGGTGTGGTAGGTGTGGATGGTGCGGCCCTTGAAGGCGCCGAGGGTGGTTTCGACGAAACCCGATTCGTTCAGGGTGTCGGTGTGGATCGCCACCTGCACGTCGTACTGATCGGCCACGCTCAGGCAGTTGTCGATGGCCGCCGGGGTGGTGCCCCAGTCTTCGTGCAGCTTGAGGCCGATGGCCCCGGCCTTGACCTGTTCGATCAATGGCTCCGGCAGGCTGGCGTTGCCCTTGCCGGTGAAGCCGATGTTCATCGGGAACGCGTCGGCGGCCTGGAGCATGCGCGCCATGTGCCAGGGCCCCGAAGTACAGGTGGTGGCATTGGTACCAGTGGCCGGGCCCGTGCCGCCGCCGATCATGGTGGTGACGCCGCTCATCAGGGCTTCTTCGATCTGCTGCGGGCAGATGAAATGGATGTGGGTGTCGATGCCGCCGGCCGTGAGGATCATGCCTTCGCCGGCGATGACTTCGGTGCTGGCGCCGATGGCAATGGTCACATCAGGCTGGATGTCCGGGTTGCCGGCCTTGCCGATGGCGGCAATGCGCCCGTCCTTGAGGCCGACGTCGGCCTTGACGATGCCCCAGTGATCGATGATCAGGGCATTGGTAATCAGCGTGTCGACCACCTCGGCGGCCAGTAACTGGCCCTGACCCATGCCGTCGCGGATCACTTTGCCACCGCCGAATTTCACTTCTTCGCCGTAGGTGGTGAAGTCTTTTTCCACTTCGATCCACAGCTCGGTGTCAGCCAGACGTACCTTGTCGCCGACCGTAGGGCCGAACATGTCGGCGTAGGCTTGGCGGGAAATGTGCATTCCTCGTTCCTCGGAAGGGAGCTGCAAGCCTTAAGCTGCCAGCTCCAAGAAAATCAAAAAATATCGATACCGCTTCAGGCGTCTCTTGCTTACCGCTTGAAGCTAGCGACTCGCTTAAAGATCGCCCATCACTCTTCCGGCAAAACCGAACACGCGGCGATGACCGGCCAGGTCCACCAATTCCACTTCCCGGGTCTGTCCCGGTTCGAAGCGCACGGCGGTGCCGGCGGGGATGTTCAGGCGCATGCCGCGGCTGGCGGCTCGGTCGAAGGTCAGGGCGTCGTTGGTTTCAAAAAAGTGATAGTGGGAGCCGACCTGGATCGGTCGGTCACCGCTGTTGGCCACGCTCAGGCTGAGGGTGCGGCGGCCAACGTTGAGTTCGATATCGCCGGGTTGGATCTGGTATTCACCGGGGATCATGCAGAGGCTCCTTGGAGAATCTTGTAGTAGAGAGCGGTCGGGTGATAACGGCCGCTGGGGTCGCAGGCGTAATCGGGGATTTCGCCGGCCCGCTGGTAGCCCAGTGAGCGATAGAAGGCTTCGGCCGGGGAGCCGGCTTCGGTGTCCAGGTAGAGCATGCCGCGCTGTTGCTGGCGCGCGGCTTGTTCCAGGGCGCCCATCAGTTGCTGGCCCAGGCCGCGGCGGCGCGCGTGTTCACGCACCAGCAGCTTTTGCACTTCGGCGCGGTTCAGGCCGTTGGCTTTCTGGCACAGGCCCAGCTGTACGCTGGCTTGCACTTGTTCGTCCTTGACCACCACCCAGAGCAGCAGGTTGCCCTGCTCCAGGTTGGCCTGTACCTCATCGAAGTAGGCACGGGCCTGGGTGGCATCCAGGTCGGCCATGAAGCCGACACTGGCGCCATAGCCCACGGCGTCGAGCAGCAGGTCAATCAACCCTTGGCGATAGTGCGCAAAGCTTTCTGCATGGACTCGACGCAACTGGGCGGCGTTCATCGGGCATCACTCCTGGAGGAGGCTGGGCGGTTGGGCCCCGGGATTAAGGGTCAGCTGCATAAAGGTCAGGTCCAGCCAGCGGCCGAACTTGGTGCCCACCTGGGGCATCTGCCCAGTGGTGACGAACCCCAGGCGCTCATGCAGGCGAATCGAAGCAACGTTGCCGCTTTCAATGGCGGCCACCATCACGTGCTTGCCGCCGTGTCTGGCGCGCTCCACCAGCGCGTCCATCAAGCGCGGGCCGAGGCCGTTGCCCCGTTGGTCACTGCGGATGTACACCGAGTGCTCGACGGTGTGGCGGAAGCCCTCGAAGGGCCGCCAGTCACCGAATGAAGCGTAGCCGAGCACCACCTCCTCGGCGTTGACGACGACCAGGATCGGGTAGCCCTGGGCTTGCCGGGCGCTGAACCAGGCCTGGCGGTTGCCCAGGTCCACGGGCTGCTCGTTCCAGATCGCCGTGGTGTTGAGCACGGCGTCGTTGTAGATGTCGCGGATCGCGGGCAGGTCGGCGTGCACGGCGTCGCGGATGCGGTCAGTCATGTCGCGGCCTCAGGCGATGGGTTGGTGGACGGTGACCAGCTTGGTGCCATCGGGGAAGGTGGCTTCCACCTGGATCTCCGGGATCATTTCCGGGATGCCTTCCATCACCTGTTCACGGCTCAGCAGGGTGGTGCCGAAGTGCATCAGCTCGGCCACGGTCTGGCCGTCGCGGGCGCCTTCGAGCAGGGCCGCCGAGATGTAGGCCATGGCTTCCGGATAGTTGAGTTTCACCCCCCGGGCCAGGCGCCGCTCGGCCACCAGGCCGGCGGTAAAAATCAGCAGTTTGTCTTTTTCGCGTGGGGTCAGGTCCATCGTTCGAAATCCGTTGTTGGGCAGTGGAAAAGGGGTGGGCGCGGGCCGCGGTTCATGTGCTCCAGATCCTCGGTGGCACGGCCTCGCGGCCCAGCAGGGCCGGGCGCAGCAGGCGCCACAGGTCGATCAGCCAGGCTCGCGCCTGCAGGGCTTCGCCGGCCAGGCAGCGGGCCACCAGCAGGCCCGGCAATTGGGTCAGGTCGCCGCGTACCGCGTGGGGCAGCGAGCGACAGGTCTCCAGCAATTCAGGGTCGATCTCGCCGGTCACCAGCAGGGTGGCAAACACCGGTTGCCCGTCCAGGCCGATGGGCGAGTCCAGCAGGCCATCGCCACCGATGATGCGTTGGCGTTCATGCCAGAGCAGCTGGCCGTCGCGGCGGATCTCCAGCCGCGACTGAAAGTGCCCCAGGTCAAAACGCTCGTCGCTGGCAGGGCGCCCGAGGGCCACGATGTCCCAGTAGAACAGCCGGGCATCGCCTTGCAGCTCGATGCGGGTGCTGAGTTCGGCCTGGGCCGCGCTGAACACGATGGTTTCCTGGGGCAGCCACTCCAGGGTCGCGCCGGCCGCCACGTTCAGTTCCAGGGTCTGGTAGGCCGGCCCGGCGGCGCGGTACCACTTGGCAGCGCCCGGGCTGGTGAGTTGCGCCCAGGCATCGCTGGCGACGCTGGCGCGGATGTCCAGGCGGTCGCCGCCGGCAATGCCGCCGGGCGGGTGGACGATGATGTGCTGGCAAACCTGCGGGCCTTCGGCATACAGGTGCTTTTGCACCCGCAGCGGGCCCAGGTGCCGGCGCTGGACCGGGCGCGTGGTGTCGCCGAACCGGGCGTAGCCGAGTTCCAGCTCGGCGTGCCAGCTGGGCGTGAACAAGGCGCTATGGGCAGGAAGATTCATGGTGGGTGCTTATCGTTAGGACGCTACAGATTAGATCGTTACCAGCCCGCGTACACCTTCGGCCTGCATATTTTCGCCACGGCCCTGCTGGACGATTTCACCCCGGGACATCACCAGGTACTGGTCGGCCAGCTCGGCGGCGAAGTCATAGAACTGCTCCACCAGCAGAATCGCCATATCGCCCCGGGCCGCGAGGGTCTTGATCACCGCGCCGATCTCCTTGATCACCGACGGCTGGATGCCTTCGGTGGGCTCATCGAGGATCAGCAGCCGTGGACGACTGGCCAGGGCGCGACCGATGGCCAGCTGTTGCTGCTGGCCGCCCGACAGGTCGCCGCCGCGGCGCTGTTTCATCTGCAGCAGCACCGGGAACAGCTCGTAGATAAAGGCTGGCACTTCCTTGGCTTCGGACCCCGGGAAGCGCGACAGGCCCATCAGCAGGTTTTCTTCCACGGTCAGACGGCCGAAAATCTCCCGGCCCTGGGGCACGTAGGCGATGCCGGCATGCACCCGCTGGTGCGGCTTGAGCCCGGTGATGGCCTTGCCTTCCCAATTCACTGCGCCGTCCTTGGCCGGCAACAGGCCCATCAGGCACTTGAGCAGGGTGGTCTTGCCCACGCCGTTACGCCCCAGCAGGCAAGTGACCTCACCGATCTTCGCCTCGAATGACAGCCCGCGCAGAATGTGGCTACCGCCGTAGTATTGATGAAGGTGTTGTACCTGTAGCATCGGAACTCCTTTTGGAGAATTTAAGCGGCAAGCACGAGGCGTAGAGCTCGCGGCCTTTCTCTTGCAGCTTGTCGCTGGTAACTGGCCGATTCATCGGCCCAGATACACCTCAATCACCCGCTCATCGGCCTGCACCTGTTCCAGGGACCCTTCGGCCAAAACGCTGCCCTGGTGCAGTACGGTGACGTGGTCGGCGATCGAGCCGACGAAGCCCATGTCGTGTTCCACCACCATCAGCGAATGTTTGCCGGCGAGGGTCTTGAACAGTTCGGCGGTGAATTCGGTTTCGGCGTCGGTCATGCCCGCCACCGGTTCGTCCAGCAGCAGCAATTGCGGGTCCTGCATCAGCAGCATGCCGATTTCCAGGAACTGTTTCTGGCCGTGTGACAGCAAGCCGGCCTGGCGTTCCACCGAGGCGGTCAGGCGGATGGTCTCCAGTACTTCACCGATGCGATCTTTCTGTTCGCCCGAGAGCCTGGCCCGCAGGCTGGCCCACACCGATTTGTCGGTCTTCTGCGCCAGCTCCAGGTTTTCGAACACGCTCAGGGCCTCGAACACCGTGGGCTTCTGGAACTTGCGGCCGATGCCGGCCTGGGCGATCTGCACCTCGCTCATGCTGGTCAGGTCCAGGGTCTCGCCGAACCAGGCCTTGCCGTGGCTGGGCCGAGTCTTGCCGGTGATCACGTCCATCAGGGTGGTCTTGCCGGCGCCGTTGGGGCCGATGATGCAGCGCAGCTCGCCGACGCCGATGTACAGGTTCAGGTCGTTGAGGGCCTTGAAACCGTCGAAGCTGACGCTGATGTCTTCCAGGGTCAGGATCGTCCCGTGGCGGGTGTTCAGGCCTTTGCCGGCGGCCTGGCCGAGGCCGATGGCATCGCGGCTGCTGCCCTGGTCCTTGTTGGGTTCGAGGATGGGCTCCAGCATGAAATCCGCGGTCGCTGTGACTCTCATTGTTCACCTCGTTTTTTCAGCAGGCCGATCACGCCCTTGGGCAGGTACAGGGTCACCACGATGAACAGCGCGCCGAGGAAGAACAGCCAGTATTCGGGGAAGGCCACGGTGAACCAGCTCTTCATGCCGTTGACCACGCCGGCACCGAGCAAGGGGCCGATCAGCGTGCCGCGACCGCCCAGGGCGACCCACACCGCCGCCTCGATGGAGTTGGTCGGCGACATTTCGCTGGGGTTGATGATGCCCACCTGAGGCACATACAGCGCGCCAGCCAGGCCGCACAGCACGGCGCTCAACACCCAGACAAACAGCTTGAAGCCGCGGGGGTCGTAGCCGCAGAACATCAGGCGGTTCTCGGCGTCGCGCAGCGCCGTCAGCACTCGACCGAACTTGCTGCGTGCCAGGCGCCAGCCGATGTACAGGCTGGCCACCAGCAGCAACACCGTGGCCAGGAACAGCACCGCCCGGGTCCCGGGTTCGGTGATGCCGAAACCGAGGATGGTGCGGAAGTTGGTGAAGCCGTTGTTGCCACCAAAACCGGTTTCGTTACGGAAGAACAGCAGCATCCCGGCGAAGGTCAGGGCCTGGGTCATGATCGAGAAATACACGCCCTTGATCCGCGAGCGGAAGGCGAAGAAACCGAACACCAGGGCCAGCAAGCCCGGCGCCAGTACCACCAGGCACATGGCCCAGAGGAAGCTGCTGGTGCCGACCCAGTACCAGGGCAATTCGGTCCACGAGAGGAAGGTCATGAACGCCGGCAAGCCATCCCCCGAGGCCTGGCGCATCAGATACATGCCCATGGCGTAGCCGCCCAGGGCGAAGAACAGGCCGTGACCCAGGGACAGCAACCCGGCATAGCCCCAGACCAGGTCCAGGGCCAGGGCGACGATGGCGTAGCAGAGGATCTTGCCCATCAGGGTCAGGGTGTAGGCCGAGACGTGCAGCGGGTTGTCTGCCGACAGCAGCGAGAGCAGCGGCAGTGCCAGCAGCAGCGCGAGTATCACCACGCCCACGGCGAGGGTGACCTTGGGCCCGGCTTTTTGTGTAGCGGTGAGTAGCAGAGGCTGGTTCATCAGTCGATCACCCGTCCTTTCAGAGCGAAGAGGCCTTGCGGACGTTTCTGAATGAACAGAATGATCAGCGCGAGGATCAGGATCTTGCCGAGTACGGCGCCGATCTGCGGTTCGAGAATCTTGTTGGCGATGCCCAGGCCAAAGGCCGCGAGCACGCTACCGGCCAGTTGCCCGACCCCGCCGAGCACCACCACCAGGAACGAGTCGATGATGTAGCTCTGACCGAGGTCCGGGCCGACGTTGCCGATCTGGCTCAGGGCCACGCCCCCCAGGCCGGCGATGCCCGAGCCAAGGCCGAAGGCGAGCATGTCGACGCGCCCGGTGGGCACGCCGCAGCAGGCGGCCATGTTGCGGTTCTGGGTCACGGCACGCACGTTCAGGCCCAGGCGGGTCTTGTTCAGCAGCAGCCAGGTCAGCACCACCACAAACAGGGCGAAGGCGATGATCACGATGCGGTTGTAGGGCAGCACCAGGTTGGGCAGCACCTGGATCCCGCCCGAGAGCCAGGCCGGGTTGGCCACTTCCACGTTCTGCGCGCCGAACACCAGGCGCACCAGTTGGATCAGCATCAGGCTGATGCCCCAGGTCGCCAGCAGGGTTTCCAGTGGGCGGCCGTAGAGGTGGCGGATCACCGTGCGCTCCAGGGCCATGCCGATGGCCGCGGTGACAAAAAACGCCACCGGCAGGGCAATCAACGGGTAGAACTCGATGGCTTGCGGGGCGAAGCGCTGGAACATCAACTGCACCACGTAGGTGGAGTAGGCGCCGAGCATGAGCATCTCGCCGTGGGCCATGTTGATCACCCCCAGCAGGCCGAAAGTGATCGCCAGGCCCAGGGCCGCCAGCAGCAGGATCGAGCCCAGGGACATGCCGCTGAATGCCTGGCCGAGAATCTCGCCCACCAGCAGCTTGCGCTTGACCTGGGCCAGGCTGGTCTCGGCGGCGGTGTGCACCCCGGCATCGGTTTCAACCCCCGGTTCCAACAGGCTCTCGAGGCGCGTGCGGGCCAACGGGTCGCCGGTTTCACCCAACAGGCGTACCGCCGCCAGGCGCACGGCCGGGTCGCCGTCCACCAACTGCAAGTTGGCCAGGGCCAGGCTGAGAGCGGCGTGAACCTTTTCGTCCTGTTCGCCGGCCAGTCGCTGGTCGAGGAATTTCAATTGCGCCGGCTTGGCGCTTTTTTGCAATTGCTGGGCGGCGGCCAGGCGCAGGGTCGCGTCGGCCGCGAGCAATTGGTGGCTGGCCAGGGCGGTGTCGATCAGCCCCCGCAGACGGTTGTTCAGGCGCAGGGTCTTGGCTTCGCCGTCGATGCTCAATTGGCCCTGTTGCAGGGCGTTGAGCAGTTCGATGCGCGCCGGGTCGGGCTGTGCGGCCCAGGACTCGAGGAGTTTGGCTTGTTGCGTGGCATTGGCGGCGACGAAGTCTTCGGCGTCACCGGCCTGGACCGCCAGCGGTAGCAACAGCAGGCAGGCCAGCATAAAACGGTAGAAGGCAGTGGGCATGTCAAATGTCCTGGTCATACAAGAACCCCGCAGAAGCCGGCTTGCCGGCGCTAGCGGCCTGTCGGGCAGGCCGTATCAAGCTGATCGCTGGCGAACGGAGCGCCGCTCGGCCGCTCCTGCGAGGGTGGGCATTGAGTGGCTTAGTTGCTCTTCACCGCGTAGTCCGGCTTCTTGTCGTTGCCCGGAATGAACGGGCTCCAAGGCTGGGCGCGGATCGGGCCTTCGGTCTGCCATACCACGCTGAACTGACCGTCCGGCTGGATCTCGCCGATCATCACCGGCTTGTGCAGGTGGTGGTTGGTCTTGTCCATGGTCAGGGTGTAGCCCGACGGCGCGTTGAAGGTCTGGCCGGCCAGGGCCTCGCGGACTTTGTCGACGTCGGTGGACTTGGCCTTCTCTACGGCCTGGGCCCACATGTGGATGCCCACGTAGGTGGCTTCCATCGGGTCGTTTGTCACGGCCTTGTCAGCGCCCGGCAAGTTCTTGGCCTTGGCGTAGGCTTTCCAGTCGGCGACGAACTTCTTGTTCACCGGGTTCTCCACGGACTGGAAGTAGTTCCAGGCGGCGAGGTTGCCCACCAGCGGCTTGGTGTCGATGCCGCGCAGTTCTTCCTCACCCACGGAGAAGGCCACCACCGGTACGTCGGTGGCTTTCAGGCCCTGGTTGGCCAGTTCTTTGTAGAACGGCACGTTGGAGTCGCCGTTGACCGTGGAGATGACCGCGGTCTTGCCGCCTGCGGAGAACTTCTTGATGTTGGCGACGATGGTTTGATAGTCGGCGTGGCCGAAGGGGGTGTAGACCTCTTCGATGTCCTTGTCCGCCACACCCTTGGAGTGCAGGAACGAACGCAAAATCTTGTTGGTGGTGCGTGGGTACACGTAGTCGGTGCCCAGCAGGAAGAAACGCTTGGCGCTGCCGCCATCTTCGCTCATCAGGTATTCAACCGCAGGAATCGCCTGCTGGTTCGGCGCGGCGCCGGTGTAGAACACGTTCGGCGACATCTCTTCGCCTTCGTACTGCACCGGGTAGAACAGCAGTCCGTTGAGCTCCTCGAACACCGGCAGCACGGATTTGCGCGACACCGAGGTCCAGCAACCGAACACCACCGCGACCTTGTCCTGGGTCAGCAACTGGCGGCCTTTCTCCGCGAACAGCG
>NZ_JALQCX010000072.1:0-35501 GCF_023241665.1 Pseudomonas morbosilactucae | reverse complement strand
GGGGGAGGCCAGGTCGGTGGCGAGCACGCCGCCGGCCGATTCGCCCAGGCGAATGCCGTCGCCCGAGCAACTCTGGGGCGGCAAGGCCAGGTGTTCCCGGCCGGTGGGCGTACGCGGAAACAGCGCCTGGCGCCGTGGGATGTCATGGGGGAAGCCGCCGGCAGCGAGCACCACCCCGCGCCGCGCACGAATCTCCAGGGGGCCCTGGGCGGTGTCGACCACCGCGCCGTGCACGCCCTCGGCGTCTTGCAGCAGGCGTTTGGCCGGTGCCGAGGTCATCAGCGTCACCCCCAGGTCTTCGGCCGACTTGGCCAGGCGCGCCACCAGGGCCACGCCGTTCACCAGATGCATGGCCCGGCCGTGCAACGCCAGGTCGCGCAGGTGGAGCACGAAGCGCTTGCTCACGTGGAGCAGGGATTTCAGCGAGCGGGTCAGGGTCAGGAAGGCTGCCAGGTCGGCGCCGGCCATGATCGGCATGCCCAGGAACGAGGTTTCCCGCAGGGTCTTGCGCAGGCGCTTGAGCAACGGGCCCAGGGCCCGGGCATCGTAGGGCGCGGCAATCAATTGATGGCCCTGGGTGGCGGCCCCGGGCACTTGGCCGTGGATGTCCGGAATGGCGTTGCCGTCGACGAATTGCAGGGCCGTGTGTTGCTCGAAAAAACGCACCATGGGCGGGCCGTTGTCGAGGAAGGCGTCGATACGCTCGGGGTCATAACGCTCGCCCAATTCATGCTTGAGGTAGGTGCGCGGCTGCTGCGGGTCTTCGTCAATCCCGGCGCGTTTCGCCAAGGGGTTGCCGGGCACCCACATCCAGCCGCCGGACCAGGCGCTGGCGCCGCCGAACACCGGGTCTTTTTCCACCACCACGACCTTCAGGCCGTGCCAGGCGGCGGTGACGGCGGCGGCCAGGCCCGAGGCGCCGGAGCCGATGACCAGCAGGTCGCATTCCAGGGGGGCGAGGGGTATTTCAGGGGTTGAGGTCACGATACAAGGCCTTCACGAACGGATTGGGCAGTCAGCTCCGGGCTCATCAGCGCCGGGGAACCGGGGATCAATGTCTGGATTTCCGCCGCAGCGGCCAGCAGCAGGGGCGCGACCTCGTGCAGCTTGGCTTCGCTGAAACGGAACACCGGGCCGGCGATGCTGATCACGCCGATCGGCTGGTGGCTCACCGGGTGCCGCAGGGCCACGGCAATGGCCGCCATCCAGTCGCTGAAGGTCTGCACCGCGACGGCATAACCGCGTTGGCGCGTGGCCGCCAGTTGGGCCAGCAATTGCTCCGGGGTTTGTGGCGCGTGGGGGCCGAACTCGGCCACGCTGCCGTAACCCTGGTGCTCAACCCGCGCCAGTGCCTGCTCATCGTCGAGGCGCGCCAGCCAGGCAAAACCGGTGGCCGAGCAGGACAGCCGGGCCTCCATGCCCATGTCCGGGTCGTAGCGCAAACCGTTGCGCGCACCTTGGGCGCGGGCCACCCAGGTCAGTTGCCGAGGGTCGGCCACCGCCAGGCGCACCAGTTCACCGGCCTGCGCCGCGAGACGATTGAGCACCGGTTGCACGGCGTCCACCAGGCCGCTGGCGCACAGTTGCCGGAAGGCCAGGACTTGCAGTTTGGAGGTGAGCACGTAGGTGCCCCGTTCCTGCTCCTGGCGCACGTAGGCGTGTTCGCCGAGTGCAGTCAGCAGGCGGTGAGTGGCGCTGCGCGGGATGCGCAGTTGGTCGGACACGGCGCTGAGGGTCAGGCCCTCGGCGCTGCCGGCCAGCAGTTCGAGAATCGCCAGGCCCCGGTCCAGGACCCCGGAAAAGCCGGCTTCGGTGGTGCTTGCAGCGCTTGCCATCGATCACTCCAAGGCCGCACTGCAGTCAGTGCGGAATAAGTGGAATTGAATTCCAGTTTTGTTGGAAAACTATTCCACAGCGTCCCTTGGCGTGTCAAATTCCTGGAATAACGGGGCCTTTCAGCCGGCGGCGCGTGATTCGCGCAGCAGGTCCACGGCCGATTCCCCCAGGTCCCAGAACAACCCGGCCATGATTTGCAGGCCTTCTTCCACCACCGGCGCCAGCAGGTGTTCATTGGGCGCGTGCTGGGAGCAGGCGGCGTAGGAGTGGGGCACCCACAGGGTCGGCAGGCCCAGCACGTCGACAAAAATGTCGTTGGGCAGGGAGCCGCCGAGGTTGGGCAGCAAGGCCGGAGTCTTGCCGGTGGTGCTCTGCAGAGAATGCAAGGCCCAGTGGACCCAGGGGTTGTCCGGGTCCAGGCGCGAGGCATTGAGCACGCCGCCCGGGCTCTGGCTGACCTCGACCTGGCTGAAGCCCAGGGCGTCGAGGTGACGGCGGATGGCTGGGACAAACTCGCGGAAATCGCTGCCAGCGACAAAGCGCACCTGGCAATGGGCACTGGCATGGCCGGGGATGGCGTTGACCGGTGCGTCGGGGTTGCCGGTCTTGAAGGCCAGGACTTCGAAGGTGTTCCAGCCGAACACCCGCTCGGCGGGGCTCAGCCCGGGTTCGCCCCAGCTCGGGTCGATGGTCGGGTCGTTGGGGCTGCTGGGGGTCAGTTGCAGGGGGGCGATGGCGCGTTTCACCGAGTCCGGCAGGCTCGCCGGCTTGAGCCCCGGGACCTGCACTTGGCCGTCCTGGTTGACCAGGCTGGCAATGGCGTTGGCCAGGACGATCCCCGGGTTGCGCAGCAGGCCGCCCCAGTTTCCGGAGTGGTGCGCGCCGTCACGCAGATTGACCTTGAGGTCGATGTTCACCGCGCCCCGAGAACCGAGGAAAATCGTCGGCTGCAAGGCGCTCAGGCGAGGGCCGTCGGAGGCGATGAACAGGTCGGCGGCCAGTTGTTGCGGGTGGGTTGCACAGAACTCACGCAGGCCTGGCGAACCGGCTTCCTCGCCCATTTCCAGCAGCAGCTTGACGTTGAACCCCAGGCGTCCCTCGCGGGCCTCGATCACCTGGGCCAGGGCGCTGAGGTTGATCAGGTGCTGGCCCTTGTTATCGGCGCTGCCACGGCCATACCAGCGTTCGCCTTCCACCACCACTTGCCAGGGTGACAGGCCTTCGCGCCATTGCGCGTCGTAGCCGCGCACCACATCGCCGTGGCCGTACATCAACAGGGTGGGCAGGTCGACAGCCTCGATGCGCTCGGCCACCAGCAGCGGGCCGTGCTCGGGTTCCGGGTTGGGGTACAGGGTGCTGGTAAACCCCAGGGGCTCGATCAGCGGCACGATAAAGTCTTCCAGGTAGGCGCGCAGTTCGGGCAGGCGCGTCGGCTCCTGGCTTTCGGTGCGGTGGGCAACGCTGCGTTCGAGGGTCGCGAGAAACTCGCCGCTGGCAAACATCCGGGTCACTGCGGCAATGGCAGCTGATCGACTCATAGGGCCGGTTCCTTCAATGCAAGAGGCCGGCGCCCAGTGCGCCCTAGCCAAGGATTGAGCAGGACTCTAGACTCGGCCGTTAGCTGCAACAATCACAATGTTTAGAATGAAGTGTTGCTATTAAAGCAATGCCGGAGGCGCTACCCATGCAATTCAACAGCATGCAATCCATTGCCCTGCGTTACTTTTTCGAGGTGGTGCGCTGCGGCTCGGTCAATGAAGCCTCGGTCAAGCTCAACGTCGCGGCCTCGGCGGTCAGCCGGCAGATCGCCAAGCTCGAATACGAACTCGACACCCCGTTGTTCGAGCGCCGTTCCCGGGGCATGTTGCCGACGGCGGCGGGGGAGCGCCTGGCCAGCCACGTGCGCAAGGCGCAGATGGAAACCGGGCAACTGGTCGAGGAATTGCGGGAGTTGCACGGGCTGCGCCGGGGCAATATCCGCCTGGCCTGTTCCCAGGGGTTTGCCATCGATTTTCTGCCGGACGCCATTGCCGAGTTCCGCAAGACCTACGACGGCATTCTGTTTTCCCTGGAGGTGGTCGGGCCCGAGGAAGTGACCCGTCGGGTACGTGAAGGCCAGGCCGACCTGGGCCTGACCTACAGCCTGTCGCCGGAGCGCGAGATCAACGTCGAGTGCGTGGCCCCGGGCGGCATCATGGCCATGCTGCCGGTGGAGCACCCGCTGGCCTTGCGCGACAGCATCGCCCTGGCCGAGCTGCAGCCCTATCCCATGGCCATGCAGACTCCGGACACCACCGCCCGGCGGCTGTTCGACATTTGCTGCGGGGTCCAGGGCCTGGAGTTCAACCTGGTGCTGGAGAGCAATTCCTTTGCCGCGTTGTACCGCTTCGTCGCCCAGGGCGGCGGGGTCAGCCTGGCCAACCCGATCAGCAGCACCACCTACCAGCGCAGCCGGCGAATTGTCTCCATTCCCTTCTCCGACGAGACCTTGCAGGCCCGGCGCATCGAGCTGCAGAGCATGGCCGGACGCGAGTTGCCCCAGGCGGTGGCGGTGTTTCGCGATCACCTGGTGGCGCTGCTGCAGCCTTGAGAAGAGGGATTAGAGCGTTCACAAAATGCGAACGGTTAATTGCCAATAAAATTATTTTAAGCACGCTGGGGCTGTGCCTACAATCGCCCCGACATCGGCTTTCCCTGATCAGGTCCGGCTCGAACCTCGCTGTCAGTTGTTCACAACAAGAAATCCAACGCGTCGAAAAACACTGATTGCTGCACTCGTTTCCTGCCATAACAAACCTTATAAAGGCGGACCTCTCATGCACAGCACAACCGATTCCGTGGCCCTCGAGGGGCATGCCCGGACCAAGCCAAAATCCATTTGGGGCACGGCTTGCGCGGCCTTGGTCGGCAATACCCTGGAATGGTACGACATGGCGTTGTACGCCTATTTTGCGTTCGTCATTTCCAAGCTGTTTTTCCCCACGGACAGTGAAAGCCTGTCGCTGATGATCACCTTCGGCACCTTTGGCGTGTCGTTTCTGATCCGGCCACTGGGGGCCATGGTGCTGGGCGCCTACGCCGATCGCGCCGGGCGCAAGAAGTCCATGAGTCTGTCCATCACCTTGATGCTGATCGGCACCCTGATCATCGCGGTGATCCCGACCTATGCCAGCATCGGCATCCTGGCGCCCATCGGGATCTTCCTGGCGCGGTTGCTCCAGGGCTTTTCCGCCGGTGGCGAATTCGGCAGTTCCACGGCCTACCTGATCGAACACGCATCGCCCCGCAGTCGTGGTTTTATCGCCAGCCTGCAGTTCGCCAGCCAAGGCCTGGGTACGGTGCTGGCGTCCCTGGCCGGTTATTTCACCACCGTCAACCTGAGCCCTGAAGAGATGATGGACTGGGGCTGGCGAGTGCCGTTCTTCCTCGGTCTGTTGATCGGGCCGGTGGGCATGTACATCCGCAAGCATTGCGACGAGTCGCCGGTGTTCGACGCCGCCGAGTCGAGCAAGGCGCCTGTGCGTACGCTGTTCGCCGGGCAGAAGCTGCTGTTGCTGATCGCCATGGGCGCGCTGGTGGTGTCCACCGCGTCCAACTACCTGATCCAGTACATGCCGTCCTACGCCGCCAAGGACTTGGGCCTGCCCCAGTCTTCCGGGTTTATGGCGACCCTGATCGGCGGGTTGATCCTGACCTTTGTCACGCCCTTTGTCGGCATGCTTTCAGACCGCATCGGGCGCATCCGCATCATGCTGTTCTCGGCGCTGTTCTACCTGTGTGTGGCGTACCCGGCATTCCTCTGGCTTAACGCCGAGCCGACCTTGCTCTCGCTGATGCTGGTGGTGAGCCTGATGGCCCTGATCAAAGCGGTGTACTTCGCGCCGCTGCCGGCACTGATGTCGGAGATCTTCCCGGTGCAGACCCGTGCCACCGGCATGTCCCTGAGCTACAACCTGGGCGTGACCTTCTTCGGCGGCTTCGCACCCTTTATCGCCGCCTCGCTGATTGCCGTCACCGGCAGCAAGGCAGCCCCCGCCTATTACCTGATGTTTGCCGCGATCCTCAGCATCTGTGCGCTGCTCGGCGCGCAACTGAAGCTCAAACTGAAGTGACCTTCTGCGGTGTCCCGGGGCCTGCCAGCCCCGGGGTGCCGCGTTTTATTGCGGATCGTTCTGCAACCCCGCCACCGTCTCCCAGCACAGCGCCCGCGCCTGCTCCAGCACCTGCTGTTTCCATTGCGGGGTGTCCACGTAGAAGGCATTGCGCAGCTGCCGCTTGATCTGCTCATACAGCCGTTGAGGCGCCTGGGGATTGTTCTGCAGCCACTGTTCGGCGCGCAGGGCGTCAAGCACTTGCCACCCTGAGCGGGTGCCGTACTCCAGAGTCAGGCCGTTGTATTGGGCCTGGGGGCATTCTTCCATCACCGCCAGGTCCAGGGTGCCCTCCAACTGGGCCGAGGCGGAGCTGCCATCGAAACTGTTGGTCACCTTTGGCCCCCACCACGCCTGCGCCCGGGCCAGGTCCTCGGGGTGGGCGCGGCCTTTATAGATGCGCTCGCCCACGCCCGTGGGGCCCAGGCCGGTGTGGATGTCGATCCAGGCGATGCGTCGGCATTGCTGGGCGTGCTGGCGCAGCAGGGCGCGGATCTGCTGGTTGCTCCAGGTGGGTGCCAGGCCACTGAAAAACAGGCCGTCGGGGTGGCTGTGCTGGCCCCGGGAGATGGCCGCCTGCAAGGCCTTGGGCCCAAGGCGTGCGGTGTGCAGGAGCAGGCGTGCGCGGCTGGCCACACTGGCCGGCCAGTGCCGAGGCAGTAGGCAATCGGCGATGGCGCGGTAGCCGGGGTTGTCCGCCAGGGGCTGGCTGAAGTCGAGGAAGTTGCGGTTCAGGTCGACGTTTTCGTGGGTCACCCGGCGCAGCCAGGAAAAGCCATAGGGGTTCAGCGCATGCAGGTAGATCACCGCCAGGTCGGGCTGGCGGGTGAGTTCGATCCAGCGCTCGTTGTGCAGCAGGTCGATCTGCACCGCCGAGCCGCAAAAGCCTTCGACGCCGTGGCAGCCGCTGCTGATCAGCAGCAGGTTGCGGGCGTTGGCCGGGCCCGTACGGTACAGGTCGATGGCCAGGGTTTCCTGATCGCGGCCCTTGAGCGGGTGACATAGGACTGCACCAAGGACCCGCGTCGGGCGCAGGCGTCGAGGAATTTGTGGCGGGCTTCAGCGTAGGTGGCGGAAAAACAGGCGAGGGTCATGGAAGCTTCCTGGGTGTATCGAGGGTGAGCAATCCACGGCGAGGCCCGGCGCCCTGGAGTGGGGCCGCTGCGGATCATCATCAAGGGAATGGCGCGCCCTGGCCTGGCGCGCCGGGCTGGCGCTACACGGGCCGGGCGGTGTCGGCCAGGGGCGCGGGCGCGAGGTCCAGCAGGCGCTGGCGAGTGGCTTGGGGGGTGATTACCCACAGCCCCAGCAGGGCACAGACCAGGGTGGCCAAGCCGATGCCGTTGAGGGCGGTTTCAAAACCCCGGGCGATGTCATGGTCGAACAGGGTCACCAGGCGCCCCACCAGCCAGGGCGCGAGCATGCCGGAGAAGGTCATGCTGCCGACGTGGATGGCCAGCATGGCGCCGCGCTGGATCGACGGCGAAATATGGGACGTGATGGTCATGCCAAAGGCGAACACCCCGTTGAGCAGCACCGCGCCGCTGACAAACAGCGTCAACTTCAGCCACAGCTCGTCGTGCAGGGCGCCCAGGGCGCAGAACGCCAGGCCGCCGAAGATGCAGCAGAGCATCGGCGGCAGCACCAGGCTGCGCTGCTCGCCCAGGCCGCGTCGGAGCATGCGTTGGGAGAGTGCCGAGACCAGCAGGTTGAGGACGATGATGCCCAGGGTGGCGGTGAACATCACGTAGCCGGTCTGCATCGGGCTCAGCCCCAGGCCTTTTTGCATGTACACCGCCGACCAGCTGAAGGACAGGGCGTTGGGCAGGTAGGCCAGGAAGCACATCAGCGAGATCCAGACAAAGGTGCGGTTGAGCAGCAGGTGACGATAGGGAATGCGCGCCTCCTGCGGCGCCGGGCCTTGCTCTTCCTGGTGCTGGCCTTCGGCACCGAACAGCAGCCACAGCAGTGCCCAGCCCAGGCTCAGGATCGCCAGGGCCAGGTAGGCGCTGCGCCAGCCGAAGTGGCTGATGGCGTAGGGCAGGGCCAGGGCGCCGAGCAGGCCACCAAGCATGATCGAGACCTGGATCAGCGAGGCCGGCAGCACCTGCTCGCGAATCCCATACCACTTGAAGGCGGCGTGCTGGGTCACCGCTGTGCCCGGGCCGCAGCCGGCCCCCAGCAACAGGCGGCTGGCGGTCAGGGCGCCGAGGCTGCCGGCCACGGTCACCAGCAGTTGGGCGCTGGTCCAGACCAGGGCCATGACGCTGAGAATCCAGCGGGTGGGGAAGCGATTGGCGAGAAAGCCCACGGCGATCCCGGAGATCGAGTAGAGGAAGAAAAACGCGCTGCCGACGAAGCCGAACTGCTCCGGGGTCAGTTGCAGCTCTTCGATGATCTGCACCCCGGCGAAGGCGAAGATGGTCTTGTCCAGCACGCTGATGACCATCACCGCCATCAGCAGGGCCATGATCAGGGCGCGGGGTTTTGTGGCGGGTGTCGACATGGCGGGTCTCTGTCCTTGGCGTGTTGTTATTCAGGGCTGGGCTGTTCGGCAGTGCTATTCAGTTCGAGGCTATTCAGTGTGCGACTCTTCAGTTGGGCGCTCTTCAGTCCGGGGCAGCGCGGTTTCCACCAGCCGGGCCCAAAGGCTGGCGCCATAGGGCAGGGCGGCGTCGTTAAAGTCGTAGCCGGGGTTGTGCACCATGCAGCCGTGGGCGCCTTCGGTGCCGTTGCCCATGACGATGTAGCAGCCGGGCCGTTGTTCGAGCATCGAGGCAAAATCCTCGCTGCCGAGAAAGCCGCTGGGAATGCTGGTCATTAGCCCCTCGGGGCCTAGCAGGTCCCGGGCCACTTGCTGCAACAGGGCGGTTTCGGCCGGGGTGTTGAGCAGCACGCCGATGCGTTCTTCGTACTGAAAGTCGAGCTCCAGGGCATGGGTGGCGGCGACGCCCCGGGCCACTTCGCCGATGCGTTGCTTGAGCAGGGCGCGGATCTGCGGGTTCGTGGTGCGTACGCTCAGCGCCAGGGTGGCGTGATCGGGGATCACGTTGGCGGCTTCACCGGCGTGCAATGCGCCCACGGTAATCACCGCCACTTCGCCGGCCGGCACGTTGCGCGCAACGATGGATTGAAGGGCCAGCACCAGTTCGGCGGCGGCCACTACCGGGTCCCTGGTCTTGTGGGGCATGGCGCCGTGGCCACCGACGCCGATCAGGCGGATGTGCACGTTGTCCGAAGAGGCGCTCATGGCCCCGGGCTGGGTCAGGAATACCCCCACCGGCAAGGTCGGCATGTTGTGCAGGGCGTACACCGCATCACAGGGGAAACGCTCGAACAGCCCGTCCTCGATCATCCGTCGGGCACCGCCGAGGGTTTCTTCGGCCGGCTGGAAAATCAGGTGGACGGTGCCGTCGAACTGCCGGCTTTCGGCCAGGTAGCGGGCGGTACACAGCAGGATCGCGGTGTGCCCGTCATGGCCGCAGGCATGCATGGTGCCCGGTTGTCGGCTTTGCCATGCAACGCCGCTCTGTTCATGGATCGGCAGGGCGTCCATGTCGGCACGAATTCCCAGGCTGCGTGTGCTGCTGCCGTTGCGCAGCACGCCCACCACGCCGGTGCCGCCGATGCCGCGGTGGACCTCGATGCCCCATTGCTCAAGGCTCTGGGCGACACGTTCGCTGGTGCGCTGTTCGGCAAAGCCCAGTTCCGGGTGCTGGTGAAGGTCTCGTCGCAGCTGGGCGAAGCTGTCCTGCCAGGCGAGGATTTGCGGGATCAGGGGCGAGTGGGGCGCTGTCATGGGGTCCATTTCCGAGCGGCTGACGGTGGCCCGCAGCATGCCCGAGCGGCCCAGTGCTGAATAATCACCTCTGGGCATGCTTATCGGTTGTGGTTATCAAGGAACGGCAACGGGGGTTCAGGCAATCGCCGGCACCAGGTTCGGCAGCGGCTTCGACGGCCCCTTGTAGACGTAGATCAGATCATCGGCCAGGGCCTTGGCCTCGCGGGTCATCAGTTCCTGATCGCGGCACACCAGGGAGATGTTCATCGGTGGCACCGGCTCGACGATGTGCAGGATTTCCAGCTTCGCCATCAGCATCGGTGCGCTTTCCAGTACCCGCAGCGACCAATAGCTGACCGCATCGCTGGTGATCGCCAGTTCGGCGAAGAGCACCACCGACGCGCATTCGATAACGTTCTGTGGCGGCGCCACGCCGTTTTCCTCGAACATCACCCCGACCCTGGATTGCTCCAGGGAATCCTGCAGCAGCCATTCCTGTTCCCGCAGTTCATGCAAATGCCGGGCATGGCGCAGTGGATGGTCCTTGCGCACCACCAGCACCGTGGGCTGGGCGTAGAGTTCTTCCCAATGGAAGCCATCGGTATTGCGCGACGGCGGCAGTGAGCTGAGGGCCATGTCGAGCTGGCCTTCGCGCAAGCCTTCCATGAGTTTCGAGGGACGCAGTTCGTGGATCTGTACCTGGACCTTGGGGAAGCGCTGGCGATAGCGATTGAGGCTGCTGACAAACTGCGGGCCGGGGGTGACCGGCGACACGCCGATGGACAGCTTACCGTCCATGCGCCCCTTGAGGGTGTCGATTTCTTCCGCGGCGCGGCGTACCTCCTCCAGGATCAGCCGTGCGCGGCGCACCAGGCGCTCGCCGTATTCAGTGGCGGTGATGCCGCGATTGGAGCGGATCAGCAGGGGCACGCCCAGTTCCGCTTCCAGTTCCTTGATGCCCTTGGACAGGGCCGGTTGCGAGATGTGTAGCAGGCGCGAAGCCTCCTGGATGCTGCCGCTTTCGCAGATGGAGACGAGGGCGCGCAGCTGATGCAGCTTCATGGCGGGGTACCGAGTGGGAATGGGGGCTTGAATCTAAGCCAAAACCCCCACCCCGGGGGATCGGAGACGTACCAATTTGTTAAACCTGCTCAACGAATCCCGGTGGCCCGCAAGGCTGAAGGGGTGAACTCCTTGCGGCTGAAGGGCAGGTTGAACTGGTAGCTGTTCTTCTCTTCGTTGCGCAGGGAGTTCACCGCGTAGCGCCCGGACAGCACATCGTAGTGGGCCTCGGCAGCGAAGGACGGAACCTGGACGTCGTAGAAGAAACTGGCGTGGCCTTCCGCGACGCGCCACAGGGTGCCACGACCGTCGTAGGCGTCGGTGATCGCTGCTTGCCAGCTGTCCTCGTCGATGTAGAGGTCGCGTTTGGAATAGACGTGGCGCTGGCTGGGTTTCAGCGTCGCCTGCACGTGCCAGACCCGGTGCAGTTCATAGCGTGTGTGCTCCGGGTTCAGGTGCCCGGCCTGGACGATCTCTGTGTACTTGAGCTTGGGTGATTCCAGGCGGTAGCTGTTGTAGGGAATGTACATTTCCTGCTTGCCCACCAGCTTCCAGTCGAAACGGTCCGGGGCGCCGTTGAACAGGTCGAAGTCGTCGAGGGTGCGCATGCCCTCGGCGGCCGGGCTGTCGTAGGCGATCTGCGGGGCGCGTCGCACCCGGCGCTGGCCGGCGTTGTATTGCCAAGCCATGCGCGGTTCCTTGACCTGGTTGATGGTCTCGTGGACCAGCAGCACGCCACCTGCCAGGCGCGCCGGGGAAAGGAATTCCTCACGGTAGTAGTTGAGGATGTTGGCCATTTCCGCCGGTTGGTAGTCGCTCAGGCCCGTGGGGTAGGCCAGCTCCTGCTTGACCACGCTGGGGGTGAAGCTGCCGTTGGCCTGAGGCGAGGCCTGCATGACGATGCGCTTGAGGCTCTCGCCTCGGTAGCGGCCGATGTGGTTCCAGATCACCTCAAGGCCGTCCTTGGGAATGGGGAACGGCACCGCGCCGGGGCTGTAGTTCTCCAGGCCGTTGCCGCCTTCCACCAGGGTGGTGCGGCTGGCATTGCTCAGCGTGGCGTCGAGGCTTTTTTGCGGCAGGTTGACGCTGCGATGGCTCGGGTAGACCGGCATTCGGTAGGTCGTGGGGTAGCGCTTGAACATCGCCAACTGGCCGGGGCTGAGCTTGGCGCGATACCGCTCAAGGTTCTCGGCGGTGATGGTGAACAGCGGTTTCTCCCCGGCATAGGGGTCTTGCAGAAAACCGTCGGCGTCCATCTTGCCGGTGCTGGTGGGCAGGCCGCCGGTCCAGGCCGGAATGCTGCCATCGGCGTTGCCGGCGCGCTCGGCACCCACCGGGGTCAGGTCCTTGCCCAGGCGTGCCGCCTGTTCGCTGGAGACTGCCGCCAGCACGGGGCCGGCCAGCAGGCTCAGGGTGAAGCAGCCAATCTGCAGCAGGTGGGGATGTCTCATGGTTAACCTCGATAGGGCAGCGGACTCTAGAAACTCACGCCCAGGCTCAGGGCAAGGAAGTCGCGGTCGGTGTTGGTGTTGTAATCGCCGCCAAAAAAGTCGGTGTAGCTGAGGCTGGCGGTGTACTTGGACATGAAGTCGGCATCCAGGCCGATGCTCAGGGCCTTGTTGCCTTCGTTGAAGGTCGGGCCGTAGCCTTCGACATCGTGGGAGAACGACAGGTTGGGCTTGAGGTTGGCACCGGCGATGGCGTCGTTGAACTCCAGCACTGCCCGCAGCCGGTAGCCCCAGGCGTTCTGGGTGTAGAAGCCCTTGTCGGTGCACTGGCCGGGGTTGGCCGAGTTCAGGGCGCGGCAGATGTCGTTGCCGGACACCCCCAGCAGCGCGGCGTTGCCGGCCTGGGCCAGCTCGCCGTTGCCGTAGACGCTGTTGCGGCCAAAGCGCAGGCCCGAGCCGTCGCTGCTGTCCAGGCCGCCGATATGGGCGAAACCGGCTTCCCCCACCAGGGTCAGGCGGTCGCCGCCCAGGACCTGGTCGAAGGCCTGGATCGCGGTGAGCTGGGCCTGGGTGTAGGGCATGCGTTTGTAGCCCTGGATCCGCGAACCGTAGGCCGAGCTGGCCCAGCCGCTGTCGAAGATCGGCAGGCCGGCGTTGATGGCCGGGTGAGTGGCGGCGGAGCCCAGTGTGGCCGCGGTGGAGACGTCGGTGCTGTTGAGGGACAGGGGCATGTTCGGTCGGTAGCTGATCTCGCCGGACACTGCGGTACTGCCGATGTTGGTGGCAAAGCTCAGGCCGTAGAGGCGGATATCTTCCGGGTATTCCAGGTAGTAGCGTGCGGTGCTGATGCCGCCCTGGCCAGCCAGGCCGCCCACCGGGTCGAGGAACGCGCCCCGGCCCACCTGCCAGGCGCTTTCCGGGGTGCGGCTGTGGTAGTTGAGGGCATAGAAGCCGAATTCGGTTTCGTTGAGCTCCGGCACCGTCCAGCGCAGGGCCACACCAAACTGACCACTGTTGCGCGCATCCTGGTCGTTGAGCCGGGGCACGTAGCCATAGCCTGGGGCGTCGCGGTCGAAGTCGCTGCCGTTGACGGTCATGCCGAAGTCGCAGCCCTTGGCGGCCACATCACCGCCGAAGTAGGTGCCGCAGTTGTCCAGCACGGTCTTTTGCCACGTCAGTTGGTAGAAGGCTTCGATGGACAGGTTGTCGCTCAGGCCCTGGTTCAGGTAGAGCATGTTGACCGGGATCAGGCCTTCCTTGAGTTCCGAGCCGGGGCGGCGCAGGGCGGCCACGTCGGCGGGGTTGATGGCGTTGATGGAGTTGCCGATGAAGGTGCTTTCGCCCCAGCTCACCACTTGCTTGCCGACCCGGACGCTGCCCGGCAGATCGGCGATGCTGTAGTGGTGGTAGAGGAAGGCGTCCAGCAGTTCCGCACCCGAGGCCCGGGCGGCGCGGTCACGGCCGTGATCGTCAATGTCGTAGAGGTGTTGGCGGCCGTCCTTGAGTTCGAAGTCGTACCAGTATTTGCCGCGGACAAAGAGCCCGGTATCACCGTAGCTCAGCTCCAGGTCGTGAAGGCCCTTGAAGGTCTTGGAGAAGGTTTCGCCCTTGCGGAAGTTCAGCCGGCCATCGTCGCCGGTGCGGGTCGAGGCGCTGCCGCCGTTGGCCACGCCGATGAAGCGGTTGTCGGCATCGCGCATTCCCCAACTGGCGCCAATGGACAGCGACGAGTCGAAGCGGCCGCTGATGTCCCCCCATCTGAAATCTTCGGCCTGGGCCGGGAGGGCGCAGGCCATCGCCAGCGCGAGGGTCAATGGGTGGGGCTTCAGAGGGGAGGGATACATGGTCCCCGGATTTTTTATACGTTGCATGCTGCTCTCCGCCTATACGCGCCAGCAGCCCCGCACGGTCATGCAGGGCACCGCGTGTTTTCCTTGAGGGCCCCCGCTCAGCGGGGTCTGGCGCATGGTAGGGAGCTTTGCGTGTCCTGCCCTCTAGGAAATTCTTATGCCTATAGCCAAAGGTGAAGTGCTGCTGGGTGACGGGTTCCGGAGCGGGTAACCCGGGAATGAAAAACGCCGCGTTCCCGGCAAGGGAACGCGGCGTCATTGGACTGCCGAAGGCGTCAGGAAGCGTCAGCTGACCACGCGGTAGCACGGCACGTAGGCGGCGCCGCCCGGCAGCTTCATGCGGTGCTGCTCGACGAAGGCTTTGAGCAGTTGGTCCAGGGGCTGCATGATCGCCGGGTCGCCGTGGATGCTGTACGGGCCTTTCTGTTCGATCAGGCGGATGCCCTGGTCCTTGACGTTGCCGGCGACGATGCCGGAGAACGCGCGGCGCAGGTTGGCGGCCAGTTCATGGGGCGGCAACTGATGGCTGAGTTGCAGGCCGGCCATGTTGTCGTGGGTCGGGTCGAACGGGCGCTGGAAGCCTTCGTCGATTTTCAGCAGCCAGTTGAAGTGGAAGGCGTCGTTGCGCTCGCGGCGGAACTGTTTGACGGTCTTCAGGCCCTCGGTCATCTGCCGGGCCACTTCCGCCGGGTTGTCGATGATGATCTGGTAGTGCTTCTGCGCCGCTTCGCCCAGGGTCGAGGCGACGAAGGCGTTGAGCTGCTCCAGGTACGGCGCCGCGCTCTTGGGGCCGGTGAGGATCACCGGGAATGGGAGGTCGCGGTTGTCCGGGTGCATCAGGATGCCCAGCAGGTACAGGAACTCTTCGGCGGTGCCGGCGCCGCCGGGGAAGATGATGATGCCGTGGCCGACGCGGACGAAGGCTTCCAGGCGCTTCTCGATGTCCGGCAGGATCACCAGTTCATTGACGATCGGGTTCGGCGCTTCGGCGGCAATGATGCCCGGCTCGGTCAGGCCCAGGTAGCGGCCGCCGCTCATGCGTTGCTTGGCGTGGGCGATGGTTGCGCCCTTCATGGGGCCCTTCATCACGCCTGGGCCGCAGCCGGTGCAGATGTCCAGTTTGCGCAGGCCCAGTTCGTGGCCGACCTTCTTGGTGTACTTGTATTCTTCGGTGTTGATCGAGTGGCCGCCCCAGCACACCACCATCTTCGGCTCCACACCGGGGCGCAGGGTGCGGGCGTTGCGCAGCAAGTGGAAAACGTAGTCGGTGATGCCTTGGGAGCTGTCCAGGTCGATGCGCTGGCTGTCCAGTTCGTTCTCGGTGTAGACGATGTCGCGCAGGGCACTGAAGAGCATTTCGCGGGTGCTGGCGATCATCTCGCCGTCGACGAAGGCATCGGCGGGAGCGTTCAACAGTTCCAGGCGCACGCCGCGGTCCTGCTGGTGAATCTTCACTTCGAAGTCGTGGTAGGCGTCGAGGATGGTCTTGGCGTTGTCAACGTGGGCGCCGGTGTTGAGGATGGCCAGGGCGCACTGGCGGAAGAGGGTGTAGATGCTGCCGGAACCGGCTTCGCTGAGTTGTTGGACTTCTCGTTGCGAGAGTGTTTCCAGGCTGCCTTTCGGGCTGACCGAGGCGTTGATGACGTGTCGTGGGGGCATTCTGAGTTCCCTGAAAGCAGAACCACCGCGCCCGTGGGCCAGTGGCAAAAAAAGGTCGGCAATGAATCTGACCGCTGGGGCTGGGTATTTTCTATGGCGGTCAGTGAATAAAGCAAACGCCCGCATAAAAGCCTTTGCAGGCTGAATCTAACCCATCATTGCCCGGACCTGGGCAAAAAAATAATAGTCCATGGGCGTCGCACAGGCGGCACCCAGTTTCACAGCACTGTCGCGCGCCGGGGATCGATCACCGGCGCTGCCCGGGCGTCTAGCAGGCGTTGCAGCAGCGGCTCGTATTCATGCTCCTTGGCCCAGGCGTGTTCGCCCTGGCTCAGGCCGATAACCTGCAAGAACTCGAAGTGCCCGGACAGCAGTGCGTAGCTGTCGCTGAAGGTCGGGGCCGGGACAAACAGCAAGGTCTGCAGGAGGCTGTCGGCGCCGTCGATGGCCACGCCCATGGGCATGCGATCCCAGGCATTCAGCGGCACCTGTTCCGGGAAGCGCCCGGCATCGAGGAGGATCTGGTAGCCCGCCAGCTTGCGCAGCAGGGACAGGGCCCAGGGCGCTTGCTCACGGCTTTCCAGAAGCAGTTCCTGGCCCATGCCGGACGCGCCTGTCGGCTCGGGTTGGGCATCGTGCCAGGCGTTGGACAGGCCGGAAGTGACGTACAGCCAGCTGTCGCGCTGGGCGTTGGGCGGCGACTCGAAGACGCCGATGGTCAGCCAGCGCGGGTCGATGTCGGTCTGCCCGAGGCGCTCGCTGAACAGCGCCCCGTCCAGGGGGTAGATGCCGGGGCCGAGGGCGCCGAACAGCGTCGGGTACAGCTGTTCTTCCCGTTGTGCCCAGGCAGCTTCGAACCATGAATGGTCTGGGTGATGTGGCATGTCGTTGAGCATCCTTTTTGGCGACTACTGACGATTAACGGCTCCTAGCGAACCGATCTGCCGGGTTCTGGCAGGCGCCGGGCCGATAAGTTCCGGCGCATGGGCTGCGACCTGTGGCAGCGGCTCGGGCGGGCACAATTTAAGCAAAAATAACTTCCGCCCGCAGGAAGAATGAATTTATCGTCAAGGGGCTGCTCATACCTCGTAGGTAGCGGGCTACCGTCCGTGCAAAGGTCAACACAACAGGGAGTGTCACCCTCATGTCTGCAGTATCGTCACTGAACCCTGAGGGCGCCGCGCGCTTGATTCTCGTGGTCGAGGATGAACCCACGGTCCTGGAATTTCTCTGTGAGATTCTGCAGGACGAAGGCTTTGCCACTCGCGCAGAAAGCAGTGCCGATGCGGCAGCGGTATTTTTACAAGAGCATGCGGGGGAGGTGGGGTTGTTGCTCACCGACATCACCATGCCGGGGGTATTGAATGGTGCGAGTCTGGCTAATCGGGTGGGTGATCGCTGGCCGAACATACCCATCGTGATCATGTCCGGTTTCGAGACCCCTGAAAGCTCAGGTGTGCGTCATCCGGTGGCGTTCATTCGCAAGCCCTGGACCATCGGGCAGATTCTGGATTGCGTCGAAGGCGCCTTCGCCCCCCGTGTGTAAGGGGGGTTATGCCTCGCCTTGGCGAGGCCCCGGTTTCACTCTTTGACGCTCATGAACTCTTTGGCCCAGACGATGTAGTCATCGGGGTGGGTGTAGGTGTGGGCCAGCTCGGTGGCACTCAGGTCAGAGGCCTGGGTGAAGATCTGCCGCTGTTCACGCAGGCAGTCGTAGGTGGCCTTGATCGCCGCGAAGTAGGCCGCATGGCCGTCCACCACAATCCGCACTCCCAGCTCGGCCAGGCGAGCGTCGTCACGCAGCAGCGGGTTGCCGTAAGTGACCAGCATCAGCGGTACGCTCAGGTGTTCGGAGATCTGTTCCAGGTGCTCGAAGTCGCGCACGCCAACGATGCAGATCGCGTCCGCCCCGGCCTTCTGGTAGCTCTGGGTGCGGCTGATGATTTCCTGGACCGGCAGGATCCCTGCGTTGGTGCGGGCGATGATCGCCAGCTCCGGATCGACCCGGGCTTCAATCGCGGCGCGGATCTTGCCAACGCCTTCGGCGACGGTGATCAGGTCCGTGGATTTGCGTCCGAACTGGGCCGGCAGCAGGGTGTCTTCGATGGTCAGGGCGGCCACACCGGCGCGCTCCAGTTCGACCACGGTGCGCATCACGTTGAGGGCGTTGCCGTAGCCGTGGTCGGCGTCAGCCAGTACCGGCAGTTGGGCGACACGGCCGATGCGCGTGGCTTGCTCGGCGAACTCGCTGAGGGTGATGAGGGCGAAGTCGGGGGCCGCCAGGACCTGCAGCGAGGCCACGGAGCCGCCGAGGATGCCGACTTCAAAACCCAGGTCGGCGGCAATGCGCGCGGACATCGGGTCGAATACCGAAGCGGTGTGATAGCAGCTGTTGGAAGCAATCAGTTCACGGAAGGCACGGCGCAAATCTTGATGGGACAGCCTGGACATAACAGCTCCGAATTTGGATCGAAAGAGGGTCGGCCTGGAAGGACGAGTCAATATTTGCAGTCGGTTTCCTTGGGGGCCCGAGGGGAAAGGCCCGTTGCGAAACGCTAAACAGAGGCAGAGAAGATCGAAGCAAGCGTGCACAGGGCTTCATTATTCTGCTCGGGTGTTCGAGATGAACGGGCAGGTTTGTAATGCGAAGCCTCAGAGGGTGCAAAGGCTATCACGCTCTTATCCCGGGGATGATGACGAATTTGCATAGGATTATGCCGGACTGGCATTGGCTTTTTTGATCGGTCTGTAGGTTGCAAAGTTTTTTGAGGCTTTGCCTGCCTGTTTCCGGGCCATTCTGCCGTAGACAAGGCGTTACCCGGGGAGGGGCGTTAGTGGCTGGCGAGGGCGAAAACCGTGGATATTGGTCGCTCATGCATTGCTTGCATAAGGTGATGCCCTTTTTGGTGCGTGGTAGTGGCCCCTCGGCTGGGCCAGCGGACGCCTTCAGGGCGTCAGGGGGGATTGCCCTGGGCGCGCAGCCCGACCAGGTGACTGCGCGCGCCAGGGGCCAGGGTTACCAGGCCAGGGGTTTGGCGAAGCTTTTCCAGAACAGCCAGCGGCGTTCTTCGCGGTGCTCGCCGGTGCCGATCTGCCAGTCGGGGCGCCCGTCCTCCAGGCGAATCAGGCTGATGATGCCGGCATAGGTGCTGGCCGCCAGGGTGCGGCCATCGGCGCTGATGTCCATGGCGCTGAAGGACGAGCCCACGTAGTGCTGCCAGCGCTCCTCGCCGGTGCTGCTGAAGGCGCGCAGGTAGCCATAGGCATCGCCCACGATGAACTCGTCCCCGCGGGAAGTGCCGGCATACACCCGGGCGCCGTCCTGCAGCACCGGGGTGCGTGGGTCGTCGCTGTAGAAGTCGGTGCTCAGCCCCGGCAGGTCCGCCACCGCCACGCCCAGGGTCGAGCCGTTATAGAAGTGGCACGCATTGAGTATCAGTTGGTCGCCTTGCTGGTTGAACAGGGCGAAGTGCGGGTATTCACCGACAGGGCCGATCTGCGCCGCCAAGGCCAGCTCGGCGTTGAACACCAGGTGATGGCTGCACTGGTCGCCGACGGCGATCCATTGGCCATCCGGGGAGATGGCACCGTGGGCCATGCACAAGCCGATGGCCAGGTCATCCGGGTCAACGCCGTCGGCCAGGTCCTGAGCGATGTCTTGCGGGCGGCGCAGCAGGCGGGTGGCGCCCTCGGCGTGCAGCACGAAAATCCCGTCGCCACTGACCAGCAGCACCCGCTGCCCATCGGGAAAGGGGATCAGCGCGCTGGGCAGCGGATCACCGTCTTCCTCGTCTACCGGCACGCCCTCGGGCAGGCCTTCGCGGCCAGTGGGCCAGGGGAATTCGCTGACTTGCGGTCCGTTCCAGCCATCGGTCACGCGGATGCCGCTGGCCGAGGACCAGGCAAAGAAGCGGCGCTGCGGGCAGCGGCCAAAAAAGTCGCCCTGGGTCACCGGCTCGACCCGTTCGCCGTCGATGCGCACCACCTGGCCGCCTTCGTAGGCGCTGCCGATGCGGGCCAGCAGGCTGCCGTCGTCCAGCAGTGCCAGGGCCGGAATCATCTGGCCTTCTTTATCGAGCAACGAGGCCAGGGGCTGGTGCGCCGGCGGCCATTCCTGGCGAAACGCCTGGTGCTGGGCGGCATCGGCGGGCTGGCGATTGCGCGCTTCGAGGGCGGCGCGCCAGGCCGGCAGCAGGTGCTCGATCTCCGGTGTTTCGGGCTCTTTGAGCCCGTCCCAGCCGTGTTGCTGTCCGTCTTGCACGTATTGGTTGATGGCGCTGGCGTATTTCAGTACGGCGGCTTGCCATTGCGCCTGGGGTGCGGTGGCGGGTGAGGTGGGCATGGGCTGGACTCCTTGTTCCGGCAGAAGGGGGATGGGGCGCTAGACGCCGACGATCTTGACCGCATGAGCAGGCGATAAATCCCCCAAGGGGCGGATTTTTCTCCGGATGGGGATGAGTCGGCGGGTCGGCTAGGCCAGGCGACCGTGCACCGACACGCAATTGCGGCCGGCTTTCTTCGAGGCGTAGAGGGCCTGGTCGGCCCGCTCGATCAGGCTGTGGTAGTCCGGCGCCGGGTGGTCCAGGCAGGCGATGCCGATGCTCACGGTAAAGCGAATGGCCTGCTCGTTGTAGACCACCACCTGGTCTTGTGCGGCCTGGCGCAGGCGTTCGGCCAGGGTCAAGGCTCCGACCTCATCGGTGCCCGGTAACAGAATGCCGAACTCCTCGCCGCCGTAGCGTCCGGCCACATCGGAGTCGCGCACGTGGCCGCGGATCAATTGCGCCAGGCACTTGATCACCTGGTCGCCAGCCTGGTGGCCGTGGCTGTCGTTGATGTGCTTGAAGTGATCGATGTCGATCATCAGCAGGGCCGTGGCGCCGCCGTAGCGCCGCTGGCGGCTGAATTCCAGTTGCACGCTCTGTTCCCAGTAGCCCCGGTTGTTCAACTGGGTCAGATGGTCGGTGCGTGACAGTTGCTGCAGACGGCCGTTGGCGTTCTGCAGCGCCAGGTTGTTGATGGCCACGTCGGTCACGTCGTAGATCACAAGGCACACATGATGAATCTCGCTGTTGCTCGAGCGCAGCGGCAGCAGGGTGGTGTTCTGGTACATGTACTCGGCTTGGCCGGTGATCGGCTGGTAATTCTTGAAACGCACCAGGTGCGGGCGCAGTTTCCAGATGGTGAAGGCTGGTGTGCCCAGGGCCACCACCCGGCCCACCTTGCGCCGGAACCACTCGCGCTCGACTTCGGGAAACAGTTCGAAGAACGAGGTGTCGATGGCCTGTTTGGACTGCACCCCGGAACGGTTCTCCATAAAGCTGTTCCACACCAGCACCTGGCATTCCAGGTCCAGCACCACGATGCCCACATCGATGCTCTGGACGATCGCCAGTAACCAGTGCAACTCCGCAAAATCCATTCGCTTGGTCATGGCTCAGTTCATCAGGTAGGAGAGTTTTTGCGCCAGCAGTTCCATGGAGCTTTCGGTGAACAGCAGCAACAGGTCGAAGTGGATGTTCTGTTCTTCCAGGCTGTAGCTGATCTCCACGGCCTGGGTGGTTTCCCAGCGCTGCTGGTTCAGCCGGATCAGTTCGTCGATGCTGGTGTGTTCCCCCAGTACCTGGGGGTGGCCCACGGAAAACACCACGTCCAATTGCTCGGCGATGCTGCTCAGGCAGGCGCCGATCAGCACGCTGGCCAGGTCGATCAGCACTTCCATTTCCTGGTACTTGGCGCTGTCTTGTTCCATCAGCCGGGCAATATCGGCGACCTCTGAGTCGTGGAACATCAACAGCGCTTCGCCGGCAATGCCGCTGCCGATGTAGCCCTGGCAGATGGCGGTCAGTTGCTGGGTGCGGTTGGCGTCGCTGAGGAGCATTTGCAGCTCGCCGGCCTCAAGGATGTTGACGTGGGGGATGGGCAGGTTGACGAATACGTCCAGCACCTTGGCGATCAATGCCGCGGCGTAGCCCATGGAGACGTTGATGGTTTCGCGAAAGGCGTCGCGCAGGCTCACCACCGGCGCGGGCGAGGCGGTGGGCAGCAGGCCCGGTGTCGGCGGTTCCAGCAGGCGCAATTCGTGCAGCAGGTTGCGCAGTTCCTGGGGGTCGAAGGGCTTGCGCAGGAAGGCCCGCGCCCCCAGCTCGCGGGTGCGGCGCACGGCTTCTTCCTGGACGTCCCCGGAAATCACGATGATTTGCGCGTCCAGGCCTTCCTCGCGCACGGCACTCAATACCTGGTAACCGTCCATCATCGGCATGGTCAGGTCTAGCAGCACCACATGCCCCAGCCCTTGGCGGATCGCTTGCAGGCCCTCTTGGCCATTGCTCGCCTGAGTGACCGAGACCCGCCATTCCTCGGGCAGGGTACGCAGCACCTGTTTTCTCGCCATGCTCGAATCGTCGCAGACCAGAAGGGGAATCATGGGGCGGAAACGCTCATTGCAAAAAATCCAGGCGGGTAGGCAGTGTTCGGAAGTACGAAATAACTCAGTGCCAACAACAGTTTGGCGACTTTCAGGAATATCGGGCGTGCGCACTATAGAGCCGTCGGCACGAATAGAACAAGTAATGCCCGAGATTATCCGTGGTGTATGGCAATCATTAATTGAACAACTTGTGAAAGTGTTTTGGTGTGCGCCGGTTAATAAGTAAGTCTATTTCGATGTATGGGTCGAAGGCCCCTGTTTGCTGGCGTATGGCGCAGTTTTTGGGGGTTGGCGGTGTGGATTGGTGAGGCGGTTATCTGACGCCATATGTTTGGCGCGGCAAATATCGACTGTTAGGCAGAAACAACTATGTGCGGCTATCGCACAGGCTATTGTTGTTTATTGATCTGCATCATTTTTGTGCGCTGTTCGCGATTAATTGCTTGATCGAATATCTGTATCCATTAAAGCAATGCGTGCCGTTGTAGTGGGCTGTCTATAAGTTCGGCGCGCTTGCGTGGGGGAGGGCTGGGGCGCTCGAAGTATCAGGGGAAAAAATGTCAGATTTTGAGTCGCGGCCTGGACCTTTTTCTGCAATGCGCAATCATTAGAGCGTGGAAAACCAAAGGAGAGACGCATGTTCATTCGGTCATTGACCTTCGCTACGCTGCTCGCTGTCGCCGGCCCCGTGCTGGCTGCCGACAACGACGGCCCACTGTCCCAGGATCAAGGCAAGGCTCGCCCGCTGATCGTCATTGCCCCCAGCACCGTTGACCCAACCCTGGTCGCCCTGAAAAAGTCCCTGGACGAGCCGGCCAACCGCCAAGCCTTTACCGAACGCAACATGGTGCTCTACACCGTGGTCAACACCATGGGCCAGCGTGATGGCAAGGACCTGGACCCGCAATCCACCATGGCCCTGATTCGCAGCCTCAAACTGGGCGCCGGGGCCCAGACCAAAGTGATCCTGGTGGGCAAGGATGGCGAGAAGAAACTGGAGCATTCCGGGGCCATCGAGCTCAAAGAAATCTTCAGCACCATCGACCAGATGCCCATGGCCGAAAAAGAAGCCGCCGCCCCGGCGCCGGCCCCAGAGCCCGAAGCCAAGCCTGCCGCCGCCGGCAAGGCGGGCAAACCCGCGAAACCCACGGCGGCCCCCAAAGCCCTGGACGACTAACCTCGCTTTCCCGGGCGGCGACTTCACGCCGAGCCTGGGCTCGCCGCTCACTCTCGTTCCCACGCTCGGCGTGGGAATGCCTTCCAGAATGCTCCGCGTCCCGTCTTCCTGCCTCCGGCAGCCCTTGTGCCAACGCCGCGCCATGAGGGATGCGCAACGCCCGGCCCCTCAGGTAACTTAGGCGTCTTTTCGTCCCTGGCCAGGAAGCCCGTCCATGCAGCCCTCCCGCTCGACCCTGATCGCCCTGTTGGTGGCCGTGACCTTCTTTATGGAAAACCTCGACGCCACGGTGATCGCCACGGCCCTCCCGGACATGGCGAAAACCTTCGGCGTGGCGGCGGTGGACCTGAACATCGGCATGAGCGCCTACATGCTGGCGGTGGCGTTGTTCATTCCCATCAGCGGCTGGCTGGCGGATCGTTTCGGCACCCGCCGGGTGTTCGGCTCGGCCATCGTCCTGTTTACCCTGTCGTCCTTGCTCTGCGGCTTGAGTACCAGCCTGGAAACCTTCGTCGCCGCCCGGGTGCTGCAGGGCATCAGCGGGGCAATGATGGTGCCGGTGGGGCGCCTGGCGGTGTTGCGTGCCACCGAGAAGAAGGACCTGGTGCGGGCCATTTCCTTTATCACCTGGCCGGGCCTGGTGGCGCCGATCCTCGGCCCGCCCCTGGGCGGTTTTATCGTCACCCACGCTACCTGGCCGTGGATTTTCTACCTCAACCTGCCCCTGGGCCTGCTCGCCTTGATCGCCGCTTTGGTGCTGCTGCCCAAGCAGGAAGAGTCGAGCCCGCGCCGCTTTGATTTCTTCGGCTTCGTGTTGGTGGGCGGTGCCTGCTCGGCGATCCTGTATGGCATGGAAATGCTCGGCCAGGCCCAGGCCCATCTCTGGCCGGGTTCGCTGCTGACCGTCGCCGGCCTGGCCCTGGCATTGCTGGCCAGTTGGCACATGGGGCGTCGCGCCGAACCGCTGATGGGTCTGGCGGTGATCAAGGTGCGGACCTTTAGCGTCAGCCTGGTGGGCGGTTCGCTGTTTCGGATATCCATCAGCACCTTGCCGTTTCTGCTGCCGCTGATGTTTCAACTGGGCTTCGGCTTGTCGGCCTTTGATGCGGGGCTGCTGGTGTTGGGGGTGTTTGCCGGCAACCTGGCGATGAAACCCTTCACCAGCGCGGTGATGCAGCGCTGGGGGTTTCGCCAGGTGTTGATGGTCAACGGTGTGCTCGGGGTATTGGCGATTGCTGCCTGTGCGCTGCTGGAGCCGCGCATGAGTTGGGCGCTGATCCTGTTCATTCTGTTTATCGGCGGTTTGTCGCGGTCGATGCAGTTCACCGCGTTCAACACCCTGGGTTTTGCCGATGTACCCAAGGAGCAAATGAGCGATGCCTCGACGCTGTTCAGCATGTTCTTCCAGTTGAGCATGGGCCTGGGGGTGGCGATTGGCGCCTTGCTGCTGCGCCTGGCGATGAACGTCCATGGGCATGAAGGGCAGGCGATGACGGCGGATTTCCAGCTGACCTTTCTCTGGGTCGCGGTGATTGCCGCCGTGGCCTTGCTGGACAACCTGCGGCTGCGCCCCGAGGCCGGAGAGGCGGTGCTGCAAAAACGCTGAGCCACGGCCGGCGCGCGCACTCGCTCAGTGCGGGCGCCGGCTAGGCAGTGCCGTTCAATGGGTATTCAGGGTCCGGCACAAGGCCTGGACGATCATCTCCACCTCTTCGGCATCGATCACCAGGGGGGGCAGCAGGCGGATGGTCTGGCCCCGGGTGACATTGATCAGCAAACCCTGCTCCCGGGCTGCCAGCCCTGCAAGGTCGGGCAGGGGCGTCTTGAGTTCGATGCCGATCATCAGCCCCAGGCCACGAATCTCGCGAATGTGCCGATGCCCCCGCAGTTCGTTGCGCAGGCGTTGCAACAGCTGCTCGCCTTGGTGCTTGGCGTTGGCCAGCAAGCCCTGTTCCTCGATGATCTGCAGCACCGTGCAGGCCACTCGGCAGGCCAGGGGGTTGCCGCCGAAGGTGCTGCCATGGCTGCCCGGGGTAAACAATTGTGCGGCCTTGCCCCGGGCCAGGCAGGCGCCGATGGGGATGCCATTGCCCAAGCCTTTGGCCAGGGTCATGACGTCGGGGATCACCCCTTCGTGCTGGCAGGCGAACCAGCGCCCGGTGCGGCCCATGCCACTCTGGATTTCATCCAGCATCAGCAGCCAGTCGCGCCGATGGCACAGGGCACGCACGGCTTTCAGGTAGCCCTGGGGCGGGATCTGGATCCCGCTCTCGCCCTGGATCGGCTCCATCAGCACCGCGCAAATGCGTTGGCCGTGAGCGCTGGCCAGCTGTTCCAGGGCGACGATGTCACCGAACGGCACCTTGATAAACGCTTCCTGATGGCTGCCGAACCCCAGGCGCACCGCCGGCCCGTCGCTGGCCGAGAGCGTGCCCAGGGTGCGCCCGTGAAAGCCGTTGTTCATCACCACCACCAGGGGCTGTTCGATGCCTTTGCTCCAGGCATGCAGGCGTGCCAGCTTCAGCGCGGTTTCGTTGGCTTCGGCCCCGGAGTTGTTGAAGAACGCCCGCTCCATGCCGGCCAGTTGGGTCAGCTTGGCGGCCAGGCGCTGTTGCCAGTCGATGCTGTAGAGGTTGGAGGTGTGCAGCAACAGCCCGGCCTGTTCGCTGATAGCCTCCACCAGCCGTGGGTGGGAATGGCCGACACCGGTCACGGCCACGCCGGCGACGGCGTCCAGGTATTCGCGGCCGGCGGTGTCCCAGAGGCGCGTGCCCAGGCCTTTGCTGAAGTTCAGGGCCAGGGGTTGGTAAGTGTTCATCAGGCAGGCGGCGGACATCGCGGAAAACTCCAGGGGTGGCGGATGTTTTCCAGTATCGTTAGCCACCTGGGCTGGATAAATGCAGCCATTGTTTAATCATCTTGAAGTCAGGCTTGATAATGGATCTGTTCCAGGCGATGTCGGTGTACGTGAAGGTGGTGGAGGCGGGCAGCATGACCGCTGCCGCCCTGGAGTGCGGCTTGTCCACCACCATGGTCGGCAACCATTTGCGGGCCCTGGAGCAGCGCCTCGGGGTCAGCCTGTTGAGCCGCACGACCCGGCGCCAGCGGTTGACCGAGTTCGGTGCCGAGTATTACCAGCGCTGCCTGGCGGTGCTGGGGCTGGTGGCGGATTCCGAGCGCCTGGCCGAGCAGGTGCAGGACCAACCGGCCGGCACCTTGCGGATCACGGCGCCGCTGACGTTTGGCTCCGAGCGCCTGGCCCCGGCCCTGAGCGAATTCGCCTTGCGTTGCCCCCAGGTCAAGCTCGATGTGGTGCTGACCAATCAGCGTCATGACTTGATCGACAGCGGCTTCGATGTCGCCATTCGCCTCGGTAACCCCGAACCCTCGGCACTGATCGCGCGGCCGCTGGAGGACTACACCCTGACGATTTGCGCCGCGCCGGCCTATCTGCAGCGCCGGGGTACGCCGCGACGGCCCGAAGACCTGCAGCAGCACGACTGCCTGGCCTTCGCCTATCCGGCGGGAGACGACTGGAGTTCAGTGGAAAAACAATGGCGCCTGAGCGGCCCTGAGGGAGAGATCCGGGTGCCGGTCTCCGGTTCGTTGATGATCAACAGTTCCGCCGGTTTGTATCAGGCGGCGCGCAGCGGCATGGGGGTGGTGATGTTGCCCGACGCCCTGGTCCAGGAGGACCTGGAGCAAGGGCGGCTGGTGGCCTTGTTGCAAGGCTACCAACTGCCTCGGCGCCCGATGAACCTGCTGTATGCCCAGGACCGTTATCGCCTGCCCAAACTGCGCAGCTTCGTTGATTTCGCCCTGGAGAAGTGGGGTCGTTAGGCCTTGGTGGCTTCGCTGGCCAGCAGCAACATGGCCGCCGAAAGGGTATGGCCGTCGCTGATCTTGCCGCCGGCGATCAGGCCCATCAGCTCCTGACGGCTGACCCACAGCACATGGTCCACTTCGCCGTCGGTCTCGGCGGCGCTCTGTTCGTCGATCAGCACTTGGCACACCGCCACCGCGCTGGCGATCAGCGAGGTGTTGCTGTGCAGCAGGCCCAGTTGCTTGACTTCGCAAGCGCGCCAGCCGGTTTCTTCCAGCAGTTCGCGGGCGGCGGCGTCGCTGGCGCTTTCACCGGCATCGATGGCGCCTCGGGGAAACTCGATGGACTGGCCGCCGATGGCCCGGCGCTTGAGTTCCACCAGCATCAGTCGGCCATCGGCCAGGGTCGGTACGGCAACGACGCCGTTGATGGCCTGGGCCTCCCTGATGATGAAATAACCGTTCTCGCGAACCACCTTGAAGTAGGGGGTTTCCAGCAGGCATTGGGTCTCGGTGACAGGCTTCATGCTCGGTACTACTCCAGAAAACAGCGATCGAAAAGGTACAGGTTGGCGGGCTTGAGGTGTTCCAGGGTGGCTTGCGGGCGGCCGCCGTCGCCGCTTTTCTTGCGCCCGGTTTCCCGCAGGTGGCCGGCGTCGGTCATTTTCAGCAGGCGTTGGCGAATGCTGGTCTTGAGCACCGGGCGCTGCAGCACCAGGGAGAAAATATCCACCGCTTCCGGGGCGCTGAACTCAGTGCCGAGGAACATCAGTGGCAGGCTGCTGTACAGCGATTTGGAGAGCAGTCGTTCCTGCACCTGCGCCACCAGTTGGTTGTGATCGAAGGGCAGTTTGAAGGCTGCCGACGCCACTTCCCCAAGGGGCTGAAAGCGCTGGTGGGCGGCCGGCTCAGCGGCGTCACTGGCAATCGCCAGGTAAAAAGTCGAGGACGACCAGCAGCGCGGGTCGCGAAACGCATCGCCGACGGTGCCCACTTGCTCGATCCAGGCCAGGGGCAGGTCGACCTTGCTGGAGGCGCGCAGGCGTTCCACGGCATCGTCCAGGCTGCGGTCCTCGACATCGCCGTTGACCACGATCCCCGGCAGCGCCCAGTGCCCGGCAAAGGGCTCGCTGTCGCGCTGGTTGAGGAGGATGTGCAGGGCCTGGGTCTGTCGGCAGTAACGCAACACGCAGAGGTCGATGGTGTGCAGGTAGGCGCTGTGGTGGGTGCTGCGGTCTGGCATATCAGTGTCCGTGGGCGCGTAGAGGCGGTAGTTTAGCGGATCCATGCCCGGGGCTATCCAGTGCCGGGGCAGGGCAGTGCCCGAGACCAGGCATTGACGCAGGGCGGTGCTGCGCACATCCAGTTGTTCCTCGACGCAAAGTATGGAAAAACGCGCCAGCAGTTCGGCGCCGCGATGGAAGTCGGGCAGGCGCGCGGCCACATCCTGGCCCACCACCAGGGCAATGCGCTTGCCGTCGATGGCCAGGTCGTCGGCCAGGCGTGCCAGCAGGTCGTAGCTGTAGATCGGCGCCTGGCTATGCCGGGCCACATGCTCCTCGATGCGGCTGACCGCCAGCTCGGCGGGGCACAGCCCTTGCAAGTGCTCGACGATGCTCTGCAGCCATTGCACCCGCCACTCGAAGTCGACCATGGACTTACCGTCCGGGTGCCGGAAGCTGGGGGCGACCAGCACCCGCCGGGCGTGGCGAGCCGCTTCGATCATCACTTGGGCGTGGCCGGCGTGGGGCGGGTTGAAGGCGCCGCCGTAAAGGGCGATTTCGAACATGTGGCTCTCCCTGTTGGTACATGACGTGTACCCTAACATTGACTGTTTGAAAGCGCCATGCCTCTGTCATTCATATTTAGCAGTTTGAATAGCTTGTACTGGCCAATAAAAATTTCAATCGGTGCTTGATATGAAAGTACATGACATGTACCTTGTGTTCCATGCAGAGGAGAGACCCAGCATGAACAGCCTGACGATGAACACCGCTTCCTTCGATGTCGATGCGCAAAAAAGCTTCACCCCGCTGTGCCCGGACGAGTTGCCGGTGGCCGGCGGCGATCGCATCGGCGGTGAGTTGAATTTCATGGCCACCCTGGCCGGCCTGCGTGTAGGCAGCAAGGACGCCCACAGCCCGCAAGCGCCCTGGGTCGTGGCCGACGCGGCGCAGATGCTCCAGCCCACCGGCCTGGAACACGCCGACCTGACCTGGGTCAGCCACTGCGTACCGGGCACCGAAGGTTTCACCCTGCTGGACGACTTGCCCACGCCCTACGAGTACGACTACTTCGTGTGGAAGGGCATCGAGCCGGACCTGCACCCCTACGGCGCCTGCTACCACGACCTGCACGGCAAGCTGTCCACTGGGGTGATCGAGTACCTCAACAGCCGCGGGGTGACCCAAGTGATCGTCGGCGGCCTGGCCCTGGATTTCTGCGTCAAGACCACGGCCCTGCAACTGGCCGCCGCAGGCTTCAAGGTGATCATCCACTTGCCGGCCTGCCGGGCCATCAGCGAGCAGGGCGCGGCCCAGGCCATCCAGGACATGCAGCAAGCGGGAATCGCGATTGCCGCCACCCGTGAAGACACCGCCAGATTGGCCAGCGCATAAGGAACCATGACCATGGAAAGTGCATTCGACCGCGACACCGGGGTGATCCAGAGCTTGCTGGACACCGACTACTACACCTTCACCATGATGCAGGCGGTATTGCACCAGCACCCCAACGTGGACGTGGAATACCAGTTCATCGTCCGCTCCCGGGAAAAGCTCGGCCACCTGATCCCAGAGATCCGCGAAGAGCTGGAAAAGCTCGCCGGCTTGCAGATGCGTGAAGGTGAGCAGCGCTTCCTGTTCAACAAGCGCTTTCGCGAATACCTGACCCCGGACTTCGAACAGTTCCTCGGGCTGTTTCGCTTCAATCTGCGCTACATCCACGTGTCGGAGATCGACGGCCAGCTGAACATTCGGGTTCGCGGTCCGATGTTGCACTGCATCATGTTCGAGCAGCCGGTGCTGGCCATGGTCAGCGAGCTGCGCAACCGCGACAAATACCCGGACGTGGAGTTGGCGGACGTCACCCGCAAGCTCTACCAGAAGTTCGAATGGCTGGAAAAAAACGCCAGCCGCGAAGAGCTCGCCGAGTTCCGTGTATCGGACTTCTCGACCCGTCGGCGCCTGTCATTCAAGGCCCAGCGCGAGGTGGTCAATGTGATGCGCAGCGATTTCCCCGGGGTGTTTGTCGGCACCAGCAATGCGCACCTGGCCTATGAATTCGACCTGCCGCTGATCGGTACCATGGCTCACCAGTGGCTGATGGTGCACCAGCAACTGGGGCGGCTGCGGGAAAGCCAGAACGCCGCATTGGAAAACTGGGTGCACGAGTACCGTGGCCGTCTCGGGATTGCCTTGACCGATTGCATCAGCACCGACTTTTTCCTCAAGGATTTCGACCTGTACTTCGCCAAGCTGTATGACGGGCTGCGCCAGGACTCCGGCGACCCCATCGTCTGGGCCGACAAGGTACTGGCGCGCTACCGGGAGCTGGGCATCGACCCGAAGACCAAGGACCTGATGTTCTCCGATGGCCTGAACTTCGAGAAATGCCTGCCGATCCTGCGGCACGTGCGGGGCCAGGCCCGGTTCGGTTTCGGCATGGGCACCAGCCTGGCCTGCGATGTCGATGGGGTTGAACCCTTGAGCATCGTCATGAAGCTGGTGCGGGTGCACGGCGAGCCGGTGGTGAAGTTTTCCGATGACCCGATCAAGAACGTCTGTGAAGACGTGTCGTTCCTGCGCTACGCGGCACAGGTGTTCAACGTCAACCTGATCAATCCGCAACTGGGGGCCTGAGCATGACCACACAAACACGTATCGCCCGGGAACTGGGGATCGACCGGCAACTCAAGGCCGGTGGCGAAGCCGTTGAAATTGCCCGGCGCATCGCCTTTATCAAGCAGGTGTTCACCGGGGCCGGTTGCAAGACCCTGGTGCTGGGCATCAGCGGCGGCGTCGACTCCCTGACTGCCGGGCGCCTGTGCCAATTGGCAGCAGAGCAACTGCGGGAAGAAGGGCAGGACGCGCGTTTTATCGCCGTGCGCTTGCCCTACAAGACCCAGGCCGATGAGCGCGATGCCCAGGCCTCGCTGGACTTTATTCGCCCGGACCTGATCAGCACCTGCAACATTGCCGACAGCGTGGACGGACTGATGCGCCACATCGCCATCGACGGTCTGCAACCCTCGCCGGAGTTGACTGACTTCGCCAAGGGCAACGTCAAGGCCCGGGCGCGGATGCTGGCTCAGTACGCCATTGCCAACTTCAGCAATGGCCTGGTGGTAGGCACCGATCACGGCGCCGAAGCGCTGATGGGCTTCTTCACCAAATTCGGCGACGGCGCCTGCGACCTGGCCCCGCTGTCGGGCCTGACCAAGACCCAGGTGCGATGGCTGGCCGATGCCCTGGACGCCCCAGCACACCTGGTGCGCAAGGCCCCCACCGCCGACCTCGAAGAGCTGGCACCGGGCAAGTTGGATGAAGCGGCCTATGGCTGCAGCTACGACGAGATCGACGCCTACCTGATGGGCGAAACCGTGACCGAGCGGGTGCGCGACATCATCGAACGGGCCTACGCCAAGACCGCGCACAAACGCGAACTGCCCCGGGTTCCGCAAAGCCCGGGAACACACTGATCGCTCCTGCGTCAGCGCCCCGGCGCAACGCCGAGCGTGGGAACCCGAGGTCAGCCCTGATCGTTCCCACGCTCCTGCGTGGGAATGCTGACCGTGACGCTCTGCATCACAAGGTATCGGGCCACTTGCGCAGGGCGGCTCGACAGTCCTCGGTGAGGGAGGGCAGGTGCTCTTGCAGTTCCGTCCAGCCCAGCTGTTCCAGCGCTTGGCTGGCCACTTCCCGCAGCGGCTGCCACTGCGGGTCGTCAAAGCCGTTTTCGGTGAGGGTGCCGTAGGCCGCCGGCCCCAAGGCCATACAACTCGCCAGCAGCGTTTGCAGCAATTGGAACAGCCTCGGTTCCAGGTGCTCGGGAAACCGGTTGACGAAGTTATCCAGGTATTCCAGGTAGTCGGACCAGAGGTTGCACTCGGCGCAGCAGCCGATGTCCCTGCGCTGGCTTTCGCTGTCCTGGGTCAGAAACACCAGGGCCGGGGCCAGTTCGCCCACCAGGATGATTTTTCGGTACTCATCCTGGCCGTACCAAGTCCAGATCAACGACGCAATGCGCTCGTCCCGATCCGTCGCCAGCTCCGTCATCCCACTGCTCCAGCCGCGCACCATCGCGGTCGTTGATCTTCGAATGAGTGATAGGTGGGCATCAGCGCCGTGCTGTGGTTGTGGTCGAAGCTGCCCAGCAACAGGGCGACGGTCGGTGCGTCGTCGAGGGCGCCCAGGGAACTGCCGCACACCGCGCAGAATGCCCGACTGGACGCCTCCGACGACCTGAACGTACTCGGCGCGCCGCCAGGACCGGTCCAAGTCACCCGCTCCCGAGGGAACTCGACCCAGGTCGTAGTCAGGGCGCCGCTGTGGCGCTGGCACATCTTGCAAGAACAGTGGTGAGGATTGCCCGCCGGCCCGCGCGCCTCGAAGCGCACCTGCCCACACAGGCAACCACCGCTGAAAATCTCTGCTGTCATCGCAGCTCCTTTAGGGTTTTTCAGGTGGGCGAGGGCGCTGAATCTAGCACATCGAGGGGGCATGACTTTAGCTCATGAGCCCGTGACTTTTAATGGTTACAGTCGCTCGTGAGGCCAGTGATACAACAGCGCAAACACAGCTCATCCATAACAAAAAGAGCGTTTGCACCATGACTGATCCTCACTGCCGCGTCCCCGCCAGCTTCGCGCTGCGCTCTTCGAATACCCACCCCGTCCATGCCTCGGTCACGAGTCGCGTGCGCCGCTGAGTACCCCGGACATTCCCTCTGCGTTTCCCAAGAGTAAGTACCCATGAAAGAACTCGACCTCTACATTGGTGAAGGTTTCGAAGGCCCAGGCGTCAACGCGGCCCACATCAATATCCTCATCGGCCCGCGCAACGGTCCGGCCGGCCAGGCGTTTGCCAACAGTCTGGCTTCACCCAGCCAGGGCCATTGCCCATTCATGGTGATTGCCCAGCCGAATATCCCGGTCAAACCCATGACCCTGTACGTGAACAAGGCCGCGATTGGCAGCGAGCTGCACGGCAACGCGACCTGGGGCGCCTCTCAGGCCGGGATCGCCAAGGCAGTGCTGGAAGCCTTGCTCGACGGCACCTTGCCGGCAGAGGCTGAAGACGAGTGGGCGATTGTCACCGCCAACTGGGTCAACCCGGCTTGTGATGACCTGGATGCGGTCTACCAGAACAACTACAACGCCTGCCGCACGGCGATCCGCGCGGCCCTGACCGGCAAGCCCGAACGCGCCCAACTGGCGGACGTGGTGGGCCAGATCGGCAACCCTTTCTACACCCCCAAAGCCTGAGGAACGGACCATGCAATACATTCGTTTGGGCCACTCGGGCCTGCAAGTCTCGCGTCTGTGTCTGGGCACCATGAACATGGGCACCCCGGACTGGAAACCTTGGATCTTCGACGAGAAAAAGAGCGAGCCAATCGTCAGGCACGCCCTGGATAACGGAGTGAACTTCATCGACCTGGCCGACTTCTATTCGGCCGGTGTCGGCGAGGAAGTGGTGGGGCGCATCGTCAAGCGCCTGGCCCGCCGCGAAGACCTGGTGATCACCACCAAGGTCGGTTACGGCACCCGCAACGGCATCAACGCCAGCGGCCATTCGCGCAAACACATCATGGACAGCATCGACGCCTCGCTGAAGCGCCTGGACATGGATTACGTCGACGTGTTCATGCTGCATTACTTCGACCTGAACACCCCGGTGGAAGAAACCATGAGGGCCATGAACGACATCGTGCGCTCCGGCAAGGCACGCTACATCGGCGTGTCCACCATGCTCACCGGGCAGTTGGCGAAGATCCTCATGGCCTGCGAGCGCAATGGCTGGGTCAAGCCGATCAATATGCAGTTGCAACTGAACTGCGCCTACCGTGAAGAGGAGCGCGAGATGATCCCGTTCTGCCGCGATCAGGCCCTGGGCGTCTCGGTGTTCAGCCCGCTGGCCCGTGGCTTGCTCACCGGCGAGGCGCAGTCAACGCGCAACCAGACCGACTTCTTCACTCAGCAGATGTACAGCGACCAGGCCTCGTTCGATATCGCCCATTCGGTGCAGCGCGTGGCGCGTGCCCGCGGTGTGTCGAATGCGCAGATCGCCCAGGCCTGGGTGCTCAATCATCCCGGTGTGGACTGCATGCTGGTGGGCGCCGACACCACCGAGCAATTCGACAGTGCCCTGGCGGCCCTCGACACCCCATTGGATGCCGAGGAACTGCATGAATTGGAACGCAACTACACCCCCTGCGATGTGATCAACGATTACACCGCCGGCAAGCGCATCCTGCGCAGCGCCCGTCCGGGCCTGGACCGTTTCAATTTGATCGAGGCCGTGGCATGAACCCGCTGATTCGCACTGGTAACTACATCGATGGCCAATGGTCCAGCGGCGGCCCGACATACGCGGTGGTCAACCCGGCCAATGGCACGCTGATCGCTGACGTACAGCGTGCCGCTGTCGAAGAAACCAACCTGGCCATCGACGCCGCCAACCGTGCCTTGCCGGCCTGGCGCACACTCACCGCCAAGGAACGCAGCCAGCGCCTCAAGCGCTGGAGCGATCTGATGTTGAGCAACCAGAAGGACCTGGCCCATTTGCTCAGCCTGGAACAGGGCAAACCCCTGGCCGAAGCCATGGGCGAAGTGGTCTACGCCGCCAGCTTCCTGGAGTGGTTCGGCGAAGAAGCCAAGCGCGCCTATGGCGATGTGATACCGAGCCACAAGGCGGATGCACGAATCATCGTTGTGAAGGAAGCGATTGGCGTTGTCGCGGCGATCACTCCGTGGAACTTCCCTCTGGCCATGGTCACGCGCAAGGTCGGCCCGGCCCTGGCGGCGGGCTGTACGATGATTCTAAAACCCTCGGAAGAGACCCCGCTGTCGGCCTTTGCCCTGGCAGTGCTGGCCGAACAGGCGGGGATTCCTGCCGGTGTACTGAACATCGTATCCGGTGACGCGGCAGCCATCGGTGGTGCCCTGCAAGCCTCAGGCACTGTGCGCAAGCTGTCCTTCACCGGTTCCACCCGCACTGGCAAGTTGCTGATGCGCCAGGCCGCCGATACCTTGAAAAAGGTCTCCCTGGAACTGGGGGGCAACG
>NZ_JALQCX010000071.1:0-65094 GCF_023241665.1 Pseudomonas morbosilactucae | reverse complement strand
TCGCGCTGAGCCCAGGGTGGTTGTCTTCCAGCATCAGCTGCCCGCCGTGCAGCTCGGCAATGGCCTGGATCATTGGTCAGGCCCAGGCCGTTGCGGGGTGTTGCCGCTGGTGTCCAGGCGCTGGAAGCGCTCGATGGCCTTGGCACTGAGCTGGGCCGGAATCCCGGCGCCGCGGTCTTCCACGGCGAGGTAGCTGAAGCCCTGGCGGTTGTAGGCCCGCAGGGTGATCGGCAAGCCGGCGGGGGCGTACTTCAAGGCGTTGTCGATCAGGTTGGCCAGGGCCTGGAACAGCAGCGCCTTGTCGCCGTAGAGCCAGCAATCCTGGCGGGCGCTGATCCGCAGTTCACAGTGCCGCTCCTCAGCCAGGGGCAGGTAGTACTCGATGATGTCTTCCAGCAGGGTGTGGGCCTGGATCGCCTCGAACTGGTAGGCCAGGCGCCCGGTCTCGACTTCGGCCACGCGCATCACTGCGCGGAACAGGTTCTGGATGCGTTCACTGTCTTGCACCGCCCGCAGCAATTCATCCCGGGCATCGCCGTCGACCATGTCCACCGCATTCAGCAGGCGGCTTTGCAGGCGGGTCAGCGGGGTGCGCAGTTCGTGGGCGATGTGGGTACTGATGTTCTTCACCTCGTCCATCAGCTTGTTGATGCGTTGCAGGCCCTGGTTGATCTCGATGCCCAATTGGTCGAACTCGTCGCCGTGCAAGGCGTAGGGCACGCGCACGCTGTGGTCGCCGCTGGAATAGCGCACCAGGGCATCGCGGATGCTGTTGATGCGGTACAGGTTGCGCAGGCTGAAGGGCAGGCTGATCAGCACAATGGACAGCAGGATCACCAGCAGCCCGGCGCCGGCGATCAGCGGGATCATCCGCGTCCGTTCGAGCATGGGGCGCAGGTCGTAGGCGCTGAAGTACTGGCCGCCACCGGGCAGCGGCATCAGCAGGCCGAGGATCTCCGATTCGCGGCCCTTGGCGCTGCGCAACGTGCCGTGGCGCCAGTTGGTGTTGCACGGCGCCGGGCAGTCGACCTGGGGCAGCAGCAGGGCATCGCCAAACAGGGCATTGCCGCGCTCGTCGAAGACGATGGAGTGACGGTCCTTGCGCACCTCCAGGGGCTGGCCGTCGCGCAGGGCCCTGGCAGCGGCTGCGGCGTCATTCAGGCGGCCGTGGAATTGCTGGGTGCGCACGTCGGTGAGGATCATGTCCCGTACATGGCTGCGCATCACCACCGCCAGCAGTTGGTTGCTGAGGATGATCGAGGCCAGGGCCACCAACAGGCAGATAAAGGCAATGGTGGTGGCTTGGCGGAAGTTGCTGGTGTTGAGCAGGTGCTTGAGGTTGCGATCAGCCAAATACATAACCGATCGCCCGCACGGTCCGAATCATCGCGCGCTCGAAACCCTTGTCGAGCTTGTTGCGCAGCTTGGACAGGTGAACGTCGATCAGGTTGGTCTGCGGGTCGAAGTGATAACCCCAGACTTTCTCCAGCAGCATGCCCCGGGTCACGGTCTGGCCGACGTGCTCGGCCAGTACCTGGAGCAGCTTGAATTCCTTGTCGGTGAGGTCGATGCGGCGCCCGGCGCGGGTCACTTCGCGGCGGGCCAGGTCGATCTGCATGTCCTCGACCTGGATCCGTTCCTCCTGGGCGGTCTGGTTGTGTCGGCGCGCCAGTAACTCCAGGCGCAGCAACAGCTCGGTGAAATCGAAAGGCTTGCCCAGGTAGTCGTCGGCTCCGGCGCGCAACCCCTCGACCCGGTCGCTGGACTGGTCGTTGGCGGACAGGATGAGGATCGGCGGATGGGCCTGGCCATTCAGGCGGTTGAGCACTTCGATGCCATCCATGCGCGGCAGGATGCGGTCGAGGATGACCACATCGAAGGCTTCGTCCTTGAGGATTTGCAGGGCACCTTCGCCATTGTCCACCAGGCGGCAATTATGCCCGCAGGCATGCAGCTTGCTTCCTAGCCAATGGCTGACCGAGTTGTCATCTTCGACCACCAGAACACGCATAAAGAACTCCTTTCTAGTGTGGGGAGAGGCAGGGGGAGGGCGTTTCTTGTACCAACATCGGGGGGATGCAGGGGTTAAGAATTATTAATTTAAGAAGATTGATAATCATTATCAGTTGGGTTTGGTTCCCGAGTAAATGATTTTTTTTGCCGGGGGATGGCGATGGGGGCGCTCTAGGTGGCGGCTTGCCGTGTGCCTGCTTAAGCCCAGGTACGGCTCGATGCACGTGCTGAGCCTGGCAAGCGCTGGTTTTTCAGGGCGCGCAATGGGGGTTGCAGGGGGCTTTTAGCGAGTCGGAAGGTGCTTGCTGTGGATCCATTGGCTCAGTACTAGTGGATCCATTGGCTGTTATTTGTCAGATTTGTACGCATTAATATTGACTTGATCCAGCGCATAAACATTTAATGGATCCATTAAATAAAAACAACAGTCGCCTGGAGAGTCCTCATGTATCCAAAGAACACCTGGTATGTCGCCTGCACCCCCGATGAAATTGCCGATAAGCCCCTGGGGCGGCAGATCTGTGGCGAGAAAATGGTTTTTTACCGCGGGCTGGAAGGCAAGGTCGCCGCGGTCGAGGACTTCTGCCCCCATCGCGGCGCACCGCTGTCCCTGGGCTATGTGGAAAACGGCAACCTGGTGTGCGGCTATCACGGCCTGGTCATGGGCTGCGACGGCAAGACCGTGGAAATGCCCGGCCAGCGGGTGCGGGGTTTTCCCTGCAACAAGACCTACGCGGTGGTGGAGCGCTACGGCTTTATCTGGGTTTGGCCAGGCGACCAGCGGCAGGCCGACCCGGCGCTGATCCACCACCTGGAATGGGCGGTCAGCGATGAGTGGGCCTATGGCGGCGGGCTGTTCCACATCGCCTGCGACTACCGCTTGATGATCGACAACCTGATGGACCTGACCCACGAAACCTACGTGCACGCCTCCAGCATCGGGCAGAAGGAAATCGACGAGGCCGCGCCCAAGACCACGGTCGAAGGCGACGAGGTGGTCACGGCCCGGCACATGGAAAACATCATGGCCCCGCCGTTCTGGCGCATGGCCCTGCGCGGCAACAACCTGGCCGATGACGTGCCAGTGGATCGCTGGCAGATCTGCCGCTTCACCCCGCCCAGCCACGTGCTGATCGAAGTCGGTGTGGCCCATGCCGGCAAAGGCGGTTACCACGCCGAGCCGCAGCACAAGGCGGCGAGCATCGTGGTGGACTTCATCACCCCGGAAACCGAGACCTCGATCTGGTACTTCTGGGGCATGGCGCGCAACTTCAACCCCCAGGACGAAACGCTGACCGCAACCATCCGCGACGGCCAGGGCAAGATTTTCAGCGAAGACCTGGAGATGCTCGAGCGCCAGCAGCAGAACCTCTTGGCCCACCCCGAACGCAACCTGCTCAAGCTCAACATCGATGCCGGCGGCGTGCAGTCGCGACGGGTGCTGGAGCGCTTGATCGCCGAGGAGCAGGCACCGCCATCGCCGTTGATCGCCAGCGCCCATTAGTCATCCCGCAAGCCTTTGCCGTGCGCGATTTTTACCCCCACAAGCAGAAGTGACCGCCCCAGGCGGCAACACTCAAAGGACCGACCATGATCGAAGTAACGGTGCTCGCCCGCCATCACGAAGCCCAGGACATTTGCAGCTACGAGCTGGCCCGTGTCGATGAGCGCCCCTTGCCCGCTTTCAGCGCCGGGGCCCATATCGACGTGCACCTGCCCGGTGGCCTGGTCCGCCAATATTCCCTGTGCAACCACCCTGAAGAGCGCCATCGCTACCTGATTGGCGTGCTCAAGGACCCGGCGTCGCGGGGCGGCTCCCAGGCCATGCATGAGTTGATCAAGCCGGGTGACCGCTTGCAGATCAGCGAACCGCGCAACCTGTTTCCCCTGGCCCACGAGGCCCGGCGTAGCCTGCTGTTTGCCGGTGGCATCGGCATTACGCCGATCCTCTGCATGGCCGAGCGCCTGGCCCACAGCGGTGCGGATTTCGAGCTGCATTACTGTGCCCGCAGCGAAGCACGGGCGGCCTTTGTCCAGCGCCTACGCCAGTCGCCATTTGCCGATCGGGTGTTCCTGCATTTCGATGAGCTGCCGCAGACCGCGCTGGATACCGCCCGGGTGCTGGCCGAGCCCGGGGAGGACCTGCACCTGTACGTCTGCGGCCCCGGGGGCTTTATGCAGCACGTGTTGGACAGTGCCCAGGCCCAGGGCTGGAAGGACGCCAACCTGCACCGGGAATACTTCGCCGCTGCGCCCGTGGATACTCGCGACGACGGCAGTTTTTCGGTCAAGCTCGGCAGCAGTGGCCAGGTGTTTGAAGTGCCGGCCGATCGCAGTGTGATCCAGGTGTTGCAAAGCCACGGTATCGAGGTGCCGATGTCCTGTGAGCAGGGGATTTGCGGCACCTGCCTGACTCGGGTGCTGGAGGGCGTGCCGGAGCATCGTGACCTGTTCCTGACCGAGGACGAACAGGCCGCCAACGACCAGTTCACGCCCTGCTGCTCACGTTCGAAAACCCCGATGCTGGTGCTGGATATCTGAAGCCCGGGCTGGCCTGAGGGGCTCGGGTTATTGCGAGGGCAGGATGACCTTCATGCGCTCATTGGCCAGGGCCGAGCCGAAGATTTCGGCGTAGCGCAAGGTGGCGTTGGCGTGCTCGCGCATGATGGCTTCGGCGCGGGCACCCTGGCGGTTGACCAGGGCATCGAACACCGAGTGATGCTGCATGTGGGCATAGTTGAAGCGCCGGTATTCCCGGGCCATGTCTTCGCGGTCCACGGCCAGGGCGGTGACCGAGGCAAAGGGCAGGTGATCGTTGCGGGCCAGGGCGTCGGCGATGGCTGGGTTATGGCTGCCGTCGACGATCACCTGGTGAAAACGCATATTGAGGTCGTGGTAGGCCTCCAGGTCTTCTTCGGTCACGTAGCCCTTGTCGAACAGGGCATCGCCCTGGATCAGGCAACGTTCGAGGATCGCCCGGCCTTCGCTGGACAAACCGCGCTCGGCGGTCTGCCGCGCCGCCAGGCCTTCCAACACGCCGCGCACTTCCACGGCGCCGGCAATGTCATCGGCGCTGACCGAGCGCACCTGGAACCCACGCCCGCCAAACCGCACCAGCAAGCCTTCCTGTTCCAGGGTGCGAAAGGCCATGCGCACCGGCATCCGTGACACGCCGAACAGTTCCGCGGTGGGGATCTCCATCAGGCGCTCGCCCGCCGCCAGTTCGCCCGAGGCGATCATCTTGCGCAGTGCGACCAGAACCGTTTGACCGGGCTTACTCATCCAGACAGCTTCCAGAACAGGTGGGCGGCCATGTTAACCCAAGGTTCGGCGCAACTGGACCTTCGGTAAAGGCGATTGCCGTCGAAGGTTTTGAGCGCTGGTCAGCCGGCAGCATGGCGCGCCTATTTCGCCTCGGCCCGGGTGGGGCCATGGGCAGCGGCGGCCGGCTTCAGGGGGGAGGGCACAGGCCCGTCGAGCGAGTGACGCGCAGAAATGAAGGGTGGGCCTGCGCGGAAAAGCCTTGGTGTCGCCAACGACATTAAATAGAATGAGTCTCATTTGAATTGTTTCTTCCCCCCGAGCCCATGCCATGAATGACGCCGTGACGCCGCCGGAGCAATCCCTGCACGCCCTCTATCGCGATCATCGTGGCTGGCTGGAGTGCTGGCTGCGGCGGCGCATGGGCAACGCCTGGGATGCGGCGGACTTGAGCCAGGACACCTTCCTGCGGGTGCTGGCCAGCTCCCAGCAACTGGCCGACCTGCGCGAACCCCGGGCCTACTTGCTGACGGTGGGCAAGCGCTTGCTCAGCACCTTCTACAGCCGTCGCAGCCTCGAACAGGCTTACCTCGAAGCCCTGGCCCGCTTGCCCGAGGCCAGTGTGCCGTCCCCCGAGCAGCGCTGGCTGCTGTTGGAAACCCTGCAAGCCCTGGATGAAGTGCTCGATGGCTTGCCCCGACCCGTGCGCCGGGCGTTTCTCTGGAGCCAGCTGGAAGGCTTGGGTTACCAGCAGATTGCCGAGCGTTTGCAGGTCTCGGAGCGCACAGTCAAACGCTACATGGCCCAGGCCTATGAACACTGCCTGTTGGTGGAACTGTGAGCGCTACGGCGCCGTCGGCCCAGGCCCGGGAAGTGGCGCGGGCCGCCGCCCAGTGGCTGACGTTGGTGGAATCCGGCGAGGCTGACGCTGCAGACCTGGCCCGACTGCAACAGTGGCGCGAGGGCAGCAGCAGCCACGAGCAGGCCTGGCAGAAAGCCCAGTTGTTGCGCCAGCGCTTTGCCCAGTTGCCCTCGGACCTTGCGCTGGCCAGCCTCGACCGCCCTGACCCGCAGCGTCGGCAATTGCTCAAACGGGCCTTGGTGGTGTCGGCGCTGGTGCCGGGGGCCTGGTTGCTGTCTCGGCAAATGCCCCTGGAGGCCTGGCGTGCCGATTTGCACACCGGCACCGGCGAGCGTCGGCAATTGCCCCTGGTCGATGGCAGCAGCCTGCAATTGAACACCGCCAGTGCGGTGGACGTGGACCTGGCGGCCCGGCGCCTGACCCTGATCCGTGGAGAGATGGCCCTCAAGGTGCCGGGCACCACGCCTCTGTTTCTCGACTCGCGTTATGGGCGCCTGAGCGTCAGTCAGGCTGAAGTCTGCCTGCGCCTGGATGCCGATGACTGTCAGGTGGCGGTGGTCAGCGGCGTGGTGCGGGTGCAGCCGCTGCAGGGGCCGGCCTGGCCGCTGGAAGCCGGACGCCAGGTGCGCTTGCGGGCCGCTGGGGCCGGGGCTGTGCAGCCGTTCGACAGCCAGCAGCCGGGTTGGCGTGAAGGGGTGTTGCTGGCCCAGAACCAGCCGTTGGCCGAATTTCTTCAAGAGTTGGGGCGTTATCGCCCCGGCGTGTTGCGTTGGGCGCCGGAGCTGGAAGCGCTGCGGGTGACTGGCAGTTTCCGCCTGGATGACACCGATCGGGTGTTGAACCTGCTGGCGGCCAGCCTGCCGCTGGAGGTGCAAGCGCGCACCCGATTCTGGATCACCCTGGTGCCGAAAAAAAATATCGGTTGAAGGCTGTCCCTTTTTTTCAAGTCGCTGGTCATTCCAGGTCAGTGAACCGAAAAACGAGAGCTTCTTCCCATGCCCGCAGTTCGTCCTAGTCGTTTACGCCCCTTGTTGCAGCTGAGCCTGATGCTGAGCCTGGGGACCAGTCCGTTATTCATGGCCAGCAGTTGGGCCGAGGAAGCGCCGCGGCGCAGCTACCAAGTGCCCGCCGGCAGCTTGAGCGCAGCCCTGACCCGTTTCGCCGGCTTGGCCGGGGTCAGCCTGTCGGTGGACCCGGCGCTGGTGAACGGTCGCAACAGTGCCGGGCTGTCCGGTGAGTTTGCGGTGGAGGAAGGTTTTGCCCGATTGCTGCAGGGCTCGGGTCTGCAATTGCAGGCGGTGGGGGAGCAGGCTTACATGCTGATCCCGCAGCCGGAGCAGGGCGCGGCCTACCAGTTGCCGGCGACCTCGGTGGTCGGTGCCACCACCACTCAGGCAGACACCGCTTACGCTGGCGGCCAGGTCGCCCGGCGCGGTGCCCAGGGGTTGCTGGGCGAGCATGACTTTATGGACACGCCGTTCAACCTGACCTCCTACACCAGCACCACGGTGAAGAACCAGCAGGCCCGGACCTTGGGCGACCTGGTGGCCAGCGACCCGTCGGTGCGCACCACTAACCCGGCCGGTGGGCGTTTCGAGCAGTTCTCCATTCGCGGTTTCAGCCTGTTCAACAGTGACGTGTCCTACGGCGGTTTGTATGGGCTGCTGCCCACCTATGCCATCGACATGGAAATGGTCGAGCGGGTGGACATCCTCAAAGGGCCGGGTGCCTTGCTGGGTGGGTTGGCCCCCCGTGGCAGCGTCGGCGGCGGGATCAACCTGGAGCCCAAGCGCGCCGGTGACAAACCCCTGACCGAATTCACCGGCAGCTATGCCTCTGCCGGGCAGTTTGGCGGCGCGGTGGACATTGGCCGGCGCTTTGGCGACAACCAGCGTTTTGGCGTGCGCTTCAACGGCGTGCGCCAGTCGGGCGACACCGAATGGGATCACCAGGAGGTCAAGCGCGAGCTGTCGGTGCTCGGCCTGGATCTGCGTGATGAACGCTTGCGCCTGTCCCTGGACGTGGGGCGCCAGGAGCGTCATGCCGACGCGCCGATCGAGCGGGTGGAGATGGCCTCCGGGGTGACCCAGATGCCCAAGGCCGAGGACATTCGCCACAACTTCGCCCAGCCCTGGACTTACTCCCATTCCAAGGACAGCTTCGGCGCGGTGCGCGGCGAGTACGACCTCAGCGATTCGTTGATGGTGTATGCCGCCGCCGGTGCGCGCAAAGGCAACTACGACTTCCTGCGGCACACGGTGGCGGCAGTGGACGCCCAGGGCAATTTCACGGTGACGCCGCGGACCTTCCGCCGTGACGAAGACGTCAAGACCGCCACGATCGGCCTGCGCAGCTGGTTTCACACCGGGCCGGTAGGCCATGAGCTGAACCTCAGCCTGAACCGCTTCAACATGGATTTCGACAACGCCGGCGAGCGTTACCTGCGGGGCACCAGCAATCTCTATGATCCGGTGGTCCTGCCTTACCCTGGGACGCCCAACCGCATCGACACCAAAACCCACACGGAAAACCGCTTCACCAGCCTGGCCCTGGCCGACACCTTGAGCTTTGCCGAGGACCGGGTATTGCTGACCCTCGGCGCGCGCCTGCAACGGGTGGCGGTGACCTCCTGGAGCGATGACGTGCGGGACGAGCCGGCCTATGACGAGCAAGCGTTGTCGCCGGCGCTGGGGCTGGTGGTCAAGGTCACGGACCAGTGGTCGCTGTACAGCAACTACATGGAAGGCTTGAGCGAAGGGCAGACGGCGCCCACCAGCAGTTCGACGCTGACCAACGCGGGCGAAATCTTCCCGCCGACCCAGACCAAGCAAGTGGAAGTGGGCACCAAGTACGACCTGGGCAGTTTTGCCATCAGCGCGAGCCTGTTTCGTATCGAACAACCGTCCTACGTCACCACCAACAACACCTTCAAGCCCGATGGCGAGTTGCGTAACCAGGGCGTAGAACTGAACCTGTTCGGCGAGCCGACCCCCGGGGTGCGTCTGCTGGGCGGGGTCATGGTGTTGGACAGCGAGCAGACCAAAACGGCCAACGGCCAGTTTGATGGCAACCGTGGCACCGGTTCGCCGGTGCTCAATGCCAACCTGGGGGCGGAGTGGGACATCGACAGCCTGCAAGGCCTGACCTTGACCGCCCGGGCCATTCACACCGGTGCCCAGTACCTGGACGCCGCCAACCAGCAGAAAATCGACAACTGGGAACGCTACGACCTCGGTGCGCGCTACGCCTTCAAGCTGGATGAGACCGACATCACCCTGCGTGCCAGCGTAGAAAACGTGCTCAATACCACCTACTGGGCATCGGCCGCGACTTCGGCCGACAGCGCTGCCGGCCTGACCCTGTCGACCCCGCGCACCTGGCTGGTGTCGGCCACGGTGGGCTTTTAAGGCCAGGGCGCGCCGCCTGGAACGGCGGCGCGCCTTGCGTTCAGCGTTTGCTCAGGCTGTCCTGCAGGCGCTGGATGCCTTCTTCGAGCAGCGCCCGCGGGCAACCGAAATTCAAACGCACGAACTGCCCGCAGTCATCGCCAAACTCAAGGCCCGCGCTAAGCCCTACCTTGGCCTGCTTGAGGAAAAAGTCGTGGGGGTCGGCCAGCCCCAACGCGCTGCAATCCAGCCAGGCGAGGTAGGTGCCCTGGGGCGAGTGCATACGGATGCCCGGCAGCCGAGTCGCCACCGCCTGCACCAGGTAATCACGGTTGCCTTGCAGGTACTCCATCAGCGCCGCCTGCCACGGCCCGCCCAGGGTGATCGCGGCGAGGGTCGCTTCCAGGCCCAGGGGGCTGACGCTGTCGACCATCCCCGCCCGAGCGTTATTGAAGCGCAGGCGGGTGGCCGGGTCCTGGATCACCGCAAAGCAGGTTTTCATCCCGGCGATGTTGTAGGCCTTGGTCGCCGACATCAGGGTGATGGTGCGGCGGGCAATCTCCGGGCTGAGGGACGCGGTGGGAATATGCCGGCGACCGTCGAAGCACAGCTCGGCGTGAATCTCGTCAGAGATGATCAGCGCCCCCTGATCCAGGCAGGCTTGCGCCACCGCCAGCAGTTCCTCGCGGGGGAAGACCTTGCCCAGGGGGTTGTGCGGGTTGCTCAGGAGCAGGGCGCCGGCCCCTTGCAAGGCTTGGCGCAGTTTCTCGATGGGGGTGTGGTAGGTGGTGCCCTCGGCGTCGACCTCGAAAGCCAATTCGGTCTTGGGCAACTGCCAGTTGTCCGGGGCCATGCGCAGCGGCCGGTAATTCGGGGTCTGCACCACCACCGCTTGCCCCGGCTTTACAAAACCGTGCAGGGCCATGTTGAAGCCCGGCTCCACCCCCGGCAGAAACACCAACTCATCGGCCTGCACGCGCCAGGCGTACTTGTGCCACAGGTCGGCAACGATGGCGTTCCGCAGTTCGTCCTGGGGCACGCTGTAGCCGAGCAATGGATGCTCCAGGCGCTGGCGCAGGGCCTGGATAATCTCCTCGGCCACGGCGAAGTCCATATCGGCCACCCACATCGGCAGCACATCCTCCGGGTAACGGCTCCACTTGGTGCTTCCAGTGCCGTGGCGCGGGTACAGGGTGTCGAAATTCAGGCTCATCAAACGCGTCTCGTCGAGTCGGGAAAAAGCCGGCAACCACCCGGCGGCTAGCCGGATTCTAGCGCTTGCCGAAAGCGCCGGGGGAGCGATTAAGGAGGGCAGTGCCAGGCAGTCGGCACAATCCGCCGACCATTTGGGGGAGGGCAATGGCCTAGACGCGTCAACGAGGCGAGCTATCTGCCCGAGATTGTGCAATCATCCGGCCCCGATACAGGGCCCCAAGGCCCGCTCGAACGCCCGTATTCTTGGGGGCTCGCAGCGTTACTGGAAAAAAATTCGAATAGGAGTTGCCAGGACTGTAAAACGCGTCCATAATTGCGTCCATTCCTGAAACGGAAAACGTAAAAACTCTTTAGAAAACAAAGAGTTACGAGATCGAAGCGATCTTGGTAGCGTTAAAGTTTGTTTGTGTTAAGCGCTGTGTTACAGCAGTATTTGACACTTGGGGCCGAGTAGCAAAATGGTTATGCAGTGGATTGCAAATCCACCTACGCCGGTTCGATTCCGACCTCGGCCTCCACCCTTAAAAACCCCGTAGATCAACGATCTACGGGGTTTTTTATGCCCTCAAAAAAGCAAAGTGTTCCGCATCTTTTGGAATGTGTTCCGCATGTGCGGATTATTTTGTTGGTTTGACGATGGCGCCCACGCGGCGATAAACCTTTTTTTGTCATCTCCTGAGTTGAGTGCCCAAGCAGGGCGCAGGCATCGGCGATGTCGCGAATTTGGTCGGATGTCGCGGAACTGAAACTTCCGGATTGTTGCCGCCAACTCGGGGTCGCCCTCGGCAGCCGCCTTTGTCGCCGCAGCGTCACGTGCCTCGTCCCAGCGATTGCGCAGCATGGCGTAACTCATGCGCAGTCCAGCCTGATTGGTAATCAGGTTGCTGCTTTTGATCCCGGCTATGGCTTTGCGGTCGAGCAGATCATCCAGGAAGGCACTGAGGTCGGAAGCTGTTACACCATCACGCAAAAGAATGCGTAGGCGTTTCTGGGTTTTCCCCTGGCCGACCATCAAGGATCCTTTGTTGATGTCAGTTGCAGACGCCTTCAGTACATCGGCCGGGCGCTGGGCGATCAGGTATGCCAGATCCATTGCATCTTTGAGTTCCTGCGGGGCTTGGGTATAGACGGCATTCCACACAATTTCGCCGGCGTGGAAGTCCCGAGGGGGTTCTTTCACGTGCGAATGTGAACATGGAGCAGAGCTATCTCCCGTTGGCGCGTACTTTGGCCTTTCTGGCATCGCGGTACTGAGCGATTACTTGGGGCGTCAGAGCGTCGATTGGAGCGCCAGTGAATGCCTTGCAGATCTGTCGCAGACCTTTCCGATAGTTATCCTGCGTGCCTTTGGTCAAGGGCGACGTTCTCACCATCACCAAGCGCATCAACGGCGGTACCAACGGTATGGCCGACCGCGAGGCGCTGTATGAGCGTGCGCTGAAGGTGCTGCCTTGAGTGCGTTGGGCGTGCACGGGCTGATTGCCGCCCTGGTCCTGGCAAGCCATCCACTACGGCAAGCCACTGGCCGAGCAGGCCGAGTCCTATGGACGTGATCGCGAGCAGGCCGCGGCGGCGGTGATCGACTGGCAGGAACGCCAGCAGGTCGAGCGCCGGGCGCTGGAGGATCGCCTGCAGACGAATGATCAAACCCATTACAAGGCGCGGCGCGATGCTCAAACCTATCAGACTCGCCTGCGTGACCAACTGGCTACTGCTGATGTACGGCTGTCAGTCCTACTCGCCGCTGCCCCGAGTGGTGGCGGTGGGCTGTCAACCGCCGCCGGCGTCGGCAGCGTGGTTCATGGAGTTGCGAGAGCCGAACTTGCCCCAGCGGTTGCTCAACGAATTGTCGCTATCACCGGTGACGGGGACCAAGGACTAATCGCTTTGCGTGCATGTCAGAAGTATGTGCATGAGAGCTATCAACAATAGCGTCGATTGTTAACACTTGTTCTTCGGTACTTCTATAAAGACAAGGTGCCCGAGAGGCACCTTGAATGACCTTCTCGAACTAATTGCTGATTGGCTCAAGAACACGATCGCCATCTTTTACTTCTGTGTTTCCAACCACAATTGAACTGTCAGCCTGGACATAGTATGGCTTCTGCGTGCCTCCCCTTTTCAAAGAGAGCACAAAGCCGCGGCTGTCAGCCCTGTTCCAGCTTTCCTTTTTTTCTCTGTCTATCGGAAAAAAAACTGGTGTCGCCGTCGTTGCCCCATTGGTTAATGGCGACTTCAATTTTATTTGAGGATTTATTTGTAACGTTAATGCCCATGTCTATATTCCTTTTTAGACTGAGAGTTATACGACTCGGTTACCTAGTCCTTTCCAATCATTGCAGGCAGTATATGGTTGCACGCAACGTTGTTAGGGTTTCCAGTCGGAGAGGGTGACGCGCTCATTAGCGTAGCCACTGTTTTGCTACTAGCAAGAATTTATTTTTATAATTGCAGGTTCAAAACGAGAAAGAATTTTTATGGATAAACGGCTTGCAGGCCTGTCGTTCTTGCTGACTTTGGCGTGGGTCAGCGCGGTGGCCCTCGTGTTCTGGATTTACTTGTCAGATTGATCAGGCTCTATTAGTTCAGACCCCTGGTTCTTGACGCTGCCCACAGCCTTCCCGACCGGATACCATTCAAACACTTCGGTTGGCTGGCAAAGGTTCTTGGCTATCTCTTCTGCTCGTTTTGTTGAAAGCTCTGGATCAAGCCATTCATTGGCGATGTCTGCGGTAAGCACCAGGGGCCTGCGGTCGTGAATATCGACCATCCCTGAATTGCTCGCTGCGGTGATGATCACGAACCCGTCCCCGTCGTGGGGCTGTAGACCCGGATGAACCTGGGCCAGAGCACCGAAGAAGATAGGCCGCTGACTTTTCAGCCGAATGAAGTAGGGCTGTTTCTTCTTGGGATCATCGGGGGCCTTCACCCACTCATACCAGCCTTCGCTCGGCACAATGGCCCGGCCTTTGGGCCAAAGCTGCTTGAAGAATTTTCCCGTTGTAACGGTCTCGACCCGGGCATTGATTGGGGCGGGTCGTTTCCCTTTCGCTCAAAAGGGCGCCCATCACCAGCGGACGGCATCTATATCTAGGCCGTCCTCTGCACCGCACTGAATCGCCTCCGTAGTTCTGGTTATCCGTTCGCACGCTGGTCATGGGGTTGAGGCTACTTTAGGCGTTCATGGAATGCAGAGCTTTTTGCAAACACATCCGCCATGAAGTCCATGAAAACGATGGCTCGCTTGGGCTGCAGCCGATTCGCTAGGTAAACGACCTGGATCGGCACCTGTGGTGCTACGTAGTCGCTAAGCAGCAGCTGAAGATTGCCACTTCTTAGCCCTTCCTCATAAAGCCATTGAGGGCCTTGCGCGATTCCTAATCCTGCATTGACGTACTCACGTATCGCCTCGGGTGAATTGACCCGCAGGCGACCGGAGACCGGGACATCAATGTCTTTAAACCGCCAGTTAGTACCGGTAGATAGCAGAGTGTAAATAAGGCAGTCGTGTTCCTTCAGGTCATCAGGCGAAGAGGGAGAACCACGTTTCGCCAAGTACTCGCGGCTGGCCACACACACACGCTCGAACCACGCTAGTGGCCGGGCACGCATTGCGCTGTCCTCAAGGTGGCCAATGCGAATCGCGAGCTCGGCTCCCTCGTCGACCAGATTGACGTAGCGATCGTTGATCTGGAGATCGAGCGACACTTCTGGATAGAGCTCCAGAAATCTAGCCACATGGGGCACGATAAAGGTGTGCGCCAATGCAGTCGGGCATGCGACGCGCAGTAGCCCGGACGGTGCCACGTTCCCTCTCAGAGAGGACTCTGACTCTTCTACTGAGCCCAAAATACGCCGCGCATCTGCGTAGTACTGCTCACCTTCCGGTGTGAGCGTCAGCTTTCTTGTCGATCGGTGAAGCAGCCTGGTTTGCAGATGATCTTCGAGTGCGGCGACATAACGGCTGACGTTCGGTTGTCCGAGTCCAAGATCACGCCCCGCAGCTGAAAAACTGCCGGTCTCGACGGCGCGTACAAAACAGCTCATCAGTAACAACCGATCCATCACATGTCCTCTTTCATGCGGATTTCGCATGAGATTTATTCTATTTGGCTATCTTATCAGCGCTCCAGCATGAATACATAGTTGCTCTCAGAAGGTCAGTCGTTCGACTGGTCGTCACAAATGAGAGGAAATTTACATGTCCCGTTTACAAGGCAAGCGTACGCTCATCACTGGCGGCACAAGTGGCATTGGTCTGGAGACCGCAAAACAATTCCTCACAGAAGGCGCTCGGGTGATCGTCACCGGTGTTAATCCTGAGTCAATTGCAAACGCCAAAGCTGTCTTAGGCAGCGAGGTTCTGGTGCTACGAGCCGACTCCGCCAGTATCACAGCCCAGAAGGAGCTGGCCCACGCTGTTCAGTCTCATTACGGGCAGCTCGACGTTGCCTTCCTCAATGCTGGCGTATCCGTCTGGATGCCAATCGAAGACTGGAACGAAGAGATGTTTGACCGCTCCTTTGACATTAATGTCAAAGGCCCTTACTTCCTCCTGCAAGCACTGCTGCCGGTCTTCTCCAACCCAGCATCGGTGGTTCTTAACACCTCGGTCAGTGCGCACCTGGGCGCCGCGCGCTCATCCATTTATGCCGCAACAAAGGCTGCCTTTCTGAACATGTCGAAAACGCTTTCTAGCGAGCTTCTACCGCGTGGTGTTCGGGTAAATGCGGTCAGCCCTGGTCCGATCGACACGCCGCTGTACGACAAGGCGGGTATCCCCGATGCCTACCGCGAGCAGGTCAACAAAGATATTGCTGCGACTATCCCATTTGGCCGTTTTGGTACGCCTGAAGAAGTAGCTAAGGCGGTGCTGTACCTCGCGTCAGACGAGTCTCGTTGGACGGTGGGAACGGAAATTATTGTTGATGGTGGTCGCTCGCTTTAACGAGATAAGCACGCCTTCAAGTCTGCACATCCCGCTTCCTGCCCGGAGGTGGGAGTTGTCGAAATAACAGTGGGTATTCAAATGTCGCAATCACAGCACACGCTCGTTAGCCACGAGCTTTGTCCGTTTGTTCAGCGAGTGGCAATTTTACTCCTCGAAAAGCAGGTTCCATTTCAGCGCATTGATGTGGATCTGAAGGTCAGGCCCGACTGGTTTCTGGCCATGTCTCCAACGGGCAAAGTCCCACTTCTAAAGGTGCAAAAAGGCGGCGAGGGTACGAACGTGCTCTTCGAGAGCGTGGCAATCTGTGAATTCATCGAAGAGGTGTATCCGGAGCCCGCTTTGCACCCGGAAGATGCAATCACCCGTGCTCAACACCGTGCCTGGATCGAATTCGCCACTGCCATGCTCGCGGATGCGTGGGGATATTTGAATGCAGCGGATCAGCAGACAGCGCTAAGTAAATCAGCAGCGTTGAGAGGCAAACTAGAGCGATTCGAACTTGAAAAATCGGACGGCGATTACTTCGCTGGTGCGAAGCTCAGCATGGTGGATATAACCGTTGCTCCAGTTTTCCGCTACTTCAACATACTAGGATTCGAACCCAGTCATCCATTGTTCGATGGACTTGGTCGCATTGCAGAGTGGCGCCATGCGCTAGCAAATCGCGCGAGTGTTCAAGCTGCAGTTGCCGAAGATTATGCGTCCCGGTTCCGCACGCATCTTCAGCAAGCCAAGGCCATCTTGGTTAGCTGAATCGGGCATTTCGGTTCAGCCCGCGCTCGACTGCAATATCATCGAAAAGTCCTGCACCCAACTCCTGCCCCTCTAAAGCTCATAGCCCTCGCTGAGCTCTCAGAGAGGCTGCTTAATTGGTCGAGGCGCGGCCTGCTGACACTGGTCCCCACGTCGACATTCAGTGCATTCTCAGTCCGCTTGCTCCGAGAAGTCGTTGGCGAATAGCCGCCCTCGGAAAACACTAGACTACGAAACACCCGCTGAACGATTTAGCCAATCTGTTGCATCGACCGGTTGAATCCACAGCCGATAGCTGCCATTCATAATCAGCAGAAATCGACCCATTGCAGCCGATCGGGTCCTACTGCAATCGATCAAAAGCATTTGCTCATTCACGGGTTTGTGGGGACGGATGAAACTCATGCGCCTTGAAGGTCGATGACTCAGCGCTTGTAGAGTAACGCTTCGACTACAACGCCAAACGCTGATGAGTGTTCACGGCGATTGGGGTAGTAGAGATGATAACCGGCAAAGGGCTGGCACCAATCTTCCAAGACCCGCACAAGGCTACCGTCAGCAAGCTCCTTCGCCACCATGTCCTCCGGCAGGAAGCCCAAGCCACATCCCGCCACGGCCGCACGCAGAATTGGCACGCTGCTGTTGAATGTCCATTGGCCTTCGACGCGGGCCTTGAGTTCGTGGCCATCCTTTTCGAAATCCCATTGCATCAGGCTGCCGTGAGTCGGCAGGCGCAGGTTGATGCAGTTGTGCGCCGCCAGATCTCCCGGTTCCATCGGGTAAGGCCGATGCCGGAAATACTGCGGCGAGCCGACAACGGCGATGCGTAACGATGGCCCGATCGGCACTGCGATCATGTCCTTGGCCACCTGATCACCCAGGCGCACACCTGCGTCATAACGCTGTGCAACGATGTCGGAGAGGGCGTAGTCAACGGTGATTTCGACTTTGATGTCCGGGTAGTCGGGCAGCACCTTCAGCAGCTTCGGCCACAGAATATTGTTCGCCGCGTGTTCCGACGCCTGGATGCGCACATTGCCGGCAGGGGTGTCGCGAAATTCGCTGACGGCGGCCAATTCCAGTTCGATCTCATCGAAGCGCGGCGCCATCGACCGATACAAGCGCTGACCGGCCTCGGTCGGCGAAACGCTGCGTGTGGTTCGCGTCAACAGGCGCACGCCCAGCCGAGTTTCAAGGGCGCGCATGGTGTGACTCAGCGCTGACTGCGAGACGCCCAGCTGTGCGGCTGCGCGGGTAAAACTGCCTTCGCGGGCGATCACCACGAAGGCTTGCAGGTCGTTGAGGTTGGCGCGGGACATTGATGAGGGCCTCTCATGAGGGACGCGGGATTATTCCATGAAAGCAGGTTGCGCATGGATGCGCGACCCTCAAGGCGCTCATCACAGGGTTCGTGCGTAAAATTCGGTCAGCTTGCCAATCGCCGCATCAACATAACGCGGCACCCAGTAGGTTTCGATGTGCGTCGCGCCATCGAGAATGAACACTTCCTTGTCCGTGGTACCGGTTGCTTTGGGGAAGGCATCCTGAGTCATGTACAGACTGTCGGCCTTGCTGCCGGCGATCATCAGCAACGGTTGATTGATCAATTCGATAGGGTCAGTGGCGTCGAAACGCATCAAGTCGATCAGGCTGCTGGTGGTGTATTTGAAGGTCGAGTTGGGGTGTGCGTGGGTCTTCCAGTAGTACTCGTAGCCCTGGCGATACAGCTCGAAAGGCAGTTTGGCGATTTGCTCGTCGGTGAGGTTGGCATCCCCCGAATACAGCACCGCGCCACCCGCGGCTTCTTGCGCGCGAGCTGCTGATGCCTGCTGCAGACGTTGCTGGATACTGTCCATTTGCGAGTCGTTGTAGCCGTTGCGGCGTACCCGGCCTGAGTTGAACATGCTTACCGTCGCCAGCGATTTGAAGCGTTTATCGGTTTGCGCCGCCGCCAACGAATAGCCGCCACCGCCGCAGATGCCGAGCAGGCCCAGACGCTTGTCATCGACACCGGCAAACTGGCTGATGAAGTCGGCCATGCCGTGGATGTCTTCAATGCGATACGCCGGTTTATCGATGCTGCGTGGCTGACCACCACTGGCGCCCTGATACGCCGCATCGGCCGTGATGGTGATGTAGCCCTGTTCCGCCAGGCGCTGGGCATACAGACCGGCAACCTGTTCTTTCACGCCGCCATTGGGGTGTGCAACGACCACGGTCGGGTAGGTCTTCTTCGCGTCGTAGTTGGCCGGGGTGTAAACGTTGGCGGCGATGTCCAGACCATTGAGCTTGTAGATGACCGGGTGGATATTGACCTTGCCCGCTTCGTTCTTGCTGATCGCGCCGTCGTAGGCGAGGGTGAACGGGTTCTTTTTGTAGTCGGCGGCCAAGGCTTCGCCCGTCGAGAGGCCGACCAATGCCGACATGAGCGTGGCTTTGAGAGTGTTCTTCACGTGAAGCTCCTGAGCAATCAAAAGGGCGGCAGTTTCAAAAATGTTTGGGTCAGTCCAGCTGTTTTTCTTTGAGAAATTGCGCGACCAGATCAGCGATCTGCACGTTGTTCAGATCCGACATGGGGAAGTGGGTATTGCCGTGGATGCCGATTTCCGGCAGGTGGATCAGCCGCACGTCACCGCCGTGGCGATTGACTGCATCACGCCACAGGCGGGCCATCTTCAGGCGTGCGCGCCAACTGTCCTGCGCGGGCAGGTCGACGGCCTGTTCCGGGATGTTGTCGCCGTAGAGGATCAGAATCGGAATGCGCGTCAGTGCCATGAATTGCTCCATCGGCACCGCTGCGCCTTGCACCGTGTCAAACGCGCTGGGAATCGGCGCCGGCACTTCACCGTCAGCAAACACGAAACTGCTGCCCGGTTCGAACGCCACGATGGCTTTGACATTGCCGTTCTTGATCGCCGTCAACCAGCCCGGCCCGCCACCTTGCGAATGGGTGAACAAAATCCCCGGGCCGATTTTGTCGAACAGCGCCGACACGCCATCGGAGACCACGCCCATGTCGAATGGCCCGGTGTTTGGCGTCATCGCCCGGAAAAACTGCTCGCGGGTTTGTGCGTCCTGTGCCACTTGCACGCCGTTGAAGTAGTTGGGCCACAGGCCGATGCGGAACTGGTTGAACCACAGTTGTTCGTCAGGCACAGGCTTGATTGTGGTATCGACCATGCTGCGTCCGGCATCACCACGCCGAGGCTGATCGATCAGATAGACGCCGTAGTGGCGGCGCAGAAAGATGTTCTGAAATCCCTCGCGGCCATCGGCGGTGGTTTCCCACGTCTTGGAAAATTGACCCGCGCCGTGCCACATGACGATGGGCAGTTTTCGCGCATTGACCGGGATCTGATAGAACGCGTAGGCGTGGTCACCGTGGTAAGTCTGGCCGTTGGGCGCCATCGGTTGGCGCGGGTTGAAGGTGCCCGGTGCCGTGGTCATCGTTCCGCCGGCAGCGAAGCTGCCTTGCTTCTGGATCAGCAGCGGGCCTTCGGAATGGTTCGCGCAGGCCGCCAACAGGCTCAACAGCGAGATGCACAGCAAATGCTTTGCAGCTTTCATGTCATTTCCCCGAAGCCGAGAGGGCTTGGTTCAGCGCTGCGCTGGCCCGTTCAGCCGTCTGCGCATCGCCGTGTTTTTTCAGCAGCTCGGTGGCTTGGCGCAACTGTGCCGCGCTGAGACCAACGCGCAGGCTCGCCGCCATGTGCGAGTGCAGCTGCGATTCCACCCCCGGCGTCGCTGCCAGCGCGCCAACGGTCGCCAGTTCGCGGCTTTGCCAGTCGAGGTTGTCGCGCTCGAAGATGTCGCCGAACAAGTGCGTTTGCAGGAACCGGTTGATCACCGGAGCGAACTCGAACACCGGGCCTTTGACCGGGGCGCCGGAGATCTTGGTTTGATTCGCCGTACCCGTCGCTAACAACTCAGCCCCCACCGGAATCACCCGGCTCGGCTCACGCCCCGGCGCATCTTCAATGCCGCGCTGTTTGCGCGCCTGCACCACCGTCATCAGCTCGTTCAAGGCGTTGAGGCTGCGCGGGAAGCCGACATAGGCGTAGAGCTGCACCAGAATTTCGCGGGTTTCGCTGATGGTCAGGCCGGCATCGAGTCCCTGGTTGAGCGCCGCGTTGAGGTGAGGCATGTCGCTGGTCGCCATGAATGCCGCGATCAGTGGAATCGTTTGTTGTTGGCTCGACAATGTAGTTGCGCTGGCGGGTGTGCTGGTCATGGTCTGCGATGCCTCGGCTGCTTGGGTGGTAACGCTGAAGATCGTCGCAACGCCCAGACAAAGCACGATGAGTGCGGGGAGGGCAGTGCGGTTGCGTTCGTCAGTGGTCATCATGAAAGGCTCCGTCCATTGCAGGTCTCTGCGGTGTTGCTGGATCGTACGGAGGATGGTTGGGGCGATTAACCCCGAAAAGGCGCATGGACTCCTGAGCAGAACTCATGAGTCGGTGTTGCGATAATCGCCTAAATCCCGGCGCGACCCCGCTGTTGCGGGGCCTGGGGAGCGGATGATGGTTTGCGTCAAAGGTGCCGGGCGAGCAGCTTCGACACATTCCGTAACTTCATTGGCCGGCGTACTGCGCCTCCGAGACCTGCTCCGCCCAGGTGACGGTCTTGCCGTCCGCGGCTTCAGCAATCGCGATGTGGGTCATGCCATTGCTGGCCGTGGCGCCATGCCAATGACGGACGTGCGGCGGAATCCAGACAGTATCGCCCGGACGGATTTCCTGTCGCGGGCCACCCTCTTGCTGCACATAGCCGACACCTGCAGTGACGATCAGCGTTTGCCCCAGCGGATGGGTGTGCCACGCCGTGCGTGCGCCGGGTTCGAAGGTTACCGTGCCGCCGCCGATGCGCGCGGGCGCATCACCTTTGAACAGGCCATCAACGCGCACCGTGCCGGTAAAGTTTTGCGCCGCGCCCTTGACCGAGGGCTGCGATCCGTTCGGCGTAACGCGGATTTCGCTGGCGGCCTGGGACTCTGCCGCCATGAATGACAAAGCAACGAGTGGTGCGATCAATCGGTTCATCGGATCAACTCCGGTCAGACGTGAAAGCGGCGCTGTACGTGGCGCCGCGTTGGGCAGACTCAGAGTCCGGTCATTTTCAGTGCCGATTCCGGCAGGCGTTCACCGTGCACCTGAATCTGCGCCATTTGCTCGTTGATCACGCGCAGATCATCGTCGATCAATTGCAGCCCGACCGCGCCCAGGTTCTCTTCCAGTCGATGGGGGTTGGTGGTGCCCGGGATCGGCACGATCCACGCTTTCTGTGCGAGCAACCAGGCCAGTGCCACTTGCGCTGGCGTAGCGTGTTTGCGTTGCGCGACGGCTTTCACCACGTCGACCAACGCCAGATTGGCCTTGCGCGCTTCAGGAGAAAAACGCGGGACGAAGTTGCGGAAGTCGCTGGCGTCGAACTGCGTGTGCTCGTCGATCTGACCGGTGAGGAAACCGGCGCCCAGCGGGCTGAACGGTACGAAGCCGATCCCCAGTTCTTCCAGTACCGTCAGCAGTTCCAGCTCCGGGCCGCGCCAGAACAGCGAATATTCGCTCTGCACGGCCGTGACCGGTTGTACCGCGTGCGCCCGGCGAATGGTTTCCACGCCCGCCTCAGACAGGCCGAAATGCTTGACCTTGCCCTCGGCGATCAGATCCTTGACGGTGCCGGCGACGTCTTCGATGGGCACCTGCGGATCAACGCGGTGCTGATAAAACAGGTCGATGCAATCGGTGCGCAGACGCTTCAACGACGCTTCGGCCACGGCGCGGATATGCTCCGGACGGCTGTTGGTGCCGCCGCCGCGTGCGCCGGTGATCAGGTCGATATCGAAGCCGAACTTGGTGGCGATGACGACTTGCTCGCGGATCGGCATCAAGGCCTCGCCCAGCAGTTCTTCATTGGCGAACGGGCCATACGCTTCAGCGGTGTCGAACAAGGTGACGCCTTGTTCGTGGGCCGAACGAATCAGCTTGATCATGCTGGCCTTCTCGGCAGCCGGCCCGTAGGCCGAAGTCATGCTCATGCAGCCAAGGCCCAGAGCGGACACTTCCAGGCCATTGCCCAATGTGCGGTTTTTCATGATGTCACTCCGTACAGAATTCGATTAACGCGTGAGGGGGTGATCGCTCAGCCAGCCGTTCACGCGTTCCATGGTCTTGCGCTCCTGCTCACCCTCCATCACAAACCCTTCCAGAACCTTAGTCTTCGGCGCGTGCTTGACGAGTACGCTGCGGCTGCTGCCCAAGCCATAACCGCCGTGGGTGTTGAAGGGGATGAGGGTCTTGCCGGTCAGGTCGTGGGCGCTGAGGAAGGCGCGCACGATCGGCGGGGCGGTTTCACCCCAGATCGGAAAGCCCAGATAGATCGTGTTGTAATCGCTGAGGGCGTGAACCTTGCTTTGCAGTTCGGGTTCGAAGCCGCTGTCACGCTCCTGGCGCGCCTGCTCCACGGTTTGCAGATAGTCCTCGGGGTAGGCGTGGGCCGGGCGAATCTCGAACAGATCGGCACTCAGTCCACGCTGGATCAGCCCGGCAACTACGCGGGTATTGCCCGAGCGCGAGAAGTACGCAACCAGAATCCGCGAACCGGAACGTGGGGTTTCATGGGGGCTTTGCGTGTCGGCGAGTGATAGCAGCGGGGCACTCGCCAGCGCAGCGATCACCGTGCGCCGCAGTGGATCGTGATCGCTGCTCATCGGCCGACACGCGCCTTGAGGGCTTCGGGATAGCGCTCGCCTTCGATGCGGATCTGCGCCAGCGCAGCATCAATCGCCTTCAGCTCGGCTGCATCGAGCGTGATGTCCGCGCCGCCGAGGTTTTCTTCCAGGCGATGCAGCTTGGTCGTTCCCGGAATCGGCACGATCCACGGTGCCTGCGCGAGCAGCCAGGCCAGCGCGATCTGTGCCGGTGTCGCTTGTTTCTGCGCAGCGATCTGACGGATCAACACCACCAGGCCCTGATTGGCCCGCAGCGCCGACTGACTGAAACGAGGGACGATGCTGCGGAAATCGTCGCTGCCATAAGTGGCCTCCGCCGATACCGTGCCGGTGAGAAAACCTTTGCCCAAAGGGCTGAATGGCACGAAGCCGATGCCCAGTTCCCAAAGCATCGGCAGGATTTCCTGCTCAGGCTCGCGCCACCACAGCGAGTATTCGCTTTGCAGCGCCGTGACCGGCTGCACCGCGTGCGCACGGCGAATGGTCTTTGCACCGGCCTCCGACAGGCCGAAATGCTTGACCTTGCCTTCGCTAATCAGGTCTTTCACCGCCCCAGCGACGTCCTCAATCGGCACGTCCGGATCGACGCGGTGCTGGTAGAGCAAATCGATGTAATCGGTTCTCAGTCGGCGCAGCGACCCCTCGACGGCTACCCGAATACGTTCGGGCCGGCTGTCCAGAGTCTGCTTTGTGTTGTCGGCACCGACGGCGAAGCCGAATTTCGTGGCGATCACGACCTGGTCACGAACCGGGGACAGCGCCTCGCCGACTACTTGCTCATTGAGATAGGGGCCGTAGAACTCGGCGGTATCGAAGAACGTGACGCCTCGATCAACTGCCGTGCGAATCAGCGAGATCGCTTGCTGCGTCTCTGTCGCTGGCCCGTAGCCATGGCTCAGGCCCATGCAGCCGAAGCCGAGTGCCGATACTTCAAGTGAGCTGTTGCCGAGTGTGCGCTTGTGCATTTCGTTCTCCCGAATATGGCGTTGGGGAACAGTAAGCGGGCTAACGAATGAGGACTAGACGGGTAAATCGGCAAGGCTTCATGAGGTTTGCTCATTAGTCCCAGAAAATGGAGGTGGCGCTTGTGTCTTCATGGACGCTTAGGCGTTCTACGCTGCGCTACTGTTCCAGCCAGACCTCGGCAAACATGCGGCCTATGGGCGCTGCTGCTTTTTGCAAATGGACCCATTGTGATACTTTGCCCGCCCTTCAATCGACTTCAGGAAGAGGTCTCATGCAATTCCCCTTTGTTGCAAACGAGTTCAACGAAGCCCAAGCAGTTAAACAGACTTGCAAGCGCACTCGCCTCAAGGGGCTAAGTGTTCTGGCCACTGCAACTTTCGTAGCACTCGCGAGCACAGCCTCTTTGGCAGCAGATGACATTTCGGGCGTGACCATCGGTTCTTCGTTGGCGCAAGCTCAAGAAGCCATTGCCAAGGCCAATCCCGACTTCACAGTTACGCCGCTGATGCTGACTAATGGAAAAGCAGCCGGTGTCACGGCGAAAACCAGTGATCTCATGATGAGCACAGGCACCAACCACCCGGGTGGACCTTCGGACGAGTTTGCGGCATTGCTGAACGATGCTGGCAAGGTATGGTTCGTGGCGCGTGTTCAACGCTTCGATAAAGGAGGCCGCATCGACGTCAACACGTTCAAGAGCGCCCTCACCGAGAAGTTCGGTCAACCTTCCGACACCATGGTAATCGGAGCAATGGGCCTCAATTGGCAATACGACCGCAACGGCAAACAATGGACTGGATCGGGCCTGGCTCCATGCCAGGGTAACGGAACAATCACTCCTATTCCTGGCGTTTCGGTCACCGCTCCGCGCTCATTCAGCCCGAACTGCGGGAAAATCATCACGGTTAGAGCGGCAAAAGAAAAAGATCAGATGGTGGCGTCCTATACGCTCTCCATCACCGACGCCAAAGTGATGTTCGATGAGCTGGCCTCACAGGATGCGAACGCAGAAGCCGTGCGCAAACAGAAACTGGCCGACGAAAAAGCCAAGGCCGTGAAACCGAAGATCTAAGCACAAGCCGGGATGCCAGTTTTACAGCAAGGAGTTTGGCATCCTACCGAGGGCAGGAAATTTCCAGTTCTCGGCGAACTCTATCAAACAGGATGGGGCAATCCGTTCCGCAACTTGAATCGCGACCCTTGGCCCGCCTTGGCTGTAGGTCTGCTAAAAAAGTGAAATTGCGGAAACAAAAATAAGCTAAGTCACTGTAATAATTGAAAATGTTATTGGATTGTAAATCCACCTGCGCCGGTTCGATTCCGACCTCGGCCTCCACTATAAAAAGCCCGTAGATCAATGATCTACGGGTTTTTTTATGCTCTCAAAAAAGTGAAGTGTTCCGCAATTTTCCGGCGGTGTTCCGCAACTCACAGGATTTTTTTGCGCGAACTCCTCGCTAGGGTGGGTTGATCAGTGGGTCAAAGCAGTTCGTCCATAATGAGCGGACTAAGTAAAGGTATGCATCAGTAAAAAGGTGAAAGGCTCTTTACGCACGTGCGGTTGTCCGGGATGATGGCTGTTTGCCAACAATCAAGGATTGACGCATGGAAAATTTTTGGAGCACCGCCTTAAAGTATGGTGGGAGTGCCACTGTTGGTGCCTTCGTCGCTTATAGCGTTTATCCCGCACTGATTTCCTCCCCTATACTTAAAAATCTTAATAGCACTCAGCTTTTCGTACTGCTATGTTTGGTTGCTGTGCTAGTGTTTTTTATCTGCGTCTTACTCATAAACCTTGTTAAAAGTAAGCCTCAAGGTGGAAATGTAATAACAGTTTCAAAATCAAAAGTCCGTGGAGGTATTACTGGCGGAAATCGAAATTCCGGTAAGCCTGAATGAATAAAATTGTTGTTACAGAGTCGGATGTAAAAGGCTCAGTCGTTGGTGGTGATCAACATAATGTCACCTATATAGTTGCAGCAGCTCCTGATCCTAATGTTATCAGGGCAGGACTTGACAGGATAGGTGCTCTTTCCGAAGGTGACGAAGAGTTTCAGGATTTTGTCGAACTGCTCAATACTTATCTTGCCGATAGGGCAGGCCGACCAGTAATCGGGCTGCAGAAAAAGCTTGTTAATGGAAACAGAGAAGATCTTGTCGAAGAAGCTATAGAGCATAAGGACAGGTTTGCAAAAATCGCTGCAAGAGCTCAGCTCTCTCCGCGAAGGCAATATATTTACTTTTATATTCTTCAGAAAATAAAGGCGTCCTTCGACGGTCAAATTCGCCCGCTTCTAAAGTCTGGGGCCCGTCCGGAGGATATTGATCAAGCTATTTATCACAATATTGTGAATACAATTTTTGCTGAGGTTTGTAGTGTCGATGTATCAATTGATCAGTATTTAATCTATGGGATGTTGTATTTTTTAACAGGGAAGTGTCATCTGGTCTGGGAGGTATAAAGTGCTGATATATCATCCTGCATACGATGCAAACCATTGCTTGTATAGGTTGTTAGCAATATTGCGAGCTACTGATGAGTTTTTTTTGACGTGGGATCAGTTGAGAGTTTTAGATTATTATTATCTATTTCCAAGTCAGTTGAAAAATATAAAGCCGTGGCCTGCAAACATAAAAGAATTCAAGGCTGATTTGAAATCTATTCCTGGACAATTTGAGGACATTAGCAACCCCGCCAGGGTTTTGTATGATCTTCAAGTTTTTCAAAAAACCGCAGCGCTGGAACTGATTGCCAAAGGCGTTATTTCAAAGTCTGATTTTGAAAGTGGCTTTCTTAAGGTCAATAGTGAGCTTCTTCCTGATGGTTATACTGAACTCGTTGAAAATGATATTTTTTTGAAGAGTGCTGCGTTTGATATTATAACTAAGGCATTGCCAAAAGTTGAGTTTAATGGAGATGCAGGGCTTAAAAAGCGCTCAGGCCTAATGGAATATATTTATGATATCAAATAATTCAACGCTATTTATACATCGTTTTCTCGTCATGAAATCTGGCCGGGCAGTTTATGACGAGAAATTTCATCTGGGTATCAACATAATACGCGGTGATAACAGTATTGGTAAGTCCACTATAATGGACTTATTGTTTTTTGGTCTGGGTGGTGATCTTAGGGAGGAGCGCTGGAACAAAGAAGCTGCTGCATGTGATAGTGTTGTTGTTCAAATTGAAATAAATGGCTATGTGCTAACGGTGTCAAGAGCAATTGAGCCGGCGAGCAAGCCTCCTATGCAGTTTTTTTCTGGCGATTATGAAAGCTCACAGATAAATCATGCTGATTGGGTTCAGTACGGTATTATGCGTACTGCGAATAAGCATAGTTTCTCACAACAAATTTTTGAACTGTTTGGTTGGCCACATCACCAAAATGATGATAGTTCAAATCTCACGATTCACCAGATATTACGTTTGATATATGTGGATCAAGATACCCCTGTTAATAAAATTCTCAAAGCCGAACTGGCATTTGATAAACCAAGCATGCGCCAAGCAATCGGGGATTTTTTGTTGGGCGTGGATGACTTGGGTACCTATGGGTTGCGGCAGCAGCTTTCTAAAGCTGAAACAGATTTCAGTAAAATATATGGCCAGTTGGAAGCCATTTTTAAATACATCTCGCCTACAGAAGGTGTTTTGAGGGCCGAACATCTTAACAATGAAATTGAAGAGGCCAATCAGGAGTTAAATGCGCTGCTGATAGAACGTCAGCAAATAGCACTGCAACCCGACACGGATTCAAGTCCTCAAATTAAAGAGGCTGCTGCCAAAGTTGCCGAGCAAATTTCTACACTTGCAAAAGAAATTGATATTAGAACCTCGAGGCGAGTTGAGCTAGTCAATGAAATTGTCGAGTCAGAACTTTTTATCAAAGCTATTGAGTTTAGGCTTAAATCACTACAAGAGTCGAGAGCAACCTATGACTTGTTTGGGGAGGTTAGATTCAAATTTTGCCCATGTTGCTTGTCTACAATAGAGTCCCATGGCACAGGTACATGCCATCTCTGCAAAACCGATGTGGATGATGAGAAAAGAAAGAGCTCTTATTTGGCTGCGTTGAATGACTTGAACTTTCAGAAGCGTGAGAGTGAGTCGGTGCTGGTTGAGCTTAGGACGAGGTTAGAGGAGGCCGATAGGTATATTCAAGTAGAGGGTCATCAGCTAAACACTCTTAAGTCAAAGCATAAGGCTGCGCTGACACTGAGTTCTGATAAGGTTTTGAAACTTTATACCTTGTCTTCTAGAATTGGGACTCTTGAAGAGCGTGTGACGAATCTGAAGGCAAAAATAAAACTCGTATCGAGCGTAGAGCAGCTTATATCTGATCGTGACAAGCTAAACAATCAAATTCTGCATCTGAAAGATGAAATTAAGAAGAATGCCTATTTGACTGAGTCTAGGAAGTCAAGATTAGAGTCAAATCTTTCGGAGAGAACAATTACGTTGCTTCGGCAAGATGGTGGATTTGAAAGTGACTTTATTGATCCTGGAAAGTTTGAGTTTGACTTTGCTAGAGATTATATGCTGGTTGATGGTAGGTCGAAGTTTTCCGCAAGCTCTGAAACAATTATGAAAAACAGTTTCCATTTGGCGATTCTTCAAGAGTCAATATGGGATGAAAATATGCGGTACCCCCGATTGTTGTTGATGGATAACATCGAAGATAAGGGGATGGGGCCGATGCGTAGCCAAAATTTTCAAAGGCTTCTAGTGCGTTCGCTTGAAGGCGTGGAGCAGAAATACCAGATAATCATGACTACATCGATGATTGACCCAGGGTTAAATGAGAGCTCTTATTGTGTTGGTCCATACTATGAAAAAGGAATGCATACGCTTCAGTTGTCAGGTGGGTCAGGAAAGTAGTTCGATTGGGTTTCTAGTTGTCGATTTAATTTCGAAGCTATAAGCTTTTAGTGCGATCGTTGGCTAGTAAGGCTCCGGGCTGCGGGGCGTAGTTAGCATCACAGCCCTTTGGTTAAAATTAGTGTTTTCGTCGGATATGCATGTGGTTTGTATTACGCCGCCCAATGGATATGCATCATATTTACGGTTGGTTTTTTATGGTTTTCAAAGAGAACTCCGAAAACCGTTTCACTTCGTAGGGTGTACTATTTCACCAATACGGCGATATACCTTTTTTGTCATTTCCTGCGTTGAATGGCCAAGCAGTCGGCTAGCATGCCCAATGTCGTCAATTTCGCTGGCCGCTTTTGGTCGGATGTCGCGAAATTGGAAATGACGGATTGCGGTGGCAAGCGTTGCATCACCTTCGGCTTCAGCTTTCCTGGCTGCTTTCTCTCGAGTTTCGTCCCACCGATTCCTCAGCATGGCGTAACTCATTCGCAGGCCTGCCTGGTTGGTGATCAGGCTTGAGTTTCTGATTCCGGCCATGGTTTTGCGCTCGAGCAGAGCATCGAGGAAGGTGCTGAGGGCTGATGCGTCTGTTCCATCGTGCAGGCGGATACGCAGGCGTTTCTCAGTCTTGCCCTGGCCTACCATCAGGAACCCGTTGTTGAGGTCGGCAGTTGATGCTTTGAGTACATCGGCGGGGCGTTGGCCAGTTAGGTAGGCAAGGTCCATTGCGTCTTTCAGCTCGGGTGGGGCCTGTACGTACACAGCATCCCAAACGATTTTTCCAGCGTAGAAGTCGCGTGGTGTCTCTTTGTTCCTGCGTAGTCGCGCGCAGGGGTTCGCTTTTTCGGTCAGCCCCCATTCGCGGGCAAAGGTGAATATGGTCGAAAGGAGGGCAATCTCGCGCTTGGCGCGCACCTTTGCTGTCCGTGCATCACGATATTGGGCAATCACTTGTGGGGTGACCGCGTCGACGGGGGCTGACTCAAAGGCGTTGCGTAGCTGCTTGAGGCCTTTGAGGTAATCCCTCTGGGTGCCGGATTTCAGCCCTGGTACGACCTTTTCTTCGTAGTCGTCGAATAGCCTGCCCATCAAGTGGACAGGCTTGGGCGTAGCTTTGCGCTCCAGGCGAGCCCATTCGGCTTTGGCTTCATCGAGGTCACCGCCAAGAGGGATCTCGACGCGATTGCCGTTGGCATCTCTGCCGTTGTAGTAGTAGCCAACCCAGATCTTGCCGTTTTTCCTTTTTCGGGTGCGTCGTATCATGTGCGGGGGCTGGACTCCCCCGCCCCCACAGACATTTTCCAGCCTCAAAGTGAGGCACTTTCGAAGGCCTCAGGACTGACGCCGCCCAGGCATTGAGGTCGGCAGCTTTGGCACAGTTACTAAATTGCAGGGCGCCAAAAACGCCCAGCAATGTTGCGTACCTCAGTAGGAAGTTTAAACGCGGCATGTTGTATCTCCCCAGTGTGCTGAGTTTGCCCTCGGTTGTTCGATGGTTAAAAGTGCAACGAGTGCACAAAAGAAACCATGCCCCTACTGAGTGGCGAGCAGCAATCTTGGCGTCGGGCTGCATGTTGCCCAACAACAAGATTGAATCAACTCAGATGGATTTTGATTGCAGGGCTTTGACCACGGCCTCTCCGAGCGCTTTCGCTGACGCTGGGTTTTGACCGGTGACCAGGCGGCCATCGACCACCACCCGACTTTCGAAGAGGGGGGCTTCTTCAAATGTTGCGCCGGCGTTTTTCAAAGCACTTTCCAGTTCAAATGGAACGATCTTGTCGTACTGGCGCGAAACTTCCTCTTCAGCGGTGAACCCCGTAAGGCGGCGGCCTTTGATCAGGCTCTGGCCGTTACTGAGTTTGACGTCGATCAGCCCCGCTGGGCCGTGGCATACGGCACTGACAATGCCGTTGTTTTCATAAACGGTGCGCACGATTTCATCAAGTTCAGGGTTGCCGACGAAGTCCCACATGGGGCCATGACCACCGACTAGCAAGATTGCGGTGTATTGCGACGGGTCGACATCCGAGAGTTTGAGGGTGCTGCCTACCTTGTTGCGGTGTTCCGGGTTGGTCCAGAAGTTGAGGGTCGCTTGGTCTCTAAGGTCGAAACCGTCGAACGGCGCGAAGCCGCCCCTGGGGCTCGCAATGTCGTAAGCGAGGCCAGCTTCATCAAAGACTTCAACCGGATGGGTCAGTTCTGGAAACCAGAAGCCACCGACGAGGTTCGAGGCTTTTTTGTCGAGGCTGGAAACCACCATCAGCACTTTTTCGCTTTTCAGATCGTCTTCGGCAACGACAGGGGCCGCCGTGACCATCAGCGCGGCAGTGGCGCCCACAAGACCAGCAAAACGCTGTGCAATAGACATATGAAGTTCCTTTAGTTTCTTGGCGGTGGAGGCCACTGTATCCGCGACTAAAGGCGCAAAGAAGCCGCCCAATACCGAACAGATTGTTTAATAAAACAACCTAATCGTTTTGGATTGAGGCTGAAAATCCACGTACAGTACAGGTTTCGCAATCAACCACTGATGTGCTGGACGGATGAAGGAATGAGATGAGCCACGCCGATAGCTTTGATGGATTGTCCGAGTTTCTAGCCATTGCCAAGCGGCTGAGTATTCGTAAAGCCGCTCTTGATCTTGGTAAAACCCCAGGCTCCATCAGCCAGGCGTTGCAGAAGTTGGAGCTTCGCCTTGGAGTGCCGCTCTTGCACCGCACAACTCGCAAGATGTCACTCACGGAGGCGGGGAAAAATTTGCTGTTGAAAATCGAGCCTGCCGCGCAAGCGATTGCCAATGGTCTCGAGGATGCTGCGCAGTCGGCAAAGGCCCCCTCAGGAACACTGAGGCTGATTGTTGAGCGTTTGGCCTTGCCACACGTCATCGAACCTCTACTGCCCAAGTTTCGACAAGCCTGGCCCAATTTGAATGTGGACATCACAGTCAGTAACCGCCATGACCATTTCGTATCCGAAGGTTATGACGCAGGGATATTGATTGGCTCATACATCGAGCAAGACATGATCGCGGTAAGGCTCTCAAAACCCTTTCAATGGGCTGTTTTTGGGTCGCCTGCCTATTTCGAGGCTAACGGAAAACCCACAGTGACCAGCGATCTTGTGCATCACGAATGCGTTCGATTTCGGCGCCCTGAAAAGGGAGATATCTATCGCTGGGAGTTTATTGAAAATAACGAAAGCGTAAGGATCGAACCCAACGGCCCGCTCACGGTTAATGATGGGGAGTTGATGCGCAGCCTGGCTGTTCAGGGTGTTGGGCTGATTTATTCTTCAACGTTCCACACTTCGCGCGAGCTCGCGAACGGGACACTTGAACCGGCATTACTGGACTGCTCTCCAGGTAATGACGGGTTGTTCCTTTACTTTTCAAAAGCAGCAAAAAATCAGCCGAAATTGCGAGCTTTTATTGAAATGTGTTCGAAGGCTCTACCGATTTAATCGAAAAGAATTCGACACTACCTATCGTATTGCTTATTTCATCCCAATCAGGCCTTTGGCCAAGTCCCGACCTTTGGAATCCATATTGTGAGTGGACATTGCATTATTCAGGGCATTTGTTGCCGTTCCCAACGCCGATTGCATGCTTCTGATTTCGGTCGTCAAAACCTCTCGCTGCCGCTTGATCTCGTCCTCGGACAACGTCTTGTCGCTCATCAATTCCATGAGTTCCTGGTTTTTTTGAGCAATTTTTTCCTGCAGCTTACGAATGTTTTTCAGGACTTCTTTGACGTCTTCTGGCAAGGGCGCGTTGTCAATGTCAGCGTACTTTTCACTCTCTAATTTTTCATGGCCTTCTTTTGATATCTCGACCTTGGTGGTCGTGGTTTGAGTGCTGGCGTTGGCGGAGCTTTCGGTCACAGAGGCTGGCGAGGAGGTCGTAACCCGCAGTTGCATCGCTAGCGTATTGTCGGATGAGGCGATTTTCATTGATGCTCCAATTTCAGGGCGTTTGCGACATTCACTTAAGTGATGCTATCGGCAAGGGCAAAGCTTCGCTGTAGGCAACATGTATCGATTTTGTATTTTTTTGTAGTTGCACGGACATGATTCCCGGCAATTGCTGATGACGTTTGTTTTTGCGGCTCCAGAGCATTTCAATGGCTCAGGTTTGAAGGTTATTGGCCCTACGGCCAATCAACGGAAGATTTGCCAGCATGTTCTTCAGGGCCAACGTATCCCAGGGCAGATGTTCGGCAATGCCGATTCCAACGACATCGGCGATAGCCGCAACGTCTGACAGCACTCGCACTACATCGCTGATGGGCATTTTTCCTTGGGCAACGCCGTCATAGGTGCCCTCAGGTGTTCGCGGATTGGCGAACAAGAGCGAGCGGAAAAAAACAGGGTCAAGCACATCGAGATCCAAGTGGATCGCCAAATGTTTTGCGCCGGTTGATCTGAACCACTTCAGAACGGGTTCGCTGCTAACCGACAGTTGCGCTGCACTCGCTTTGCTTAGGCCCAGTCGCTCGATCAGGGCCGTTTCTACGGGCATCGTTTCCTGCAGCCCGGCGTACATCACATTTTGAGGCTTGAGTGGTCGTTTCACGGCGCCCACAAAGTCCGCATCACCTTCACCGAGCAAATTGCCCAAGACCATGGCGTGTGCGTTTGAAAAGTCTCTGGGCGTCAAAACATCGGGGTGGGCGTCAACCCAAAGCACCGCAAGGTCTCCGTCATATCGCTCATTCAAGTAAGCGAACGGCGCCAAATCCACGAGGCAGTCACCGCCCAAAACAACAAGCCTGTCCGGTGCATATTGATCAATCAATGTTCGGGCGTTGTGCATTTGTTTGAGCAATGCGCTACGCCCCAAGATGCCATCTTCCAGCGGCAGTGGATCATTAGTGGGCACGTCGACTTTAACTTCGGCGACCGGGCCGGATGGGGTGGGTGCAAGCCAGGAGAGGAGTTGAGCGCCAAAGTAGTAGGGGGGATTGTTGCCGCCCTGCCATTGCGGAAACAGCAACCTTAGTGTGAGGTCCTTTGTTGCGTTCATGGGGTTCAGTTCTCTGTTCTCTAGTGAAATTTGGCGTTGATAGATGACGTGCAGACACTGGGTCGTCGCTAAAAAACAAACACCCCTACACCAACGTCCTTCCATTCAGGAAACGCTTGAAAGACCGAGGCGGTCGACGATGAGGCTGCTGGAGCCTGCGGCGACGGCCACTTGGATGAGGGGTATCAACAAGGCGCAAGACGCTTGCCCATTAGTGGTGGCGCTGATCATCTTGCAGCCAGAGCACGCGTTTAAATCTTAATTGCACAAGAATGGGAGATAAACATAGGATTGTGAGCATCATTCGCTCAACCAGGTTGTTAATGTGGATAGGTTAAAAGCGATGGAGGCGTTCGTGGCAGCGGCGGATGCGGGGTCCTACGCAGCAGCAGGAGAGAAACTTAGAATATCGCCGCAAATGGTGGCGAAGCATGTGCAAGCGTTGGAAAGTCGGCTGGGGGTTCGTCTTTTAAATCGAACTACGCGGCGCCAAAGTGTCACGGAATTTGGTACGCGCTATCTGGAAAGATGCAGGCTCATCCTCGCTGAGACGGAAGCGGCTGAGTCGATGGCGAACGAGGCTCTAAATGAGCCGAGCGGTCGATTACGTATAAGTGCCCCGATCAATTTCGGGGCGGGTAGTTTTATGACGTTCATCCAGCTGTTTCTTGAGCGCTACCCCAAAATAGAAATCTCATTGACACTGACAGAGCGTTTCGTTGACCTGACCAACGAGGGTTATGAAGCCGCTATACGCGTAGGCGGTATTGGACTTGAATCTGATTCATTGGTCAGGCGAAAACTAAAGAAATATCAGTTGTTGGCTTGTGCATCACCAACCTACATTGAGAAATTTGGCGTACCTGAAACCCCTGAGGATTTAGCCCATCACAACTGTGTTTCCTACATGTTTTCAGATCGAACTTCTGAAGAGTGTTGGCGCTTCTCGAAAGATGGCGAACCCCATGAGGCACGCTTCAAGAGTCGCTTATCGGTTAACGATATGCGGGCGTTGATCACGGCTGGAGTCAACAGTTTCGGGATCGTTCTTGGTGATGAAGATACCCTGGCAGATGCTATTGCAAGCGGCTTGCTAGTGCCGGTGCTACGCGACTACGAGGGCCCCTCGCTGCCATTGAGCCTGGTCTATAGAGCGGATCGGCAGAGGACCGCTAATCTTCGGGCATTCGTTGAAGAAGCCATCGGTTTTTTTGAAAAACTCAGCTATCCAAAATGACCTTTCCCGGCACGCAGACGGCCTTCGTGGAATGCGTCAGGTCTGTAAGTCAAGTTTCCATCCCAAGGACAGGGTACAAAAGAGGACCTCATGAAAAAAGCAATCAGGCTTGCTAACCAAGGCGATATCAATGCCATTTTTGATATTCGAACCAGTGTTCAGGAAAACCATTTATCCCGTGATCAGTTAGCGGAAATGGGCATCACTCCCGAGGCTATCGGGCAGGCAATTCTTGAAGCGCCATGCGCCTGGGTCGCGGAAGTCGATGGCGTCCCCGTAGGTTTTTCCATGGCGGATGTCGAGGAGGGGTGTGTGTTTGCGGCCTTCGTTCTGCCCGAATTCGAAGGGCTCGGGTTGGGGCGTAGCCTGATGGAGAGAGCGGAGGCTTTTCTGTTTCAGCACCACCAGACCATCTGGCTAGAAACCGCCGAGGCAAGCCGCGCGAATGGCTTTTACCGGAACCTCGGCTGGCGGCCTGTGGAGCACTTGCCAGAGGGTGATGTTCGTTTTGAAAAGTGCCTGAAATAATTTAGGCATCCGGCGGGCAATCCTGACAGCCCTATGGACTCAACCGATCAATCACTCCGTGGGCACGGAGTCTTTCTCCAGCAAGACGGCTCCTTCCCCTAGCTGGCTCAAACGATCACCGGGATTGCGAAGAGGGCAGTCGTCCATAGAGAGACAGCCGCAGCCGATACAACCGTCGAGTTGATCGCGAAGCTGGGTGAGGCTGTGGATCCGTTCAGTCAGCATGTCTCTCCAGAGTGTGGAGAGGTGCGTCCAATCTCTGGTTGTCAGGGGGCGTCCCGAGGGAAGCCCATCCAGGGCGTCCTTGATCGTGGCCAAGGGAATGCCCGCGCGTTTCGCGATCTTGATAATGGCAATTCGGCGAAGAGTATCCCGGGCATAACGACGCTGGTTACCTGCGCTTCGTTGTCCGTGGATGAGACCCTTGGCTTCGTAGAAGTGCACGGTCGCGATGGTGACGCCGCACCGGCGGGCGAGCTCTCCTACCGACAGTGGCACGCGCACATCGATCATAAATGCCTACTCCGTGTTGACCTCATCTATACATGAGGTTTTATAAAGAGTGTCGGTTTGCCTTTGCAAGCCTTCATTCGCCGCTGCGAGTGAAATCTCGACGTGGAGTCCATATGGAAAAGCCTGATGTGCCAGCTGATCACTATTCACAATCGACTGTAGAGGCCAGTGCCTTGAGGGAGGACTGTCCTCCAAAAAACGCTTGGGCCGCCTTGCTGTCTGGCAGGAATGGCGTGCGCTCGCTTGCGCTGGCGGGAGGCGTCGTCCTTCATGCGATCAATGTGTATATCGCCACCACCATTCTGCCTTCTGTTGTCAGGGACCTTGGTGGCATCGACTATTACGCGTGGAACACCACGCTGTTCGTTGCGGCCTCGATCCTCGGTTCAGCGCTGTCGGCGCGGTTGCTGGTCAGCGCGGGGCCGCGCGGCGCGTACATCATTGCCACCTTGGTGTTTGCCCTCGGCACGTTCGTCTGTGCGTTTGCCCCATCAATGCCCGTTATGCTGGCTGGACGTTTTGTTCAGGGGCTGGGCGGCGGTTTTCTGTTTGCACTGTCTTACGCGATGATCCGGCTGGTTTTCGAGGAGGCCTTATGGCCGCGCGCAATGGCATTGGTCTCCGGCATGTGGGGGGTGGCAACGCTGGTTGGTCCGGCGGTAGGCGGGATTTTTGCTGAGCTCGGTGTATGGCGAATGGCGTTCTGGTTGCTCATTCCGGTTGCCGCATTGTTCGCCTTGCTGGCTGTTGCCGCGCTGCCTAAACGCAGTGCCAATAAAGCTCAACGCCCAGCGGTCCCAATGGCCCAACTGGTTCTCTTGACGTCGGCAGTCCTCGTGGTTTCGGCGGCCAGCGTCTCCTCAATCCTTTCCTGGAACATCGGGGGCATTGCAGTCGCCGCCATTCTGACGGTCCTACTGATAGGCACAGAAAACCGTGCCCGCCATAGGCTGCTGCCAACGGGTGCATTTCGCATCACCACAACACTGGGGGCGCTGTATGCAACGATGTCACTGCTGGCGGTGGCCATTACCAGTGGTGAAATATTCGTGCCGCTGTTCCTCCAGGTCCTTCACCACCAATCCCCACTAGTCGCTGGCTATCTCGCAGCGCTCATGGCGGCCGGATGGACCCTGGGGTCCATCGCAAGCGCCGGAGCGAGCGGCAAAAATATCGGGCGTGCGATCCTTGCAGGCCCGGTTCTTGGACTGGCCGGCATGGTGGCGCTTGCCGTTCTGATGCGAGTCGAAAGCGAGGGGGACTGGTGGGCTCTCTCGCCGATATGCCTGGCGCTCGTTGCCATTGGCTTGGGTGTGGGGCTGGCCTGGCCGCACCTGTTGACTCGGGTGTTTCAGGTCGCCTCGGCGGGCGAGCAGGACCTGGCAGCAGCGTCGATTACCACCGTGCAGTTGTTCGCCACCGCCCTTGGCGCGGCCCTGGCAGGCATGGTGGCCAACGTTGCCGGCCTCTCTAGCCCTGGAGGCGTTGTCGGCACGGCCAGCGCTGCGGGCTGGCTATTTGGCGTGTTCGCGATCGCGCCGACCCTTGGCGTTTTTACAGGATTGCGCGTGGTCCGTTTTTATTCGAAAGCCGGGTAGGAGGGACCTGTAGAGGCAGGGGAGTAGGGTCGCTGCCTTGGGTCGATTGCTGATGGTCATCAACCGCAGCAGCCGACCCAGGCATCTTCTGGTGGGGGGATCCCGCTATCAGAAGCGCTCATCGAATATTGCTGGCAAGGTGATTTCTTTGACGAAGCTTGCTGAAGACAGGCTCAAGGCCATGCGTACCACCTGGACGACGTCGTGCACGGGAATTGAATGACCTTCCCCGCGCTGCTCGGCGAGCGCTCTTGGCGTGTTCAGCGGGTCTTCGGTATTCAGGTAGCCGAGGTTCAAGCAGGTCACCCCCAGGCGTTGCTGCCGGTACCCTTCACGCAGCGCATCGGCGATACCTTGCAACGCGAACTTGGAGGCGCCAAAGGTGACTTCGGGTCGTCCACTTTGCGGCAAACCGGAAGTCGACCCGGTCAATATGATCTTGGGGTTCGCGCTTTTGAGCAGCACCGGAAGCAGGCGCTTGATCAAAATAATGGTCGACGTGATGTTGCAGTTGACGATGTTTTCCACCTGGTCGTCGTGGTCCTCCAGGAAGTCGTACGCCGGGTCAAAGGCAAACGCTTCCCAGATGCCGAGGTTGTAGATCAGCGTATCCAGCCCGCCGTCCACCACCGCCTGCTCGATGATCTGCGCAGCCTTTGCCGGTTCGCCAAGGTTGGCTTCCAGCCACTGCACCTCGACACCCGCTTGAGCTATCAGGTTTTCGGGGCGGGTCCGAGACACACCTATCAAGGTGTCCCCCGGTTCACCCAAGCCGTCGATCAAGGCTCTGCCTAACCCTTTGCTTGCGCCGATCACCATCGTTTTCATTAATCGTCTCCTTGACCTGTTTGCTGAACGTTGGGGCTGGCATGCAAACAGACGCCTCATGGCTTGGCAATCAAGAGGTTGTTTCCAGGTGTTCGGCGAAGGGCGCGGATGATGGTCTGGGGCGGTCGGGTGGAGAGGTGGGGCGACCCTGTGCTTGCAAAGGTTATGCGAATGACGGTTAGATCGTCGTCAACCGTCAATTCACGGCCTGTCCCGCCGCTTAAGGTCTGTCTATCTATGCCGCTGAGGTTTCTTAAAATGCACGCCAATGGCGATGACTTCGTCGTTGTCGATTCGAGAGATTCAGCCAACCCCATGACCAGCGCTCTGGCTCGGCGGTTGGGGGATCGAAACCGAGGTATTGGCTTCAACCAGATCGCAGTAGTGCTCGATTGTGAAGATGCCGCAGCGCGGGTGATGTTCTGGAATGCCGATGGCTCGACGCTGGATGTGTGTGGCAGTGCGACGCGCGGTGTTGCCGATTTATTGATGCGTGAGTCAACCCAGGCGTCGGTCATCCTGCGCACCCAGCGTGGGCTGCTGACCTGCGAGCGAACGTCAACCGGTGCTATTTCGGTCAACATGGGGGAGCCGTTTTTGGCCTGGTCGGAGATTCCCCTGGCGCAAGAACTGAACACGGCGTTGTTGCCTCTGGCGGGCGACCCGGCGGCTTGCAGCATGGGCAATCCCCATTGCACTTATTTTGTCGATGACCTGAGCGACGTTGATATCGCGACAATCGGGCCGACCATCGAAAACCACCCTCTGTTCCCGCTCCGGGCCAACGTGCATTTTGTCCAGGTCATTGACCGCCAGCACATTCGCCTGCGTATTTGGGAGCGGGGCGGCGCTATTCCTCTGGGTTCTGGTTCCTGCTCCTGCGGTGCGGTGGTCAATGGCATTCGTCGTGGCCTGCTGGACCACCGCGTCGACGTTGAATGTGATGGCGGCACGGTGGCGGTGCAATGGGACGGCGTGGGGGCGGTGTTTCTGAGCGGCCCGGTGCAGAAAACCTTCTCGGGGGTTATCTCGGACCGCATGCTGCATGACGCTTAGTTGAGGTTGCGTCATCGGCAGCCCGGTTAATCATGACCACCTCCGCATTTGGACCGTGCGCGCCGGCGTTTCAATGCTTACCGGTTCGATAGGTTGTCGCGCTCCAGTACCGGCTACCGCTGCTGTGATGGCGCGTCCATCCGGCAGCTTCCAATTGTTTGGCAATCATTCGATTCATGAACCCATGACCGAGCAAAAGAACCGAGCCTTCGCCGCTCACGGATGCCAGGTGTTCGGCAGCCTCTTTGGCTCGCAACTTTGCCTTCTGGGCGGACTCGACGTTCCCTGAGAAACCGCACAGCCATAAAATTCGAAGAATAAAGGCCCAGGTAAACGGCGAAAGTCGCGGTCGGGTCCAGCGTCCATAGGGCAATTTCGCCTCGCAGAAAACTTCATCCACGATGCTCGGTTGAAGGCCCAGGGCCCGAACGGATGTCAGTGCCCGCGGCGCGGTGCTGGATACGATGACGCTGGCATTAACGGCCAGTTCCACACTGGTTTGTGGTGCGGGTTGGGCAGTGATTTCCGAGAGGTCGTATTGCTCAATCCAGTGCTTCATATCCCGCGCTGAAATCGGCTTGACCTCATCCAGGTTCGGTTGGCCATGACGCATTAAAATAATTTCCCTATTCACTGTAACAATCTCCCTGGAACTAACATCGGCTTCTGTATTGACCGTTTCGCCACGTTTTATACAGCGAAGCTTAAGCATGGAGTTAAAAACTGTTCGTCAATTTTTGAGCAGCAAGCGTTAATCGTTGACGGCACCCAAGTGGCGAGGGGAATAGCAGAGCGGTTCAGCGCTCCGTTCGAGTGCGTGAGTGTCTGCTCGGGATGCCTGTAGCAAGGATGCCCATGACCGGCTCAATCCTTAGTACAGTTTTCTAATTACTGAACTCTCTTTAGTCCTGTTTTTGGTTTTCTGATTGGAAAATTCAATAAGGAGCTGCAACTATTGCCCCGTAGATTTATTGATAATAAAAACAGGGAATAGAGCATGTTGGGTTTTTTCTCGATATACAGTAAAGAGTACCTCGCCACATTAATGATCGTGACAACCTTGTTTTTTGCTTTGCCTATCTTTGTTGCGCCCTTGCAATGGGCCAAGTTAATGGGCTGGGCGATACCCCAAGAGCGGCACTTGGCTGTTTATTTCGGTCGATGTTTGGGCGCTTTTATTCTGGTGGTGGAAGTCATCATGTTGTACTCCGTCATGAACGGTATTCGTGATAGTTACGCCTTTGATGTGTTGTATCTGGTGTTTTTGTTGATGGCCGTCGTGCATATCTATGGCGCGATCAGGAAAATCCAGCCCCTTTCCGAGACCCTGGAAATCGGTCTCTGGCTGGCCCTGATCGTGTTGAACACGCTGTTTTATCCAGGCACTGCCATCACCTTCTGATGAGCATCAGGCCCAGGCAGCAGGTGCGTGCCGTTTGCTGCCATTTTACCGCTGGAGGCACGGGCTGTAGTTTCCGCGGCAGAACGCAAGAAAGAACGTGGAAACCCTTTAAATGCTGTGGGAATATTTTATCGTTGCCGCGAAAAAAGTGTGGTTATTGAATGACTTAGATGATTTTTTCTGCGTTTTTTTTACGAAAATATATTGTTACAGGTGTTGGGCTGAGATAAGATTGCGTCGCGTTCACCTACCACGGTTTATGCATTTTTAAGCCCCAAGTTTCCATCAGCTACTTGGGCTTTTTTTTGCCTGAAATTTACCTTGTTGGCCCCTCAGCGTCGCTGACGAGGCCCAGGCCTGCTAATAACGAACCTCATGCAATTGCTCATCGGCGTGGGGCTCGACGAAGTAACTGGAAATCAGTCGAAATGCCGCCTCATCGGTGGCGAAAGGATGATCGCCACGCTGGTTTCTTTCCCGCAGCCGCGCCAGGCAGACCTCGTCGTCGATGGCCAGCACATGCAACGCATGCTCAGCCTGGGCGTTGTCCGCCAATCCCCTGAGCCAGGCACGTTGCGCCACGGTGTTGGCTGGAAAATCCATGACCACGCTGGTTCCCGCTCTCAGCAATGCAATGACCAGTGGTTCCATGGCGGCGCGCAAGCGTTGTGCATGGAGCTGGTAGTCGGCGAGGGTGGCGATGGCGCCAGGGTATAACTGCGCCAGCCATTGATCCTCACAGACCAAGACTGTGCTCGGTGCCTGGGCGAGCTGGTGTGCCAGGGTGGATTTGCCCGAGGCAATCTTGCCGCAGAGCAAGTGCAGTACGGCGGGGGAAGGGTGGTGCATGGTCGGTCTCCTGGGGGCGAAACCTCAGAGCGCCGGGGATAAAAACCCGCCTCTGAGGCGGGTTGGGTGTTCGTTGAACAGCGCTAGCCCACCACGGCGTCGATGGGGCTAATCATTGCGGTGCGAGTTGCTAGGCGGTGAGCGTTCATGTCGCTCAACCTAGCAAAGGTCGATTACCGATTCATAGGGCTGAGGTTAAAAAATCCTAGGATCACGCCATGTCAGAGCGACCAAAGGGCGATGGATTGGCTCGGGCTCTCTTAAACTGCCTGAACTGCGAGCCAGTTGGCATATTTCCCGGGGGTGGCCAAAGCGAGTCTGCTAGGGCTGACCTACGCTGAATCGGTTGAATCTCAAACGCCGGTGCTGCCGGAGGACGCCATGCTTGCCATTGTTGAGCTTTGCCACATTGTGGAATCCGGCTTTCTTCCCCTGTCTTGCCATTGCACGGTCAACGCCAATGGCTCCCTGACGATCAAGATCTTCGACTCAGAGTCGGGGCGCGTCGAGTTGTTACTCCCTGGCGTGTCGACCAGCGACCTCACCAGCATCAGGTCAATCTCCAATCTGATCGGCGAATTACGCACCGAAATCAAGGCAGGGCGCAGAGCTTTCGCCGGTGGTTTCAGCAGTTATGCCGGTTGACAGGGCGTTAGCCCAGGGCTGACGTTTCCGGATCGCTTGCTCGGGTGCGGAGGGCACCCAAGACGTTTGACTCGTTCATCAAGGGCGAGGCCAGATGTGTTTCATCGGCACCGGCCTCGCCGATCCTCCTACCGATCTTCAGCCTTTGTTTTTGTTCTTGGCGCCCCCTTGCCTGGCCTTGAAGCGCGGGTTGGATTTGCAAATCACATAAATCCGCCCTCGACGCTTGACGATCTGGCAGTCCCGATGGCGGTTTTTGGCTTCCTTGAGCGATGACAGCACTTTCATGGTGAGACTCCTGCTTGGCTTGAGATGTAATAACATATCTTAATCACCAATAAGAATTATTATCAATACTCAATTGTCCGCCGGTGGATTTTTACGGCGTTGCTGGCAGGACGGTGTTTGGGGGATCTGTTCCAGAGCTGTCATTTCTGAGACAGGGCTGCGTAGCCGCGTAGGGCTCGAAAGGGATTGTGCCTAATTACCATCATTTCTATAGACTCGCGCCGACCCCATCGCGGCCAGGCCATTGACGGCCAAACAACATGGAAGCACGTGATGGAGAAACGGATGGTGGTAGGCGGTTTTACGGTCGCGGTGACGTTGGGCCTGCAGGGTTGCGCAAGTATTCCCGGCAAGTCTGGCCGTGCGTTCTTTCTGTTCGGTAGCCATGGCCTACCTTTTCTAGTCCACTGTGTGCGTCTATTTGTCATCACCCTTATTGGCTCGCGTTGGCAGGTGGGCACCGAGGCGGCGTGAAAAAGCCTGATACCCTTGGGCCAGACTGTCTGGCAGTAGTGGTACTGTCTAAGCAGCACCCCTGGAGCCTGCTAGATGAATCGTCAAAGTCCACCTCACCGCGTCGCAACGCCTCAAGTCGCGTCAAGCACTGAAAGCCCAGCCGCCCACCCCCCTATTTGGCATCGCGGCCCGGACTTACTGACCGTTGGCAGCACGGGGGCGGCCATTTTTGGTTTCAGCTTTGTGGTGCTTTGGTTGTTGCCCGGCTTAGTGCTGACGATACTGCTCCTTCTCGGGTTCGAAGCGATACCAGGTGAACCGAGCAGCGATGGGTCTAGCCTCACAACGTCGTCGCTCATCCAGTTCCTGTGTGGTTCTGTTGTGCTCATGGGGCTGGTCTTCGCGTGGATGTCCTCTGCTGCTAGAGTGCTGGCCTTCACGTTCGACGAAAACCAGCAACTGCTGACCCTCACGGTCACCCGTCGCGGTCGTAAGCCCACCGAGGTGCAGGTGCCGTTTAGCGACATTATTTGTATCAGCCCTTACATGCTCGCCAGTTATGACCGCGATGGCCATTTCAGCGTCGTGTGTCAGGGCCCGAGGGGCAAGGAGTTCAATTACCGATTGGCTGAGGGGACTTCTCTGGAAGACATGGAGTTTCATGCTACGTGGTTGCGAGGAATAATAGGCGAACGGATGCACGAACTATTGAATCTGGATAAATGAACGAAACACGTCCATTCAGCGACTCATTTCGGCGTTTTCACCCACCGTTTAGCGGCGATGGTGGATTTTAGTATCACCCTGAGACCAAAGCGGTAGAGCCCATCTATTACGCTCGCTCGGCATTCCTGATTCGCTTTTTCAGGCGCTGATTAAGCGAAGACGAGGGCATAGGAGTCACTTCAACTCTTCGGAGGACAAACGACTTCGGTGCTGGAGGCATCGGACTGGCAGTTATCGACGCGTGCTCTCAGCGCCATTTGAGGCGAGGTGCTGTATCCGGAGTGGGGCGTTCGAACAGAAACAACAAGGGCCTGCATGAGGTTAATCACGCAAGCCCTTGATATAGATGGTGCCCGAAGCCGGAATCGAACCGGCACGCCCTTACGAGCGGGGGATTTTAAGTCCCATGCGTCTACCAGTTTCGCCATTCGGGCGGTAGCGCGATAAAGCGGCCTGGGATGTCTTGATCAGCGTCAAGCGATGCCAGTGCCTTGCAGCAGGGTGAGGAATATATACACCCCGCACCCATGAAGCAAGGTCAGTGAGTGTAATTGAAGGCCTTGTGGTGATTTTTTTGGAAGCTGAAAAAGCTCTATAAATCATTGGGCTACGGCATTCGATCGAATGGAAAGCCGGTATTTCGCTACTGATCGACGCCAGCCTTCAGCCCCTCTTGTGGTGACCGCGGCTCACTTTTTTCAAGGCAAAAAAAAGCCCGCGGGAGAGTGCGGGCGAACGTAGTTGCTTGAATGAGCAGGGCGACTATACACAGCGCTTTTTTAACGGTGGGTGAAAGAAATTTCATCTTGGCCGGCGCGTCGGGTGCATCGTTAAGCGAGCACAGTGCTCGCCTAGACAAAAGGCTGGTTGGTAAAGCCGCGTGGCAGGCGCTGCCTGCCGGACATCGCGCTCAAGCGCTGGATCCAGGCGCTGCGCCAGTCATTGGCGGTGGTGGTTGCCTTGTTTTTACGTGCGGCTCTGCGGGCGGCGTTGCGTTGAGTGCGGCGGGCTTCCTTGAAGGCTTCGGTGCCTCGGCAGGTGCGGCATTTGACCCGTGTCAGTTCAGTGGTGGAACTGAGGTGGGAACCGTGATGGCCGCAGGCAAGATGCCCGGCAACCTTGAAGTGAATGACCATAGTGCGTCTCCTTCCTGATAAGTGCGGGGCATGGGAAACAGCCTGCCATGCCCACCTGGACTGCGGGACGGCGGTGCCTGTTTAGGCGTTTGCTGTCCATGGAGCCGCACTGGCCGATTGGCCGAAGACTATCCCTGTCTATCCTGAGTGACGCAGGTCCTGGGCCTGTTGGTCGGTGGCGATCCCATAGTTTTAGGACCTCCAGGGTGGTTCAACGTTCGGTGTTTTTGGGGCCAGGCGAATTGCCCACAATGTTGTTGTGCCTGGATGAGGCAAACGAAAAAACGCCGTTGTGAACAACGATCTTCGCCAGGCTTCACGCTAAGATGGCGGCTTTTTGCAAGCCCGCCAAGGGCAAGGGAGTTGCCGATGATTGTCACCACCACACAGCACATCGAGGGTCGGGAAATTGCCGCGTACCTGGACATCGTCAGCGCAGAATCGGTGCAGGGGGTCAACCTGGTGCGTGATTTGTTCAGCGCGGTGCGGGACGTCTTCGGCGGTCGCTCACAGACCCTGGAGCGTGCATTGAAGGAGGCTCGGATTCAGGCCACCGACGAGATCAAGGAGCGGGCTCGCCAGTTACAGGCGGACGCGGTGCTGGGGCTGGATTTTGAGATCAGCATGGGTGGCGGTGGCAAGGGCATGGTGACGGTGTTTGTCACGGGCACCGCGGTCAAGCTCAAGTGAGTTGAACCTGCGATGCCCTGCGGCGGTTACCCCGCGATGGGTGTACAGAGCTCCACCAGGGTGCCGTCCGGGCAGCGCAGGTAGGACACGGTCTGGCCCCAAGGCTTGAGGCTTGGGGGCGAGAGTTCGCTGGCGCCCTGGGCCAGGGCCTTGGCATGGGCGGCTTGAACCTCGTCGGTCACCATGCCCAGTTCCATGCCCAGCGGTTGTGGCGATGAATGAGCCGCCACATGGCCGCTGCGGAAATTCATCTCGGCCAGTTGGTGGTCGGCGAAGGCGAGGGTGGTTTCGCCGCTCTCCAATTCGCCATAGGTGCCGGACTCATGCAGGAAGCGCCGGCTGAAGCCAAAGGCTTGTTCGAAAAACTGCAGCGACGCCTCGACGTCAGGCACATAAACGATGGTGTATCCGAACTTCATGGGTAACGATCCGTGTCGATTATCGGGGCGCGAAGATTATCACGCCCAATACCGCTGAGTCGGTGCGGTGGCGGAGAGTTCATGGCGCGGCCTCGTGCAAGTACCACCCTTCAGGCGTCCACAACAGGTGATGGGTGGGTTCGAGCGCATCGATAAACGCTTGATCGTGGGAGGCCACCAGCAGCGCTCCGGGAAAGTCCCGCAAGGCCGTTTCGAAGGCCTGCACCGATGCCAAGTCCAGATGGTTGGTAGGCTCATCCAGCAACAGCAGCTTGGCCGGAAGAGGGCGCCACACGGCGCTGGTCAGTGCGGCTTTCAGGCGCTCGCCGCCACTCAATAAACCACTGGGCCGTGTCACCTGCCGGGGTGAGAGTTGCAGGTGGGCCAGGTGATTGCGCAAGGCGCTTTCATCCCCGGGGCCGTTGGCGGCCAGCAATTGTTCGAGCACTGAGCGTTGGAGGTCTAGTTGCGCCAGCGACTGATCGAGGTAGGCGCAACTGACAGGCACCGTGCACCGCCCGCTCAGCGGCACGCATTCGCCGGCGAGCATCTTCAACAAGGTGGATTTGCCACAGCCATTGGGCCCGCTGAGGATGATCCGGGCCGGGCCTTTGATATGGCAGGTCAGGTAGCTGGAGGGCGCTGTCGGCGGCAGCCAGGGCAGTTGCGCGCGCTCCAGGGAAAACACCTGCTGCCCGCTGGGCACGGCGCTGGCCGGAAGGTTGAGCAGCACCGGGGCATCGGCCAAGACCCGTTCATAGGCCGTACGCACCTGGGCGTCGAGGTTCGATTTGTGGTCCTGATGGGCGTGGCGCACCTTGCCCATGATGTCCCGCGCCGCGGCTTTGAGCTGGGCCCGTTCAAAACCCGCGACATTGGCCGTCATCGCCTGCTTGCGTGACAGGGCGGCGTGTCGCTGGATGCTGTCGTGCTCCTGTTGCAGGCGTTTACGCTCGCGGCTGCGTTGGCTGTGCGCCTGTTCCAGCGCGGCCTGGCTGGCGCTGTCTTGTGCTTGGCGCCTGGCCTGGAATTCAGCATGGCTGCCGCTGTGGCGTTGCACGCCCTGGGCGCTGATTTCGACGATGCACTGCACGGTGTCGAGCAGTGGGCGATCATGGCTGATCACAATCAGCCGCCGCGCCAGGCTTGCAATTGCTGGATCAACCAGTGTCGTCCGGCACGGTCCAGGTGATTGCTGGGTTCGTCCAGTAGCAAAAGGTCGGCATCGCTGAGCAGGGCGCCGATCATCGCCACCCGAGCCCGCTGCCCACCGCTGAGGCGGGCGGCCGAGTCCTCGGCGCGCAGGTGGCCGAGGCCGGCGCCATCGAGCATCTGCGCCATGCGCTCGGCCAGGTCCCAGCGCTCGTCCACCTGCTGCAAATCCATCAACGATGCCTCGCCTGCTGCCAAGCGCTTTAGCGCTTGCAAGGTCGGCGCAACTCCGGCGAGTTCGGCCACGCTGTGGGCCGCGGTGATGGCGAGATCCTGGGCCACATAGGCCAGGCTGCCGTGGCGGCTGATGCTGCCCGACGACGGCTGCAGTTCCCCGGCGAGCAGGCGGGCGAGCAGCGACTTACCGCTGCCGTTGCGGCCGATGATGGCCGTGGGGCGACGGTCGAAGCTGAGGTTCAGTGAGTCGAACAGAGTTTCGCCATGGGCGAAGCGATAAGTCAGCTGATTCAGGGAAATCAGCGCAGGTTGCCGTGTGACCTGAGTCATCAGCACCTCCAAAAAATGCAGGGGAAACCAACAAGCGCAGGGACTGGCTTGTCGCGAGGGCATTCTGGAAGGCTTAGTGATTCACGTCGGCAATCGTCCTGGGACGGTGGGGAGGGGCGTAGCCTAGCGCGCAGTAAGCAGGCGTGACAACCCCGTCTGCCCGGTCAGGTTTTAAGCAAGCGTTCGAGAAACATCGCCAGGCCGACTTCCTCGGCTTTCAAGCCCTTGCGCACTCGAGGCTTGGGCAGCGTCGCCAGTTCGCCGAGCAGAAAGCTGTCCAACAGTGCCGGGTGGATATAGCAACGCCGGCACACTGCGGGTGTGTTGCCCAACTGTTTGGCCACATTTTTCACGGCTTCGACGATGTGCTTCTTCGCTTGCGTTTCCGGCTCCCAATGCAGTTCCCGTAGCTGGGCCAGTGCCTGGCTGCTGCCGGCCCAGGTGCGGTAATCCTTGGCGGTGAAGTCGGCGCCGGTGAGTTCATGCAGGTACGCATTGACGTCCGAGGAGCTGATGCTGCGCCGCTGGCCGTCCTCGTCCAGGTACTGGAACAGGTCTTGCCCGGGCAGTTCCATGCAGCGCTTGACGATGCGCGCCAGGCGGCGGTCCTTGACGGTGATCTGGTGTTCGATGCCGCTCTTGCCGCGAAACTGGAAGAGGATGTCCGGGCCTTTGATCGCCACATGCTTGCTGCGCAAGGTGGTCAGGCCATAGGAGCGGTTGTCCCGCGCGTACTCGCGGTTACCGACCCGGATCAGGGTGGCATCCAGCAGGCTGATGACCGTGGCCAGGACCTTGGTGCGGCTGAACCCGGGTTCGCTCAGCAGGTCGTCCAGGTGCTGCCGCAACTTGGGCAGGGCGCTGCCGAACTGCAGCAGGCGCGAGTATTTGTCGGCATCGCGCACTTCGCGCCAGCGCGGGTGATAGCGGTATTGCTTGCGTCCCCGGGCATCGCGCCCAGTGGCTTGCAGGTGGCCTCGCGGGTCGGCGCAGATCCACACATCGCTGTACGCCGGGGGGACGGCCAGGGCGTTGATCCGTTTAAGCTCGTCTGGGTCCTTGATGACGCGGCCCTGGACGTCGACGTAGCTGAAACCGCCCCGACGCTTTTTGCGCCGGATGCCCGGTTGACGGTCATCGACGTAATGCAGGCCGGCGGGAACCGACGGTTCGGACGGGGCGTGGTCGGGCATGGCGGGGTTCCTTGGCAAAGGGTGGGGCCTCTTTGCAGATTGACCGCAAGCCCTGCCCGTTGGTGCCCCAGCGTTGGCGGTGATTCAGGCCAGCACTGCCACAGCCTTGATCTGTGCCCAGAGCGCCTGGCCCGGGTGCACGGTCAACTGGTCCCGGGAGAAACGGGTGATCCGCGCCAGCAGCGGGGTGCCTGCCGCGTCCAGGCGCACCAGCACGTGGGCGCTGTTGTCGGCAGCGATTTCACTGCTGACGCTGACCGGCAAGCGATTGAGGATGCTGCTGTGCTCTCCGGCCTGCAGGCTCAGGCTGACGTCTCGGGCCTGGACCTTGAACCTCAAGTGCTTGCCCACGGCGAGGGGCGCGTGGGCCACCCGCACATTGAGCTGGCTGCCCGGTAACTGCAGGGTCAACAGTTGGTAGTGGGGGTCGTAGTGGATGACTTGGCCCTCGATCACCACGCCAGCGTCGTCTCCCAAGGCCAGGGGCAGGTCGAGACGTGCCAGGGTTTCGCCGATCGGTCCGCTGGCCAGGGCTTTGCCCTCGTTGAGCAGGACGATGTGGTCGGCCAGGCGCGCCACTTCATCCTGCGCGTGGCTGACATACAGCAGCGGAATATCCAGCTCGTCGTGCAGGCGTTCGAGGTATGGCAGGATCTCGCTTTTGCGCTTGGCATCGAGGGCCGCCAGGGGTTCGTCCATCAGCAGTAACCGGGGGCTGGTGAGCAGGGCGCGGGCAATGCCGACGCGCTGGCGCTCGCCGCCGGACAGATGTTGCGGATGGCGTTCCAGCAGATGGCCGATGCCGAGCAGTTCGGTGGCGTGGGCCATGTCCACTCGGCGCTGATGGCGGGCAATGCGTCGCAGGCCGAACTCCAGGTTGCCGCGCACCGACAGGTGGGGGAACAGGCTGGCTTCCTGGAATACATAACCCAGGGCGCGTTTGTGCGGCGGCAAAAACAGGCCTTTGTGGCTGTCCTGCCAGACCTCGTCATTGATCCGCACCAGGCCCTCGGGCGCGCGTTCAAGACCGGCGATGCAGCGCAGGCAACTGGTCTTGCCGGAGCCGGAATGGCCGTAAAGCGCGGTGACGCCACGCCCGGGCAGGTGCAGGTCCAAGTCGAGGCTGAACGCCGGGTAGTCGAGCTTGAGGCGCACATCAATGGTCGAGGTCATGGGTCAGCTCCAGCCGGCCTTGGTCTGGCGGCTGGAATACAGGGCCAGCAGCACCAGGAATGAGAACACCAGCATGGCGCCCGCCAGCCAATGGGCTTGCAGGTATTCCATGGCTTCGACGTGGTCGTAGATCTGCACCGAGACCACTCGGGTCTTGTCGGGAATGTTGCCGCCAATCATCAGCACCACACCGAACTCACCGACGGTGTGGGCAAAGCCGAGAATCGACGCGGTGATAAACCCCGGCCTGGCCAGGGGCAGAATCACGCTGAAAAAGGTGTCCCAGGGATTGGCACGCAAGGTCGCGGCCACTTCCAGGTGACGGCTGCCGATCGCCGAGAAAGCGTTCTGCAGGGGTTGCACCACAAAGGGCATGGAATAGATCACCGAACCGATCACCAGCCCGCTGAAACTGAACGTCAGGGTGCCCAGCCCCAGGGACTGGGTGAACTGGCCAATCACCCCGTTGGGCCCCAGCGCCAACAGCAGGTAGAAGCCGATCACCGTCGGCGGCAGCACCAGGGGCAGGGCCACAATCGCGCCGATGGGGCCGCGCAGCCGTGAGCGGGTGCGCGACAGCCACAGGGCGATGGGAGTGCCGATAATCAGCAGAATCAGGGTCGTCAGGGACGCCAGTTTCAGGGTCAGCCAGATGGCGGCGAAATCGGCACTCGATAGCGGCATTTAGAGTTGGTAACCGTAGGACTTGATGACGGCCGCGGCTTTTGGTCCCTTGAGGTAGTCAACCAGCGCCTTGGCGGCTGGGTTGTCTTTGCCTTTGTTGAGGATCACCGCGTCCTGCTTGATTGCATCGTGCATCTGCTCGGGCACGATCCAGGCCGAGCCGCTGCTGACTTTGCCGTCTTTGTAGATCTGCGACAAGGCAACAAAGCCCAACTCGGCGTTGCCGGTGGAGACGAACTGATAGGCCTGGGTGATGTTCTGGCCTTCGACGAGCTTGTCCTTGACCTTGTCGGTCAGCTCCAGCTTGGCCAGGACTTGAGTGGCGGCCAGGCCATACGGCGCGGTTTTCGGGTTGGCGATGGACAGGTGCTTGTACTGGTTGTCCTTGAGGACTTGGCCCTTGGCGTCGACATAACCTTCCTTGGCCGACCACAGCGCCAGGGTGCCGATGGCGTAGGTAAAGCGCGAGCCCTTGACCGTGTCTCCTTCGCTTTCAAGTTTCTGCGGCGTGGTGTCGTCGGCGGAGAGGAACACTTCGAACGGCGCGCCATTCTTGATCTGGGTATAGAACTGCCCGGTGGCGCCATAGGCGGCTACCAGTTTGTGGCCGGTGTCTTTTTCAAAGTCGGCGGCGATGGCCTGGATCGGCGCGGTGAAGTTGGCAGCGACCGCCACCTGGACTTCATCGGCCTGGACCGAGCTTATGGCGAATGCGGCGAGCAGGGTGGCGAGGCACGTCGGGGCAAAACTTGAGGCGCGAAGGATCATGAAGCTGCTCCGTTGAGGGCAAGGGCGTGGGGCAGTGGGTGAGAGGGGGACTGCACCGACGGTCGGTTAAAGCGCTGTATAGAGGAATATATAGCGAATGACCGACGAACGGAACTGCGGGTGTCTGGGGGGGTAAGCGTCAGGCCGGCCGCGAGCGATGTCGCGGCCGACCCTGCGTCAGCGTCGCTGGAGTTGCGCCAGAGCTTTCTCGGCCAGGTGGCGGGTCAGTTCACCGGTGGGCAGTTCGATGCACAGGCGCAGGGCCTGCCCGGACCAGAGGTTGGCGAAATCCGCGTCATCCTTGGCTCGCAGTGGCATCAAGGCTCCGCCAGCCAGGGGAAACGCCGGTGCCAATGGGCTGATAGGGCCGATTTCACGCATCACTCGGTTGACAATGCCCCGGGCCGGTCGCCCGGTGAATAGGTTGGTCAGGGCGGTCTGGCTTTCCTTGGCACTGCGCAGGGCCTTGTGGTGGGCCGCACTGATCTTGGCTTCCGGGGTGAACAGGTAGGCGGTACCCAGTTGCACCGCCGAGGCGCCCAGGGCCAGGGCTGCAACGATGCCCCGGGCGTCACCAATACCGCCGGCGGCAATCACCGGTAGATTCACGGCATCGACGATTTGCGGCACCAGGGCCAGGGTGCCGACCTGGGTATTGAGGTCGTCGGTGAGGAATAGGGCGCGGTGGCCGCCGGCTTCGTAGCCCATGGCGATGATCGCGTCGCAGCCGTGTTGCTCTAGCCACAGGGCTTCATCCACGGTGCTGGCCGAAGAGAGGATCTTGGCCCCGGTGGCCTTGACCCGTTGCAGCAGGCCGGCCTCGGGCAGGCCAAAGTGGAAGCTGACGATTTCCGGGCGCAGCTCTTCCACCAGCTCACAACTGACCCGATCAAACGGCGCACGGCTGCTGACCGGCGTGGGGGCCTCGAAGTCCGCACCCAGCTCGCGATAATAGGGTTCCAGGGCGTTTTTCCAGCGGGCATCGCGCTGGGCGTCGGGGGCGGGCGTCTGGTGGCAGAAAAAGTTCAGGTTCAGCGGGGCCTGGGTCGCCAGGCGAATGGCTTGGACTTCCTGGCGAATCTGCTCCGGGGTGAGCATGGCGCAGGGCAGGGAGCCCAATGCGCCGGCCTGGGCGGCGGCGATGACCATGGCCGAGCCGGTGGCACCGGCCATGGGGGCTTGAATGATCGGCAGTTCGATGCCTAACAGATCGAGAATGCGGGTATCGGGCCACTGGCTCATGAGGCATATTCTCCGGCAGAAAAATTAACGACGGCAGCGCGGGGTTTGTATCAGGAGTTGCTGGTACAAGGCCAGGCGATGTTGACTCGATCACTGCTCCACACAGGAAGATTGACCATGGATGTAAAACAGCGCGAAGTCCTGCCTTTTCGCGTGGCGGGCTTGCAGGTCCGCACCCGTAACGCCGACGAGCAACAGGCTCAGACTGCGCAGATCGGCCCGATGTGGCAGCGTTTTTACCTTGAGGACCTGTTCGATAAGGTCAGCCACAAACAGCCGGACTCTTTTGTCTACGGTGTGTACTCCAACTATGAATCCGACGCTTCCGGGCTGTTCGATGTAACGGCTGGCGTGGCGCTGGCGGCACCCGGCAGTGATTACCCGGAGGTGGAGATCGAGGGCGGCGAATACCTGGTGTTCAGTGCCCGGGGCGCGATGCCCGACGTGGTGATTCAGACCTGGGGCCTGATCTGGGCTTACTTCCAGGACCACCCCCAGGTTCGCCGCCGGTTTATCAGTGATTTCGAGGTGTACACCGGCCCCGACTCGGTGGCGATCTACATCGGCATTCAGTCCCCGGATGCGCCTTCGCGTTCCAGCAACTGACGCTTGCGCTCCACGCCCCAGCGATAGCCCGAAAGCTGGCCGTCGCTGCGCACCACGCGGTGGCAGGGAATAGCCACCGCCAGGCAGTTGGCCCCACAGGCTTGGGCCACGGCGCGTGTCGCCTTGGGCGCGCCGATGCGCTGGGCAATTTCGGCGTAGCTGGCGGTGGTGCCTACCGGAATGCTTTGCAGGGCCTGCCACACGCGCTCTTGAAAGGCCGTGCCGCGCAGGTCCAGTGGCAGGTTCAGGCCGATCCCCGGCGCTTCGATAAACCCCACCACATGGGCGATCAGTTGCTCGAACTCAAGCACGGCGCCTTGCAGATTGGCCCGGGGGAATTTGTCCTGCAGGTCGTGCACCAGGACGTTGGGGTCGTCGCCGAGCAAAATGGCGCACACCCCCCGGCTGCTTTGCGCCACCAGAATCGCGCCCAGGGAGCATTGGCCGACGGCAAAGCGGATGTCACTGTTGGCCCCGCCGGCGCGGTAGTCGCTGGGTTTCATGCCCAGTACCTGGTCGGCGGTTTCGTAGAAGCGGCTATTGGAGTTGAAACCCGCGTCGTAGAGGGCGTCGGTCACCGACTGGCCGCTGTGCAAGTGCTGGCGGACCTTGAGCGCGCGATTAGCGTTGGCGTAGCCCTTGGGGGTCAAACCAGTGGCCGCCTTGAACACCCGATGAAAATGAAACGCACTCATACCGGCACCCTGGGCCAGTTGATTGAGTGTGGGCGCGGTTTCGGCGTCCTCGATCTGTCGGCATGCGGCGGCTACCAAGGCTGCATGCTGGGCCGCCAGTTGAGTCTGATCCCCCGCGGCGCGTTTGCTCGGGCGGTAGCCTGCTGCTTCAGCTGCGGCGGCGCTGTCGAAGAACTCGACGTTCTGCGGCCGTGGCAGGCGCGACAGGCTGCTGGGGCGGCAATAGACCCCGGTGGTTTTCACGGCGTAGACAAATTGCCCGTCGGCGCTGGCATCGCGGGCCAGCACCGACTGCCAGCGGGGATCTTGTTCGATGGGATGCTTCATGGGCTCTACTCGATGACGGGGCCGGGCCAGGTTAGCCAGGGTTGCAGGCTGCCGCACTCCGGGTCTTGCGCTGGAACTCGGACCGCCGACGCCGTTTAGCCAGCGCGGCGAAAGGTCAGGTTGAAACGCTGGCTGCCCAGGCGCGGGTGGGTGCCTTCCTTGAGCGGCAGTATGCCGTGATAACGCAGCCGGTCGACGCCGCCCCAGACCGCGACATCGCCGTGCAGCAGCGGCACTCGCAGCGGTCGATCGCTGCGTTGGTCGCCGCCAAACAGGAAGATCGCCGGCAGCCCCAGGGACAGGGACACGATTGGCGCACTGAAGTCCTGCTCGTTTTTGTCCTGATGCAGGGACATTTTGGCGCCGGGGCGGTAGCAGTTGATGAGGCAGGCGTCGGGATTGAAGTCGGCGAACCCGGCCTCTAAGGCTGCGGCCTGGGCCAGTTGCCGGAAGATATCGGGCATCGGTGGCCAGGGTTGGCCGGTCTTGGGGTCGAAGTCGCTGTAACGGTAAGCCCGGGTGTCGGTGGTCCAGCCCAGCTCCCCGCAACTGCTCAGGCCAACCGACATGGTGAAACCGCCCGGCGTGACCATGCGCCGTAATGGCGCGCCCTGCAGCACCGTTCGCAACGCCGGCAGCAACGGCTCGATCCAAGGCAGGGCGAAACCACGCAGTACCCGGGATTGCGGGCCGATGACGTCGACCCGGGGGGCTTGTTGCAGGTCCGCCTCGGCGAACAGATCGGCGGTGCCGGGCGGTGGCGGATGGAGCATCGTCGAACCTCCCTCCAGGGCAGCGCCGGCCGGGTTACAAGGCCTTGCTTACGCTGACGTCGCTGATGACATCATCGGATTGGCCGTGCAAGGCTTGCAGGGCTGCTTGGGCTTCTTCCTGGGTGCCGGTTTCCAGTTGCGCGAACTCGAAACGGCGCTCGCCATTGAGCTTGTATTTGATGACGTACTTGGTTGTTTGGGCCACGGTGGTACCTGTGTATTGCGATGTGGGAGGCTGGCTCAGCGCAGTTTGGAGCTGGAGCGGCGGACAATGCGGATCGAGTGGGTCAGGGTCGGCTTGCGCGTCACACTGATGGCGCGGTTGGTGACGGTATCGATGGTGATGTTCCAGAAACCGGTGCTGGGCGCGGTGATCTTGGCCGGGAACTTGTCGAAGGCGCCGCCGTGGTAAGTGTGGCGACCGCCGTTCTTGAAACTGCGGAAGTTGGCGTCGTTCATCAGGCGGATATTGCAGACCTGGGAGCATTCGATGATGACGATGTCATCTTCATTCAGGTGCTCGCGCTGGTGGATAAATTTCATGGCGCCTCCAGAAGGGCTTTCTCTACAAAAATCAAAACGATTGCATCAAAGATGGCGCAGTTTATCAGGCCCGACCGGGGATGAGCGGGCCGCCGTCAGGCGCTATGGCAAATTAAAACGCTTATTTGGAATTTTATGCGCGATAAAGCGCCATGCCCCGGAGAAAAACAGCGGTTGTGCTGTCGGAGGGGCTTTAGTGGAGGTTTTGTATGAAGTGGTGTGTGTTGGGCCTGGCGTTGGCGATTGGCGGATGTGCGACGGTTGCGGATATCAATCAGACGCCGCCGACGCTCAGTGTGATCTCTGGCAAGAAGCCCCAGGATTACGCCGCCTGCTTGAGCGAGAAGCTGGCCGACAGTCGTGAGGCATTGCAGATCGAACCGCACAAGGAGGGGCTGCGGGTGGTGGTTCCGCAGAAACTCGCAGAAGGGCCGGCCGCGGTGTTTGATATCGAAGAGCGCTCCGGTGGCAGCAGCATCAAGCTGCATGAACAGATGTCGAACAACCCATTGCGCCCCCAAGATGTACGCAAGGCTGGAGAAGCCTGCATTTCCGGATGACGGCCTGGTATTGATGAGGCGCGTGGGGGAGAGGCTATTTCGCTGTACAAGGGCTGGGCGGCGAAAAATCCTGGAAAAACCCTCTTGTCGGCGTGCGGTTCGGTTAGGTCATCCGATAAACTGCGCTCACATTTCGACCATGCCGCCGAAGCCTGACTTGGGCGGCAGGGTCTTTTCGGGAGACGGCATGAAGCGCGAACAAATCAGGGAAAGGCATGCGGAAGGGTGTATTTCGGCGACCCACGTGATCCAGAATCCGGCCAATTCCGGGGAGTGGATCGTGTTTTTCAAGAAAAGCGCAGGGCGCAGCTACTTCTTGGTGGATGACAATGATGAAGTCGAATCATTCGGCCGGCTCGATGACCTGATCGAAACCATCCGCGGCCTGGGCATCAAGTTCGCCGAGATTCATATGTAGCCGCAACGGCTGGCATCCCGGTTTATTTGAACACCCCGTTATTTGCCCGCTACTTGAGCTGCGCCCCGCTATTTATTTACACACGACGACGACACTGCGGCTCTTGTAGTTGCCCACATCCGCGCCCAGGGTCTTTTCGCTTTCCTTCAGGGACGGGGTGCCTTCGGTGCCGACGATGCGGTAGCCGGTCCCGGCGCAGGATGCATCGGCTTTTTCATAGCAACTGGCCCAAGAGCTGGCTTCGCCGGAGCAATCGATGCTCAGGCCTTGTTCGCCGTTTGCCAGGTAGGTGTTGGATGCGGTGGCGCAGCCGCTCAGGGCCAGTACCGCGCTCAAAGCCAGTAATTTTTTCATGGTGGTGAAGGTCGTCGAAAGAGTGGTGAGGCAAGGGCTGGGCGGCGCTGCCGAGCATTTGAAGCGAGATGCTATAGCGAACGGCCATTGCGGTACAGACAATCACAAAAAAGCCCTGCGTTGCAGGGCTTGTCCTATGCTCGCAGCACCGCTCAGGGCTTGCTGGTACGCCGGCGCGAAGGAGGCGGCGGCTGGTCTTGAAGGACTGCGGCGACTTCGATGGCCATGGCTTCCGAAGGGAATGGGCCGGCGATGTTTTCACCGCCGGTCGTGGCGACCCACCATTGTCCGTCTTTGGCTGGGGTGATCAGGTAACCGTTTACGCTTTTTGCTGCCGACATCAAGAGCTCTCGTTGGCTGGATCAAGGGCGCAATCATAGCCTTATATAGGCCTGCTGGCTCGACTCTGCAGGTTAGAACGCGGGCTTGCCAGCGCATTGCAGGTTTACGCCGAGGGTTATCTCGGGGATGCTGCGGAACTATCAGACAGAATATTTCTCTATGATGGCAGCGGTTAGCCAGCGCGGGGCATTGTAAGGTGCACGCCGCCTGATTAGACTGCGCCGAACTCGTAAGCACAGCCTTTTTAAGGACTCATATGATCAAGAAATGCTTGTTCCCAGCAGCCGGTTACGGTACTCGCTTCCTGCCAGCGACTAAAGCCATGCCTAAAGAAATGCTGCCGGTGGTGAACAAGCCACTGATCCAGTACGGCGTTGAAGAAGCGCTGGACGCCGGTTTGACCGAAATCTCCATTGTGACGGGTCGCGGCAAGCGCGCCCTCGAAGACCACTTCGACATCAGCTACGAGTTGGAAAACCAGATCAAGGGCACCGACAAAGAGAAGTATCTCGTCGGTATCCGCAAGCTGTTGGACGAGTGCTCTTTCTCCTACACTCGCCAGACTGAAATGAAAGGCCTGGGCCACGCGATCCTCACCGGTCGCCCGCTGATCGGCGACGAACCGTTCGCTGTGGTGCTGGCGGACGACCTGTGTGTCAACCTCGATGGCGACGGCGTGCTGACCCAGATGGTCAAGCTGTACAAGCAGTTCCGCTGCTCGATCGTGGCGATCCAGGAAGTCGATCCACAGGAAACCAACAAATACGGCGTGATCGCCGGTGAGATGATCCGTGACGACATCTACCGTGTGCACAGCATGGTTGAGAAGCCAAAGCCGGAAGATGCGCCGTCCAACCTGGCCATCATCGGTCGTTACATCCTGACTCCGGACATCTTCGACCTGATCGAACAGACCGAGCCGGGCAAAGGCGGTGAAATCCAGATCACCGACGCCCTGATGAAGCAAGCGCAAAACGGCTGCGTCATGGCCTACAAGTTCAAAGGCAAGCGTTTCGACTGCGGTGGCGCCGAAGGCTACATCGACGCGACCAACTTCTGCTTCGAGAACTTCTACAAGACCGGCAAGGCTTACTGATAGCTGCGCAGGTTTCTGTACGAAAAAGCCACCTTCGGGTGGCTTTTTCATTTTCTGCCCTTATGTCCATCCTCTGCGCTGACCCTTCCGCCATCTGCGGTTATGCTGTCGGCCTGCCTGGGAGAGTGAAATGGCCTACGATTTTGATCTTTATGTAATTGGCGCCGGTTCCGGCGGCGTGCGTTGTGCGCGGTTTGCCGCGGGGTTTGGGGCGAAAGTCGCCGTGGCCGAGAGCCGCTATCTGGGCGGTACCTGCGTCAACGTCGGTTGCGTGCCGAAAAAGCTGCTGGTGTACGGCGCGCACTTTGCCGAGGACTTCGAGCAGTCCGCAGGTTTTGGCTGGACGTTGGGTGAGGCGAACTTCGATTGGTCGACCCTGATCGCCAACAAGGATCGCGAGATCAATCGTCTCAATGGCATCTACCGCAATCTACTGGTCAACAGTGGCGTGACCCTGCATGAAGGCCACGCCAAGCTGATCGACCCGCACCAGGTGGAGGTCAATGGCCAGCGCTACAGCGCCAGGCACATCCTGATTGCCACCGGCGGCTGGCCGCAGATCCCGGACATTCCCGGGAGTGAGCACGCCATCAGTTCCAACGAAGCGTTCTTCCTCAAGCAACTGCCCAAGCGTGTGCTGGTGGTGGGCGGTGGTTACATCGCGGTGGAGTTCGCCGGGATTTTCCACGGGCTGGGTGCCGAAACCCAGTTGTTGTATCGCGGCGACCTGTTCCTGCGTGGCTTCGATGGCGCGGTGCGCAAGCACCTGCAGGAAGAGTTGACCAAGCGCGGCCTGGACCTGCAATTCAATGCCGACATTGAGCGGATCGACAAGCAGGGCGATGGCAGCCTCAAAGTGCGCTTGAAGGATGGGCGTGAACTGGAGACGGATTGCGTGTTCTATGCCACGGGGCGGCGGCCGATGCTCGACAACCTGGGCCTGGAAAATACCGGGGTCAAGCTCGACAAGCGTGGCTTTGTCGAGGTGGATGAGCAGTACCAGAGCGCCGAACCGTCGATTCTTGCGATTGGCGATGTGATCGGTCGGGTGCAACTGACTCCAGTGGCCCTGGCCGAGGGCATGGCTGTGGCGCGACGTCTGTTCAAGCCTGAGCAATATCGCCCGGTGGATTACCGCATGATCCCTACGGCGGTGTTCAGCCTGCCGAACATTGGCACGGTTGGCTTGACCGAGGAGCAGGCGCGTGAAGACGGGCACAAGGTGCAGATTTTCGAAAGCCGTTTCCGGCCGATGAAGTTGACCCTGACCGACTGCCAGGAGCGCACCCTGATGAAGCTGGTGGTGGATGCCGACACCGACAAAGTGCTGGGTTGCCACATGGTCGGGCCGGACGCTGGGGAGATTGTCCAGGGGCTGGCGATCGCCTTGAAAGCAGGCGCCACCAAGCGCGACTTCGACGAAACCATCGGCGTGCACCCAACGGCCGCCGAAGAGTTCGTCACCATGCGCACCCCGGTCGCGGATTAAGTCTTCTTCGGCCGTGGTGGCCGTTCCTTGGTTGCTGGCGCCGCCTTCACGGCGGTGGCCCGTTGCAATGCCTCAAGGCCGGCCTCGGCCTTGGCGGCTCTCAACTCCAATTCTTTGCCGATCCGGCCTTGCTCTTCCAGGCTGTGCTTGAGCGTCTGGCTTTCCAGCAGCGCGACGCGCAGGCGTTCCTGGAGGAGGGTGGCTTCGCCCTGGGCGCGATTTGACTGTTCCTGCAATTGTTCGCGCAGCGCCTCGCTTTTTTGCGCCAGGTCCTGGGCCTGTCTCAACTCTTTCACTGTGGCGCGGTTTTCACTGAGCAGGCGCTCATTGTCGCGGTGCAGTTGGGTGATTTCGTCTTGGCGGACCAGAGCGTTTTGCTGTGCCTGGCGCAATTCCATCTGCACCTGTTGCAACTGCCCTTCGTGGCGCCGCTGTTCTTGTTCGCGTTGCTCTTTGACGGCGTTGCGGTAGTGCTCAAGGGCGTCGCGGGCGTGCAGGTGCTTTTCTTCCAGCGAACGAATCTGCTCATCTTTGTCTTGCAGGCGTAGCTCGAAATCCCCCACCGCCTGATTAAGCCCGGCGTTGCGGGTCTGCTCGCTTTGCAGGGTGGAGCGGGTGCTCTGCAGGGCGGCGCTTTCCTCGGCCAGGGCAGTCGCCTGGATGTCCAGTTGCTGCTCCAGGCCGGCCTGGTTCTGCTGGGCTGCCAGCAACGCTGTTTCCAGCGCCTGCACGCGCTCATCGAACGCGGCCTGAGCCTGCTCCAGAGGCTCCTGGGCCTGCTCTTCCAGGCGCCGGGCAATGCGCGCCACTAAATCGGCCAATTCACCTTCCAGGGGCTCTTCCGGCGCTTCGGCACGCCGCGGCCGTTATCCAGCTCCTTCAGATAGCGGTGGATGGTGGTTTTTGAGCCGGTATTGCCCATTTCAACGCGCACTGCGTCGATGCTGGGGTGTTCGCCGCGGGCGAGGATCGCCAAGCGCGCCTTTTGCACCACTGCCTTATTTATGCCGCCGCGAGCCATGATTCCTCCTACGATTTTGTACTGTGTTACGTAGTATGTAATTACGCATAATTGTACGCGATGAAATTAGATTAAGCATAGAAATAATGACATGGGATATAGTGGTATTACCCCTTGTGAGGCGCATTCGGCCCCCATAAACAGTGGTTTTCGCTACAGTCGACAGAGTTGAACCCATGAGTGAACTGGATCGTTACCTGCTCGCCGCCACCCGCGATAACACGCGGCGTAGCTATCGCGCGGCCATTGAGCATTTCGAAGTAGCGTGGGGCGGCTTCCTGCCAGCCACCAGCGAGGCCGTGGCCCGCTACCTGGCGGCCTATGCCGGGGAGTTGTCGATCAACACCTTGAAGTTGCGCTTGTCGGCGCTGGCGCAATGGCACAACAGCCAGGGCTTTCCCGACCCGACCAAGGCTCCGGTGGTGCGCCAGGTGTTCAAGGGCATTCGCGCCTTGCACCCGGCCCAGGAGAAACAAGCCGAACCGCTGCAGTTGCAAGACCTGGAACAGGTCATTGCCTGGCTGGAGCAAGAAGCCCTGACGGCGATTGCTGAAGGCAGCCAGGCTGATCTGCTGCGGGCTCGGCGCGACAGCGCCTTAATCCTCTTGGGCTTCTGGCGCGGCTTTCGCAGTGATGAGCTGTGTCGCCTGCAGGTCGAGCATGTGCAGGCGGTGGCCGGTTCCGGTATCAGCCTGTACCTGCCGCGCAGCAAGGGCGACAGGGACAACCTCGGCAAAACTTACCAAACGCCGGCTTTGCAGCGCCTATGCCCGGTTCAGGCCTACAGCGATTGGCTCGGCGTTGCGGCGCTGGTCCGTGGGCCGGTGTTTCGCGGCATTGATCGCTGGGGGCATTTGAGCGAGGAGGGCTTGCACGCCAACAGCGTGATCCCGTTGTTGCGTCAGGCGCTGGAGCGGGCCGGCATTCCCGCCGAGCGTTACACCAGCCACTCATTGCGTCGCGGCTTTGCCACCTGGGCTCACCGCAGCGGCTGGGACTTGAAATCGCTGATGAGCTACGTCGGCTGGAAGGACATGAAGTCGGCCATGCGCTACATCGAGGCCAGCCCCTTTATGGGCATGGCGCGGATCAGCGAAAAGCTCGTCGAGCAGGCGCTAAAGGTTTCTTCTATTAATAAGCTCGGCTGATAGCCAAAACCAATCGGCAGCATCAGGTTTGCCAATGAGCCATCAGCCGGATCATTGGTTAGGATTCTCCCCATCAAGTTTCCACACAACGTTTTCAACCAATGACGGAGAGTCAACGATGCCTATCATCAACAGCCAAGTTAAACCCTTCAAAGCAACCGCATTCAAAAACGGCGCGTTCGTCGATGTGTCGGACGCCGATCTGAAAGGCAAATGGTCTGTCGTCTTCTTCTACCCGGCTGACTTCACCTTCGTTTGCCCAACCGAGCTGGAAGACCTGGCTGACAACTACGCCGAATTCCAAAAACTGGGCGTCGAAATCTACAGCGTGTCGACCGACACCCACTTTGCCCACGCTGCCTGGCACAACACTTCGCCAGCCATCGGCAAGATCCAGTACACCATGATCGGTGACCCGACCCTGACCATTTCCCGCAACTTCGACGTGCTGATCGAAGAAGCCGGTCTGGCTGACCGTGGCACCTTTGTGATCAACCCAGAAGGCCAGATCAAAATCGTTGAAATCAACGACGGCGGCGTAGGTCGCGATGCTTCCGAGCTGCTGCGCAAAATCAAGGCCGCTCAGTACGTCGCTGCTCACCCAGGCGAAGTCTGCCCAGCCAAATGGAAAGAAGGCGAGGCCACCCTGGCTCCGTCCCTGGACCTGGTCGGCAAGATCTAAGTCCATGTTTGACTCCAGGGCGGTGATCCGCACCTAAGTAAGCTGCACCGCCCCCAAAACGCCCGGGCGAGATTCGCTCGGGCGTTTTTTTTTTACCGAATCATCTCTTTATTCAGAACATGGAAATCGCCCGTATGTTGGACGCCAATCTTAAAGCTCAGTTGAAGTCATACCTGGAACGGGTCACCCAGCCGATCGAGATCGTCGCCTCCCTCGACGACGGTGCGAAATCCCAGGAAATGCTCGAATTACTCAAGGAAATCAGCAGCCTTTCCAGCCTGATTACCCTGCATGACCAAGGGACCGATGCGCGTAAGCCGTCGTTCTCGCTGAACCGCCCGGGTAGTGATATCAGCCTGCGTTTCGCCGGCATTCCCATGGGCCACGAATTCACCTCGCTGGTGCTGGCCCTGTTGCAAGTCGGCGGTCACCCATCGAAAGCCAGCGCTGAAGTCATCGAACAGATCCGCTCCCTTAAAGGCGAGTTCAACTTCGAGACGTACTTCTCGCTGTCCTGCCAGAACTGCCCGGACGTGGTCCAGGCCCTGAACCTGATGGCGGTGCTCAACCCGAACATTCGTCACGTGGCCATCGACGGCGCGCTGTTCCAGGCTGAAGTCGATGAGCGCAAGGTCATGGCCGTGCCCAGCGTCTACCTGAATGGGGTCAACTTTGGCCAGGGCCGTATGGGCCTGGAAGAAATCCTCGCCAAGCTCGACACCAGCGCCGTGGAGCGCCAGGCCGAGAAGCTCAACGCCAAGGACGCCTTTGACGTGCTGGTTGTGGGCGGTGGCCCAGCCGGTGCATCGGCGGCTATCTACGCGGCCCGTAAAGGCATTCGTACCGGCGTGGCGGCAGAGCGTTTTGGCGGCCAGGTGCTGGACACCATGGCCATCGAGAACTTCATCTCGGTGCAAGAGACCGAGGGGCCGAAACTGGCCGGTGCCCTGGAAGCGCACGTTCGCCAATACGATGTCGACATCATGAATCTGCAGCGCGCCAGTGCCCTGATTCCGGCCAAAGAAGTGGGCGGCTTGCATGAGGTGCGTTTTGAAAGCGGTGCAAGCCTCAAGGCCAAGTCGCTGATCCTGGCCACCGGTGCCCGCTGGCGTGAAATGGGCGTGCCGGGCGAGCAGGAATACAAGGCCAAAGGCGTGTGCTTCTGCCCGCACTGCGATGGCCCGCTGTTCAAAGGCAAGCGCGTGGCGGTGATCGGCGGTGGCAACTCCGGCGTTGAAGCGGCCATTGACCTGGCGGGTATCGTCAGCCACGTAACCCTGCTGGAGTTTGACGGCAAGCTGCGCGCCGACGCTGTATTGCAGCGCAAGCTGCACAGCCTGCCGAACGTCAAGGTCATCACCAGCGCACTGACCAGCGAAGTGAAAGGCGATGGGCAGAAAGTCACCGGGCTGGTCTACAAGGACCGGGATTCGGGTGAGTTCCACACCGTCGACCTGGAAGGCATCTTCGTGCAGATCGGTCTGTTGCCTAACACCGATTGGCTCAAGGGCACCGTCGAATTGTCGCCGCGGGGCGAGATCATTGTCGATGCACGTGGCGAGACATCCCTGCCAGGCGTGTTCGCCGCTGGTGACGTGACCACCGTGCCGTACAAGCAGATCGTGATTGCGGTGGGCGAGGGCGCCAAGGCATCCCTCAGCGCTTTCGACCACTTGATCCGTACCTCGGCACCGGCTTGATCGCCCGCTGAAAAAACAAAACCCCATAGCTGGCTCATGGGGTTTTTTATTGCCGCTTTGCAATCCAACTGTGTGGGAGCCGGCTTGTCGCTGATAAGGGCTTCGCGTCAGGTACAGGGCGGGAGGGCGCTATCGCTGGCAAGCCAAGTCCTACAGCGCCCCG
>NZ_JALQCX010000070.1:0-29069 GCF_023241665.1 Pseudomonas morbosilactucae | reverse complement strand
AACCCGGCATGCCGGGTTTTTTTATTTCGCCACATATTATTGTGGGGAAGTGTCCAGAGGTTCTGGGATAGGCACGGGTACGGTTTTCACGCCGTCCACGTCTTTCTGGATCTGGTCCAGCAGCGAGCCTGGTTTGGCTGGTTTTTCCGGCTTCGGCTTTTCGCTGTCTTGCGCAGGTTCAGCAACCGTGGTGCCGCTGTCCTTGCCCAGCAGGGCTTCGTCGCGGCTTACGCCAGGCATGAAGTCGCCGGACAGGCTAACCAGTTGGTCCTCGCCATTGAAGATCACGCTGACGCGCTCCTGTTGGCGTTCGCCGCCACCAGGCTGCAGGCTGTACAGATAATCCCAGCGATCGGCATGGAACGTGTCGGTCAACAGAGGGTTGCCCATAATAAACCGTACTTGCCGGCGGGTCATTCCCGGGCGTAACTGGTCTATCATGTCCTGCGTGACGACATTGCCCTGCTGGATGTCGATTTTGTAAACCCCGGGGAATGAACAACCGGCGAGTGCGAGCAGTCCCACGAAGGTGAAACTGGTTAGCAAGAGCTTGGTGTTTTGCATCGGTGGGCGACTTCCACTATCTTGGCTGGGACAACGTAAACCCCGATCATACCCGCATTAAGAGAAGCTGCGAAGCAGCATCGGCGAGAAAGCTGACCATGGTTGAAAATAGCGAACTACGTAAAGCCGGCCTTAAAGTGACTCTGCCACGAGTCAAAATTCTACAAATGCTCGATTCTACTGAGCAGCGGCACATGAGCGCTGAAGATGTTTACAAGGCGCTGATGGAAGCAGGCGAGGATGTCGGTCTGGCCACGGTTTACCGTGTTCTGACTCAGTTCGAAGCGGCCGGGCTTGTGGTACGCCATAATTTTGATGGCGGCCACGCGGTGTTCGAACTGGCTGACGGCGGTCACCACGACCATATGGTCAACGTGGAGTCCGGTGAAGTGATCGAGTTCTTCGACGAAGAGATCGAAAAGCTTCAAAAGGCCATTGTCGAGAAGCACGGTTTCGAATTGGTGGATCACAATTTGGTGCTGTACGTCCGCACGAAAAAGTAAGCATGTCGCGCGGTATTTTTCGCCGCGAAACGATCGAAGGCGACCCTAGGGTCGCCTTCGTGCTTTCTATTATATGGCTAAACCTCGATGGTTAGACCTTGGCCGTTACCACCATCTTCTTCGCGTGGGCCAGGGACTCCTTGGTCAGGTCGATCCCGCCCAGCATGCGTGCCACTTCCTCTACCCGTTCGGTCTTGCCCAGTTTCGAAACGGCGGTATGAGTCGCGTTGTGCCCGCGGACTTTGTGCACGAACAGATGCTGGTGCCCTTGGGCCGCCACTTGTGGCAAGTGCGTCACGGTCAGTACCTGGCCCCGCTCGCCCAGGCGGCGTAGTAGTTGGCCGACGATCTCGGCTGTCGGGCCACCAATGCCGACGTCCACTTCGTCGAAGACCAGGGTTGGTGTACGTGAGGTTTGTGCGGTGATGACTTGAATCGCCAGGCTGATCCGCGACAGCTCGCCGCCAGACGCGACTTTGGCCAAAGCCTTGAGCGGTTGGCCGGGGTTGGCGCTGACCAGCAGTTCCACAGTTTCCAGGCCGTTGGGTAGCAATTCGGTGCTGGTGTTGGGCCGCAGTTCAATGGTGAAGCGCCCGCCCGGCATGCCCAGCCGCTGGATCTCCAGTTCGACGGCGCTCGCCAGGCCGGTGGCGGCCTGCTGACGTAGTTGGCTTAGCTCAAGGGCTTTTTCCTGGTAATGCCGAGCGAATGATTGAAGTTCGTCCGCCAGGCGTTCGATGGACTCATCGTTGGCGTCCAGGGTCTCGATTTCATCGAGCAACGTCTGCTGCATCGCCGCCAGTTCGGTGGGCTGGATCCGGTGTTTGCGGGCCAAGGTATAGATGGCATCCAGGCGTTCTTCCAACTGCTGCAGGCGGGCAGGGTCGGCGTCGAAGTGATCGAGAAACCGGTTCAGCTCGCCGACGGCTTCTTCCACTTGAATTTGCGCGCTGGCCAATAAATTGGTGGCTTCGCCCAGGGCGCCCGATGAGTTGCCGGCGCTCGACAAGCGATTGAGACTGACGGTCAGGGCATTGAGCACGTTGCCCGAGTCGCTTTCGCTGCACTGTTCGACGACTTGGCGGCAGATACCCAGCAAGGTCTCGGCATTGGTCAGGTTCTTGTGTTCCTGTTCCAACTGGTCGAGTTCGTTTTCGCCCAGGCCAAGGTTGTCGAGTTCTTCCAGTTGATAGCTGAGCAGTTGGTGGCGCGCGCGCTGCTCATCGCCGGAGTTGGATAGGCGTTCCAGTTCCTGGCGAGTCTGGCGCCAGCGTTGGGCCGCCAATTGCACTTGGCGCGCCAGGTCGGTGGCACCTGCGTATTCATCGAGCAGGCGGCGATGGGTATCTGTTTTCAGCAGGGACTGGTGTTCATGCTGGCTGTGGATATCAATCAGCAGTTCGCCGAGGGCCTTGAGGTCGCCAAGGGGGCAGGGCGAACCGTTGATATAGCCACGGGAACGGCCTTCTGCGGTGATAACGCGCCGCAGTATGCAGGGGCTTTCGTTGTCCAGGTCGCGCTCGGCCAGCCAGGCCCGGGCTTCAGGGATATCGTCCAGATCGAACGTGGCCAGGATGTCGGCTTTGTCTGCGCCGGGGCGTACCACGCCGCTGTCTGCGCGGTCCCCCAGGGTTAGCCCGAGCGCGTCGAGCATGATCGACTTGCCGGCGCCGGTTTCGCCTGTGATGACGCTCATCCCTCGATCCAGTTCCAGATCCAGGTGTTCGACGATGGCGTAGTTATGTACCGACAGGTGCACCAGCATAGGGCTGCTCCCAAACAAGATGTCTGGTTATTTATACAGTGTTTTGTTTCGGGCTGACAATGCTTTCCCTTAGCTCGATTTGCTTGCATGGCGCTGCTTTTTAGCTCGCCTGGGAATGTCTGGGGATGGGGCGTTCCGGGCGCTGCGATGATTTTTGTGGCGTTGTCGGGCTTGAACCCTGAAAAAGCGGCCCCATATAGCTGGGCAGAAGCGTGAGCCAAGCTCGCGGACGATATTGAAAGGAGAATTTCATGGCTGACGAACAGACTCTGGATACGCAAAATCTAGACGCCAATCAGGCTCCCGAGGCTTCGGGTGAAGACCTGGTGGCTCGTGTACAAGTGCTCGAAGAGCAATTGGTAGGCGCCCAGGATCAGGCTTTGCGTGTTGCGGCTGATCTGCAGAACGTCCGCCGTCGCGCTGAGCAAGACGTGGAAAAGGCCCACAAATTCGCTCTGGAGCGTTTTGCTGGTGACCTGCTGCCGGTCATCGACAGCCTTGAGCGTGGCCTGGAGTTGTCCAACCCGGATGACGAAAGCATTCGCCCGATGCGTGAAGGCATTGAGCTGACCCTGAAGATGTTTCACGACACCCTCAAGCGTTATCAGTTGGAAGCCATCGATCCGCACGGCGAGCCTTTCAATGCTGAGCAGCACCAGGCAATGGCCATGCAAGAGAGCGCCGATGTCGAGCCGAACAGCGTTCTGAAAGTATTCCAGAAGGGCTACCAGCTCAATGGACGCCTGCTGCGCCCGGCCATGGTCGTGGTCAGCAAGGCGCCTGCACCGATTTCGCCTTCGATTGACGAGAAGGCTTGAAAACGGCTGTAAAGCCCCCATTTAGAAGTCAAGCGTTTAAGTACTACCGCAGTTAGCCATCACTGCTGCGGCAACCAAATCCAAAGTTTCGGGAGAGTTAACATGGGCAAGATTATCGGTATCGACTTGGGGACCACCAACTCGTGCGTTTCCATTCTTGAAAACGGCAATGTAAAAGTTATTGAAAACGCCGAAGGCGCACGGACCACTCCGTCGATCATCGCCTACGCCAACGACGGTGAAATCCTGGTTGGCCAGTCGGCCAAGCGCCAGGCTGTGACCAATCCGCACAACACCCTGTATGCGGTGAAGCGTCTGATCGGTCGTCGCTTCGAAGAAGAAGTCGTACAGAAAGACATCCAGATGGTCCCTTACAAGATCGTCAAGGCTGACAACGCTGACGCCTGGGTTGAAGTGAACGGCCAGAAAATGTCGCCGCCACAGATCTCGGCTGAAATCTTGAAGAAGATGAAGAAGACCGCTGAAGATTACCTCGGCGAGCCAGTGACCGAAGCGGTGATCACCGTTCCGGCCTACTTCAACGACAGCCAGCGCCAGGCGACCAAAGACGCCGGCCGTATTGCTGGCCTGGATGTAAAACGCATCATCAACGAACCTACCGCAGCCGCTCTGGCTTACGGTATGGACAAGGCCAAGGGCGATCACACTGTGATCGTTTATGACCTGGGTGGCGGTACCTTCGACGTTTCCGTGATCGAGATCGCTGAAGTTGACGGTGAGCACCAGTTCGAAGTGTTGGCCACCAACGGCGACACCTTCCTGGGTGGTGAGGACTTCGACATTCGTCTGATCGACTACCTCGTCGACGAATTCAAGAAAGAAAGCGGCATGAACCTCAAGGGTGACCCGCTGGCCATGCAGCGTCTGAAAGAAGCGGCTGAAAAAGCCAAGATCGAGCTGTCTTCCAGCCTGCAGACCGACGTTAACCTGCCGTACATCACTGCAGACGCTACCGGTCCTAAGCACTTGAACGTGAAGATCTCTCGCGCCAAGTTGGAAGCACTGGTTGAAGATCTGGTTCAGCGCACCATCGAGCCTTGCCGCATCGCTTTGAAAGACTCGGGTATCGATGTTGGCGCAATCAACGACGTGATCCTGGTCGGTGGCCAGACCCGTATGCCGCTGGTGCAAAAAGCCGTTACTGACTTCTTCGGTAAAGAAGCCCGTAAAGACGTCAACCCAGACGAAGCGGTTGCCATGGGTGCTGCTATCCAGGGTGCGGTATTGGCGGGTGACGTGAAGGACGTTCTGCTGCTCGACGTCAGCCCACTGACCCTGGGTATCGAAACCATGGGCGGCGTGATGACGGCGCTGATCGAGAAAAACACCACGATTCCTACCAAGAAATCCCAAGTGTTCTCGACCGCTGACGACAACCAAGGCGCTGTGACCATTCACGTGCTGCAAGGCGAGCGTAAGCAAGCAGGCCAGAACAAGTCCCTGGGCAAGTTCGACCTGGCTGAGATTCCGCCAGCTCCACGCGGTGTGCCACAAATCGAAGTGACCTTCGACATCGACGCCAACGGCATTCTGCACGTAGGCGCCAAAGACAAGGCCACTGGCAAGACTCAGTCGATCGTGATCAAGGCCAACTCCGGTCTGTCCGAGGAAGAAATTCAGCAGATGATTCGCGATGCTGAAACCAACGCCGACGAAGATCGCAAGTTCGAAGAGCTGGCCAGCGCGCGTAACCAAGGCGATGCCCTGGTTCACTCGACTCGCAAAATGATCGCTGATGCGGGCGACAAAGTGACCGCTGAAGAAAAAACTGCAATCGAAGCGGCTGTGGTTGCCCTCGAAGCCGCTGTTAAAGGCGACGACAAGGCGGCCATTGAAGCCAAGGTTGAAGAGCTGTCGAAAGTCTCGGCTCCAGTTGCTCAGAAGATGTACGCCGAACAGGCTCAGCCTGCTGAAGGCGCTGCACCGCACGCTGAGTCCGCTGAAAAAGCTGATGACGTGGTTGACGCTGAGTTTGAAGAAGTCAAAGACCACAAGTAATTCGCTTGTTGGTCGGCCGGTTGACCGCCTTCGGGCGGTGACTGGTAGGATGTCGCCGCGCGGGAGCTTGCTCCCGCGTTGGCGTGTCTGGAGTTAGTGAAATTTTTAGCGGCGCGCGACCCGTTTCGGGCGCTGGCGGTAGGGTCGAAAATGCTCCTGCTTTTCGGCTGCTATTACCGCAGTTGTCGGTCAATGCGTTGGCCGTCTATCCAAGACCAGGATCGTTGAATTGACGTGAGTTGGGTCCGGGCCTGTATAGGGGCTCAGCGAGTTTGATGGGGCTCAGGAGAGGCTTGTCGAGCGTCCTCAAGAGTGCGAAGACTTATGGCAAAGCGTGACTATTACGAAGTGTTGGGTGTGGAGCGTGGCTCCAGTGAGGCGGAGCTGAAGAAGGCTTACCGTCGCTTGGCGATGAAGCACCACCCGGACCGTAATCCTGACGACAAAGCGTCGGAAGAGATGTTCAAAGAGGCCAACGAGGCCTACGAAGTACTGTCTGACTCGAGCAAGCGTGCGGCTTACGACCAATACGGGCATGCCGGCATTGACCCAAGCATGGGCGGTGGCGGTGCTGGTTTCGGTGGTCAGAACTTCTCAGACATCTTTGGTGATGTCTTCAGTGATTTCTTTGGCGGTGGTCGCGGCGGTTCCCGTGGCGGTGCGCAGCGCGGCAGCGACTTGCGTTACACCCTGGAGCTGGATCTTGAAGAGGCGGTGCGCGGTACCTCCGTGAATATCCGTGTTCCCACGCTGGTCAACTGCAAGCCGTGCGACGGCTCCGGGGCCAAGAAAGGTTCCTCGCCGATTACTTGCCCGACCTGTGGCGGTATTGGTCAGGTGCGCATGCAGCAGGGCTTCTTCTCGGTGCAGCAGACCTGCCCGCGCTGCCATGGCCAGGGCAAGATCATTTCCGATCCGTGCGATTCGTGCCACGGCGAAGGGCGTGTCGAAGAGTACAAGACCCTGTCGGTGAAAGTGCCGGCAGGTGTCGATACCGGCGACCGTATTCGTCTGTCGGGCGAAGGTGAGGCGGGCACGCAGGGTGGGCCGACTGGTGACCTGTACGTGGTGATCAATGTGCGCGAGCACTCGATCTTCCAGCGCGACGGCAAGCATCTGTTCTGTGAAGTGCCGATCAGCTTTGTCGATGCGGCGCTGGGTGGCGAGCTGGAGATTCCGACCCTGGATGGTCGGGTCAAGCTGAAGATTCCCGAGGGTACTCAAACCGGCAAGCAATTCCGGGTTCGCGGCAAGGGCGTTGCTCCGGTTCGGGGTGGCGGCGCTGGCGACTTGATGTGCCGCGTTGCAGTGGAGACTCCGGTTAATCTGGGGCGCCGTCAGCGTGAGTTGCTGGAAGAATTCCGCAGCTCCCTGGCGGATGACAACACCCACTCGCCGAAGACGACGGGCTGGTTCGAAGGCGTGAAGCGCTTCTTCGGCGATCTGTAAGGAGTGCATATGCGACGTATTGCTGTGATGGGGGCTGCCGGGCGCATGGGCAGGACGTTGGTCGAGGCTGTGCAGCAGCGCTCACCGCTTTCCGGGCTGACGGCTGCTATTGTGCGGCCTGGCAGCTCGCTGGTGGGGGCGGATGCGGGCGAGCTGGCGTCCCTGGGGCGCATCGGCGTGTCGATGTCTGATGGTCTGGAGAAGGTCGCCGATGAGTTCGATGTCCTGATCGACTTCACGCTTCCGGAAGTGATGCTGAAGAACCTGGCGTTTTGCCGCAAGGCGGGCAAGGCGATGGTGATCGGTACCACCGGGCTGAACGCGAAGGAAAAGCAACTGCTGGTTGAGGCGGGTAAAGATATTCCAATCGTGTTCGCCGCCAACTTCAGCGTAGGCGTCAACTTGTCGCTTAAGCTGTTGGATATGGCTGCCCGCGTGCTGGGTGATGATGCGGATGTCGAGATCATCGAAGCCCATCACCGGCACAAGATCGATGCGCCTTCGGGCACGGCCTTGCGCATGGGTGAAGTCATTGCCAATGCGCTGGGGCGGGATCTGCAGAAAGTAGCGGTGTATGGTCGCGAAGGCCACACCGGTGCGCGCGAGCGAGAAACCATCGGCTTCGCCACTGTGCGTGGCGGTGACGTGGTGGGTGATCACACGGTGCTGTTTGCCTCTGAGGGCGAGCGCCTTGAGATCACTCACAAAGCGTCCAGTCGCATGACCTTCGCCAAGGGGGCGGTGCGTGCTGCTTTGTGGCTGGATGGGCGTGCCGCAGGTCTTTATGACATGCAGGATGTGCTTGATCTGCGTTGAGATGCATCTATAACAGGGCTCGACCGCATGCGCGGGCCCTGTTTTATCCCGCTAAGCGATGTTCTGTCGCATTCCTCTGCCTTTAAGGCTCTTTAGCGGTGGACCAAAATACCCTTTTTCTGTAAGCTACAGCTTTAGTGTGTCCACTAAAAGCGCGCAGATAATTCGACGAAGAAGCGGGGTGACGTGTCTATACGTCATTCCGCTTTTTTGCAACCTGCGATCGCCCTTTCAGGCTTTATTTACGGGAGGTCTTCTTGACTAAGCCAGCCATACTCGCCCTTGCTGATGGCAGCATTTTTCGCGGCGAAGCCATTGGAGCCGACGGTCAAACCGTTGGTGAGGTGGTGTTCAACACCGCAATGACCGGCTATCAGGAAATCCTTACCGATCCTTCCTACGCCCAACAAATCGTTACCCTGACGTACCCGCACATCGGCAACACCGGCACCACGCCGGAAGATGCCGAGTCCGATCGCGTCTGGTCGGCCGGCCTGGTCATTCGCGACCTGCCCTTGGTTGCTAGCAACTGGCGCAACACCCTGTCGCTGTCCGACTACCTGAAAGCCAACAATGTGGTGGCTATCGCCGGTATCGACACCCGTCGCCTGACACGCATCCTGCGTGAGAAAGGCGCTCAGAACGGCTGCATCATGGCCGGTGACAACATCTCCGAAGAAGCGGCAATTGCTGCTGCTCGCGGCTTCCCCGGCCTCAAAGGCATGGACCTGGCGAAAGTCGTCAGTACCAAGGAATCCTACGAGTGGCGCTCCACTGTCTGGGATCTGAAGACCGACAGCCACGCCACCATCGACGCTTCCGAGTTGCCTTATCACGTCGTTGCGTTCGACTACGGCGTCAAGCTGAACATCCTGCGCATGCTGGTCGAGCGCGGCTGCCGCGTCACCGTGGTGCCTGCCCAGACGCCGGCGAGCGATGTCTTGGCGCTCAATCCTGATGGTGTGTTCCTGTCCAACGGCCCTGGTGACCCGGAGCCTTGTGACTACGCGATCAAGGCGATCAAGGAAGTGCTGGAAACCGAGATTCCGGTGTTTGGTATTTGCCTGGGTCACCAATTGCTGGCGCTGGCGTCCGGTGCCAAGACCGTGAAAATGGGCCACGGCCACCACGGTGCCAACCACCCAGTCCAGGACCTGGACACGGGTGTGGTCATGATCACCAGCCAGAACCACGGTTTTGCGGTGGATGAAGCCACGCTGCCAGGCAATGTCCGCGCGATTCACAAATCGCTGTTCGACGGCACCCTGCAAGGCATCGAGCGTACCGACAAGAGCGCGTTCAGCTTCCAGGGTCACCCTGAAGCCAGCCCGGGCCCGAACGATGTGGCGCCGCTGTTCGATCGCTTCATCAACGAGATGGCCAAGCGACGCTGATTGCTCGCCCCTGAAGGCGGCCCCGACACCGGTGGCCCCTTCAGCGCTTCAGAGATTTGATCAAGACGGCTTGCCGACTGACCTGCGGATTTGAGTGACAACCCATGCCAAAACGTACAGACATTAAAAGCATCCTGATTCTCGGCGCTGGCCCGATCGTGATCGGCCAGGCCTGCGAATTCGACTACTCCGGCGCCCAGGCTTGCAAGGCCCTGCGCGAAGAGGGTTACCGGGTCATCCTGGTGAACTCCAACCCGGCGACCATCATGACCGACCCGGCCATGGCCGACGCCACCTACATCGAGCCGATCAAGTGGCAGACCGTTGCCAAGATCATCGAGAAAGAGCGCCCGGATGCGCTGCTGCCGACCATGGGTGGCCAGACTGCCCTGAACTGCGCCCTGGACCTGGAGCGTGAAGGCGTTCTTGAGAAGTTCGGCGTAGAAATGATCGGCGCCAATGCCGACACCATCGATAAAGCCGAAGACCGCTCGCGTTTCGACAAGGCCATGAAGTCCATCGGCCTGGCCTGCCCGCGTTCCGGCATTGCCCACAGCATGGAAGAGGCCAACGCGGTTCTCGAGAAGCTCGGCTTCCCGTGCATCATCCGTCCGTCCTTCACCATGGGCGGCACGGGTGGCGGCATTGCTTACAATCGTGAAGAGTTCGAAGAAATCTGCGCCCGTGGTCTGGACCTGTCGCCGACCAAGGAACTGCTGATCGACGAATCCCTGATCGGCTGGAAAGAGTACGAGATGGAAGTGGTCCGCGACAAAAAGGACAACTGCATCATCGTTTGCTCCATCGAGAACTTCGACCCGATGGGCGTGCACACCGGTGACTCCATCACCGTGGCTCCGGCACAGACCCTGACTGACAAGGAGTACCAGATCCTGCGTAACGCCTCCCTGGCGGTACTGCGCGAGATCGGCGTTGAGACTGGTGGTTCCAACGTGCAGTTCGGCATCTGCCCGAACACGGGTCGTATGGTTGTGATCGAGATGAACCCACGGGTGTCTCGTTCCTCGGCACTGGCCTCGAAAGCCACCGGTTTCCCGATCGCCAAGGTCGCCGCCAAACTGGCTGTGGGTTACACCCTGGATGAGCTGTCGAACGACATCACTGGCGGCAAGACCCCAGCGTCCTTCGAGCCGTCCATCGACTACGTTGTCACCAAGCTGCCACGCTTCGCCTTCGAGAAATTCGCCAAAGCTGACGCTCGCCTGACCACTCAGATGAAGTCGGTGGGTGAAGTCATGGCCATCGGCCGGACTTTCCAGGAGTCCCTGCAGAAAGCCCTGCGCGGCCTGGAAGTGGGTGTCTGCGGTCTCGATCCGAAGCTGGACCTGAGCAACCCGGAAAGCATGAGCGTGCTCAAGCGCGAGCTGACCGTGCCGGGCGCCGAGCGTATCTGGTACGTGGCTGATGCCTTCCGTGCCGGCATGACCGTTGAGCAGATCTTCGGCATGAACATGATCGACCCTTGGTTCCTGGTGCAGATCGAAGACCTGATCAAAGAAGAAGAGAAGGTCAAGACTCTCGGCCTGTCGGCGATCGACCGTGACCTGATGTTCCGCCTCAAGCGCAAAGGCTTCTCTGATCAGCGCCTGGCCAAGCTGCTGGGTGTGACCGAGAAAAATCTGCGTACCCATCGTCACAAGCTCGAAGTGTTCCCAGTCTACAAGCGCGTCGACACCTGCGCTGCCGAGTTCGCCACCGACACCGCGTACCTGTACTCCACGTACGAAGAAGAGTGCGAAGCAGCACCGTCGACTCGCGACAAGATCATGATCCTGGGCGGCGGTCCTAACCGTATCGGCCAGGGCATCGAGTTCGACTACTGCTGTGTGCACGCGGCGCTGGCACTGCGTGATGACGGTTACGAGACCATCATGGTCAACTGCAACCCTGAAACCGTCTCCACCGACTACGACACCTCCGACCGCCTGTACTTCGAACCAGTGACCCTGGAAGACGTCTTGGAAATCGTTCGTGTCGAGAAGCCAAAAGGCGTGATCGTCCAGTACGGCGGCCAGACGCCTCTGAAACTGGCTCGTGCCCTGGAAGCGGCCGGCGTGCCAATCATCGGCACCAGCCCAGACGCTATCGACCGTGCAGAAGACCGTGAGCGCTTCCAGCAAATGGTTGAGCGCCTGAACCTGCGTCAGCCGCCAAACGCCACCGTGCGCAGCGAAGACGAAGCGATTCGTGCTGCCGCCAAGATCGGTTACCCGCTGGTGGTGCGTCCTTCTTATGTGTTGGGCGGTCGGGCGATGGAAATCGTCTACGAAGAAGAAGAGCTCAAACGCTACCTGCGTGAAGCTGTGCAAGTGTCCAACGACAGCCCGGTGCTGCTGGACCACTTCCTCAACTGCGCCATTGAAATGGACGTGGATGCGGTCTGCGACGGTACCGACGTGGTGATCGGCGCAATCATGCAGCACATTGAGCAGGCCGGCGTGCACTCCGGTGACTCCGCTTGCTCGCTGCCGCCTTACTCGCTGCCAGCGCACATCCAGGACGAGATGCGCGAGCAGGTCAAGAAAATGGCCCTGGAACTGGGTGTGGTCGGCCTGATGAACGTACAGTTGGCGCTGCAAGGCGAAGACATCTACGTCATCGAAGTCAACCCACGCGCTTCCCGTACCGTGCCGTTCGTGTCCAAGTGCATCGGTGTTTCCCTGGCGATGATCGCAGCTCGCGTCATGGCCGGTAAAACCCTGAAAGAGCTGGGTTTCACCAAGGAAATCATTCCGAACTTCTACAGCGTGAAAGAGGCGGTGTTCCCGTTTGCCAAATTCCCGGGTGTGGACCCGATCCTCGGCCCAGAGATGAAGTCCACCGGTGAAGTCATGGGTGTGGGCGATACCTTTGGTGAGGCTTTTGCCAAGGCTCAAATGGGCGCCAGCGAAGTGCTGCCGACCGGCGGTACCGCCTTTATCAGCGTGCGTGACGATGACAAGCCGCTGGTTGCAGGCGTGGCCCGTGATCTGATCAACTTGGGCTTCGAAGTGGTCGCCACCGCGGGCACTGCCAAGCTGATCGAAGCCGCAGGCCTGAAAGTACGTCGTGTGAACAAGGTGACTGAAGGACGTCCGCACGTGGTCGACATGATCAAGAATGACGAAGTCACCCTGATCATCAACACTACTGAAGGTCGTCAGTCGATTGCTGACTCCTATTCCATTCGTCGTAACGCCTTGCAGCACAAGATCTACTGCACCACCACCATTGCTGCTGGCGAAGCTATCTGTGAAGCGCTTAAGTTCGGTCCTGAAAAAACCGTGCGCCGCTTGCAGGATCTACACGCAGGATTGAAGGCATGACCAAATACCCAATGACCGTCCAGGGCGCGCGCGCCCTGGAAGAAGAGCATGCTCACCTGACCAAGGTCGTGCGTCCGAAGCTTAGCCAGGACATCGGTACGGCCCGCGAGTTGGGTGACTTGAAAGAAAACGCTGAATACCATGCTGCCCGCGAACAGCAGGGCATGGTTGAAGCGCGGATCCGTGATATCGAAGGGCGCATGCAAAATGCGGTGGTCATCGATGTCACGAGCATTCCGCACACTGGCAAAGTGATCTTCGGCACCACTGTCGAGATTGCCAACGTCGAAACCGATGAAAGCGTGACTTACCAGATCGTTGGTGAGGACGAGGCGGACATCAAGCTCGGCAAGATATCCGTCGGCTCGCCGATCGCTCGCGCCTTGATTGCCAAGGAAGAGGGTGACGTGGTGTCCGTCAAAACGCCTGGTGGCGTTATCGAGTACGAGATTGTCGAAGTCCGTCACATCTGAAAGAAGGCGCCCGCTCTATGCGGGCGCCATGCTTTGGCAGTTGACTCAGATGTTGTGGGTTGGCGGCCTGTGGCTGTTGCATATCGGTCTGCTGCCGGTGCTGAGGCAAATTGGCTTGGCGCCGCTGCTGGTCGAAGAAATCACTTCGTTGCTCAGTGCATTGCTGGTTGGATTTGCAGCAGCGTGTCTGTTTCTACAGGCGCTGGTGTGCTTAAGTCTGAGGGATTGGCAAGCTTGTGGCGGGATGTGCGAGGGCAACTGCTGATGATGGCGCTTTACGCGTGTGCGATGTATCTGGTGATACGTCTGGCATGGCCAGGAGCGCAGCAATGGCAGTTGTTCAGCTATCTTGTTCTGGGGTTTTCCGGCTTGCTGCTTGTGCTGCAGCCTGTTCCGGGGTGGAGTGGCAGGGTGCGCGAAGCACACCCTTGACCCTTGTCGACGTCAGTTGAAACGATGCACGTTCGACAATTGCTTGTTTACCTTGGCGTTCTTGCGGTAGATCAACGCCATTTTACCGATGACTTGCACCAAATCCGCTTTGCCGGCCTTGCACAGTTCAGCAATGGCTGCCAGGCGGGATTCGCGATCGAGGATGTTGAGCTTGATTTTGATCAGCTCATGATCGCTCAAAGCGCGTTCAAGTTCGGTTAGCACACCTTCGGTCAAACCGTTGTCAGCCACAGTCAATACTGGTTTCAGATGGTGGCCAATGGATTTGTACTGTTTCTTCTGCTCTTGAGTGAGCGGCATAATCTGACCCCTGCGTCTGATCTTGTAAAAAGCGGCGGCCAGTTTACCCGAGCGAGTCCGGGACCGCCCAGTTAATCACGACCCGTTTTATTTTTGAGGTGGCCCGTGGCCCGTTCCAAGACAAGCCTTAACTGGCTGAAAGAGCACTTCAACGACCCATTCGTCAAAATGGCGCAAAAAGATGGGTATCGTTCCCGTGCCAGCTACAAATTGCTGGAGATCCAGGAAAAGGACCGCCTTATCCGTCCTGGAATGAGCGTGGTCGACCTGGGCGCCGCGCCGGGTGGCTGGTCGCAGGTCACCAGTCGTCTGATTGGTGGGCAGGGGCGTTTGATCGCCTCCGATATCCTGGAAATGGACAGCATCCCGGATGTGACCTTCATTCAGGGTGACTTCACCGAGGATGCCGTCCTGGCAAAAATCCTCGAAGCCGTGGGAAATTCCGAGGTTGACCTTGTGATTTCCGATATGGCCCCCAATATGAGTGGGTTAGCGGCAGTTGATATGCCGCGGTCGATGTTCTTGTGTGAGTTGGCACTCGACCTCGCAGGCCGTGTATTGCGTCCGGGTGGCGACTTCTTGATCAAAATCTTCCAGGGTGAAGGCTTTGATGAGTACCACAAGAGCGTGCGGCAGATGTTCGACAAGGTACAGATGCGCAAGCCAACCTCGTCGCGCGACCGTTCTCGTGAGCAGTACCTGTTGGGTCGCGGCTTTCGTGGGCGCAGCGAATAAAGGCAGTTTTTGACCAGGGCGATAGTAAATTCGTATTTCGCCCGGTGAGATCAAGCGAATATTGTGTAGTCTCCGTTTCACATAGGGTTACAGACAGCGCCTGCCAGAGCTGTAGGTAATGTAGTAAGTTAGGCCGGTGAATATCATGCGAAGCGCGCGCCAGTAGCGGAGCTTGCTTCAGAGGGTAGTTAATTGAACGACATGGCAAAGAATCTGATCCTTTGGTTGATCATCGCGGCTGTCCTGGTGACGGTGATGAACAACTTCTCCAGCCCTAACGAGCCGCAGACCCTCAACTATTCCGACTTCATCCAGCAAGTTAAGGATGGCAAGGTCGAGCGTGTAGCTGTCGATGGTTATGTGATTACCGGCAAGCGCAACGACGGTGACAGCTTCAAGACCATTCGTCCTGCGATTCAGGACAATGGCCTGATCGGCGATCTGGTGGATAACCACGTAGTCGTCGAAGGCAAGCAGCCTGAACAGCAAAGCATCTGGACTCAGCTCCTGGTCGCAAGCTTCCCGATCCTAGTCATCATCGCCGTCTTCATGTTCTTCATGCGGCAGATGCAGGGGGGCGCTGGCGGTAAAGGCGGCCCAATGAGCTTCGGCAAGAGCAAGGCTCGCCTGCTGTCGGAAGATCAAGTGAAAACGACCCTGGCGGACGTTGCAGGTTGTGACGAAGCCAAGGAAGAAGTCGGCGAGTTGGTTGAATTCCTGCGTGACCCGGGCAAGTTCCAGCGCTTGGGCGGCCGTATCCCGCGCGGTGTGCTGATGGTCGGTCCTCCGGGTACCGGTAAGACCTTGCTGGCCAAGGCCATTGCTGGCGAAGCCAAGGTCCCGTTCTTCACCATCTCCGGTTCGGACTTTGTCGAGATGTTCGTGGGTGTGGGCGCAAGCCGTGTTCGCGACATGTTTGAGCAGGCCAAAAAGCACGCGCCTTGCATTATCTTCATCGACGAAATTGACGCCGTTGGTCGCCATCGTGGTGCCGGTATGGGCGGTGGTCATGACGAGCGCGAGCAGACACTTAACCAGTTGCTGGTTGAGATGGATGGTTTTGAAATGAACGATGGCATCATTGTCATCGCTGCAACCAACCGTCCTGACGTACTGGACCCGGCGCTGTTGCGTCCAGGTCGCTTCGACCGTCAGGTTGTGGTTGGTTTGCCGGACATCCGTGGTCGTGAGCAGATCCTCAAGGTTCACATGCGCAAAGTGCCAATGGGCGACGACGTTGCTCCTGCAGTGATTGCGCGTGGTACTCCGGGCTTCTCCGGTGCTGACCTGGCCAACCTGGTAAACGAGGCTTCCTTGTTCGCTGCACGTGCCGGCAAGCGCATTGTCGAAATGAAAGAGTTCGAACTGGCCAAAGACAAGATCATGATGGGCGCCGAGCGCAAATCCATGGTCATGTCGGAAAAAGAGAAGCAGAACACGGCTTATCACGAAGCCGGTCACGCCATTGTCGGACGCGTCGTGCCTGAGCATGATCCGGTCTACAAGGTCTCGATCATTCCGCGTGGTCGTGCTTTGGGTGTCACCATGTTCCTTCCCGAAGAGGATCGCTACAGCCTGTCCAAGCGAGCGCTGATCAGTCAGATCTGTTCCTTGTACGGCGGTCGTATCGCTGAAGAAATGACCTTGGGCTTTGATGGTGTGACCACTGGCGCATCCAACGACATCATGCGTGCCAGCCAGATCGCTCGGAACATGGTGACCAAATGGGGCTTGTCCGAGAAGCTCGGTCCTTTGATGTATGCGGAAGAAGAGGGTGAAGTGTTCCTCGGTCGTAGCGCTGGCAGTCAGCAGGCGAGCCTGTCCGCTGAAACGGCCAAGTTGATCGACTCTGAAGTGCGCAGCATCATCGACCAGTGCTATGGCACCGCCAAGCAGATCCTCACGGACAACCGTGACAAGCTGGATGCCATGGCCGATGCCTTGATGAAGTATGAAACCATCGATGCCGAGCAAATTGACGACATCATGGCTGGGCGTCCGCCGCGTGAACCTCGTGATTGGGAGGGCGGTTCGGGTACTACACCTCCGGTAGTACAGAATGAGCGTCCTGAAACCCCTATCGGCGGCCCTGCTGCCGACCACTAAGGTTTTAAATGACTTCTGTTTCGTCCCTTACCCGGTTGCCTTGCGGCAACCGGGTTCTTGATTTGGCCCGGACGCATGTCATGGGCATCCTCAATGTCACTCCTGATTCCTTCTCTGATGGTGGCCGCTTCAGTCAGCTTGATGCTGCCTTACGACATGCCGAGGCGATGGTCGCGGCTGGCGCCACGCTGATCGATGTCGGCGGTGAGTCCACTCGGCCTGGTGCTCGTGCGGTTTCCCCGCTGGAGGAGTTGGAACGAGTGGCTCCCATTGTCGAGCTCATTCACCGTGAGCTGGACGTGATTATCTCGGTTGATACCTCTACGCCTGCTGTTATGCGCGAGACGGCGCGACTTGGGGCGGGGCTGATCAATGACGTGCGCTCCTTGCAGCGCGATGGCGCCTTGGATGCCGCTGCAGCCACTGGTTTGCCGGTGTGTTTGATGCATATGCTCGGTGAGCCGGGGGATATGCAGGATAATCCGCATTACCTGAACGTCACGACTGAGGTTGGGGATTTCCTGGCTGAGCGTATGGCTCAATGCGCGGCGGTGGGTATCGAGGCTGAGCGAATCATTCTTGACCCGGGTTTTGGCTTTGCCAAAACCCTGCAGCACAACCTGAGTCTCTTCAAGCACATGGAGGCTTTGCATGCCTTTGGGCGGCCGCTGTTGGTGGGCGTGTCCCGCAAGAGCATGATAGGTCACGCCCTGAATCGCCCGGTTGGTGAGCGTTTGTATGGCGGTCTTGCCCTTGCTGCATTAGCCATGACCAAAGGTGCGAAAATATTGCGTGTCCACGACGTGGCCGAAACGGTCGATGTGGTGCGAATGATTGCGGCAGTGGAAACAGCCGAATAAGAATGATGGAGTACTTATGACTAAAAAATACTTTGGCACCGACGGTATTCGTGGGCGCGTGGGTGTATACCCGATTACTCCTGACTTCATGCTCAAGCTCGGCTGGGCAACGGGCATGGCCTTTCGCAGTAAAGGAATCTGCCGTGTGCTGGTGGGCAAGGACACGCGAATTTCTGGTTACATGTTTGAATCGGCATTGGAGGCTGGGTTGTCTGCGGCAGGTGCCGATGTGATGCTGTTGGGGCCTATGCCCACTCCTGCCATCGCCTATCTCACGCGAACCTTCCATGCCGAAGCGGGAATCGTGATCAGTGCTTCGCACAATCCACACGACGACAACGGCATCAAGTTTTTTTCTGGTGAGGGCACCAAGCTCCCGGACGACGTGGAGTTGATGATTGAGGAGTTGCTGGACGCGCCGATGACGGTGGTGGAGTCGAGCAAGCTGGGCAAGGTCTCTCGGATCAATGATGCGTCGGGGCGTTACATCGAATTTTGCAAAAGCAGCGTGCCTTCCAGTACGAGTTTCGCTGGTCTCAAGGTGGTGCTGGATTGTGCTCACGGCGCAACTTATAAAGTTGCTCCGAGCGTTTTCCGCGAGTTGGGGGCTCAGGTCACTGTGCTTTCCGCTCAGCCCAACGGCTTGAACATCAATGAGAACTGCGGCTCGACCCATATGGAGTCGTTGCAGGCGGCGGTGCTGGCTGAGCATGCCGATCTGGGTATCGCCTTTGATGGTGATGGCGATCGGGTGTTGATGGTTGATCACACTGGTGCGGTGGTGGATGGCGATGAGTTGCTGTTTATCATTGCGCGTGACCTGCATGAGCGTGACAAATTGCGCGGCGGTGTGGTCGGTACGCTTATGAGCAATCTGGGGTTGGAGCTGGCCCTGGCTGACCTGGGTATTCCTTTTGTTCGTGCGAATGTCGGCGACCGCTATGTCATTGCTGAGCTGCTTGAGCGTAATTGGCAGGTCGGCGGTGAGAACTCCGGGCACATTGTGTGCTTCCGGCACGCCACCACCGGCGATGCGATCATCGCGGCGCTGCAGGTCCTGATGGCGCTCAGGGGGCGTGGCGAGAGCTTGGCCCAAGCTCGTCAGGCGTTGCGCAAGTGTCCGCAGGTCCTGGTCAATGTGCGCTTCTCGGGGGGCGATAACCCTCTCGAGCATCCTGCTGTCAAAGAGGCGTCCGCGCGTGTCACCACGGCGATGGCGGGGCGTGGGCGGGTATTGCTGCGCAAGTCCGGGACTGAGCCTTTGGTGCGAGTCATGGTCGAAGGCGACGATGAAGTTCAGGTCCGCGGCTATGCTGATGAACTGGCAAAACTGGTTGCTGAAGTTTCTGCCTGATTTCGGCTTGCCAGTGTTGTTGTGGTTGGGTAACATCTGCGCCCACTTTGACCGACGAGGTACAGCATGCGTCGCACTATGGTAGCTGGTAACTGGAAGATGCACGGTACCCGCGCCAGTGTCGCTGAGCTGATTAACGGCCTTCGTCATCTGGCCTTGCCTAGCGGTGTTGATGTCGCGGTATTCCCGCCTTGCTTGTATATCAATCAAGTGATTGATGGCTTGAAGGGTAAGTCGATTTCGGTCGGCGCGCAGAACTCTGCGGTGGAATCCATGCAAGGTGCACTGACAGGTGAAATTGCGCCGAGTCAGTTGGTGGATGCAGGTTGTTCCCTGGTGTTGATTGGGCACTCCGAACGCCGCCTGATTATGGGTGAGCGTGACGCGACGCTTAATCGCAAATTCGCAGCAGCACAGGCGTGCGGCCTCAAGCCGGTCCTGTGTGTAGGGGAGACCCTGGAGCAGCGCGAAGCCGGGAAGACCCTTGAAGTTGTCGGGCGTCAGCTGGGCAGCATCATAGAAGAGTTGGGTGTTGGTGCGTTTGCCAATGCTGTTATTGCTTACGAGCCGGTCTGGGCCATTGGCACCGGGCTAACGGCTTCGCCGCAACAAGCGCAGGATGTGCATGCAGCCATTCGCGCGCAGTTGGCGGCAGAGAATTCTGAAGTGGCACGAGGTGTGCGGCTTCTATACGGCGGCAGCGTGAAGGCGGCCAATGCGGTCGAACTGTTCGGCATGCCGGATATCGATGGGGGGCTCATTGGTGGGGCTTCCCTGAATGCAGATGAGTTCGGTGCGATTTGTCGCGCCGCGGGAAACTGAAAAAATGCTGGAAACAGTCGTAGTCGTTTTTCATCTGCTGGGTGCGCTGGGCGTAGTTGCTCTGGTTTTGCTGCAGCAGGGTAAAGGTGCGGATGCTGGCGCGTCTTTCGGTGCAGGTGCTTCAAATACTGTGTTCGGAAGCCAAGGTTCCTCTACCTTTCTTAGTAAGTTTACTGCTATACTTGCCGCCGGTTTCTTCATGACCAGCTTAGGGTTAGGTTACTTTGCTAAAGAGAAAGCTCATGAGCTGACTCAGGTAGGTTTGCCAAACCCAGCAGTGCTTGAGATTCCAAAGCAACAACCGGCTTCTGATGATGTCCCGGTGCTCCAAGAGCAAAAGTCGGCAACTAATGCGACTGACGTACCTCCAGCTCAAGAGCAGAAGTAAGAAGAGTTTCATGCAGTAACGCAGTCTATGCCGAGGTGGTGGAATTGGTAGACACGCAACCTTGAGGTGGTTGTGCCCATAGGGTGTAGGGGTTCGAGTCCCCTTCTCGGTACCAATTATCAGGAGAGCCCGCTGTTGCGGGCTTTCTTGTAGGTGGAAGGTTACATTGACCCTCAAAGGGATCGGTCGTATACTTCCGCCCCAGCTTTGTCGCGGGGTGGAGCAGTCTGGTAGCTCGTCGGGCTCATAACCCGAAGGTCGTCGGTTCAAATCCGGCCCCCGCAACCAGTTTTAGCGGAGCCCCTTTTCAGGGGCTTTTTGTTAGCTGGACACTTTATAACGCCGCTATTCAACGGCGTTTCCGGGATGGGCGCTTCGCCCATTTTTTTATTTGCACAAGCATGCACGAGGGGGTTCAGGTGTCGAGCAAGCTAGAACAGTTGCAGGCCTTGTTGGCCCCGGTGGTCGTGGCCCTTGGCTATGAATGCTGGGGTATTGAGTTTTCGGCTCAGGGTCGCCACTCAATGTTGCGCGTTTATATCGATAAAGAAGGCGGCGTGTTGGTGGACGATTGCGCCATCGTCAGCCGTCAGATCAGTGGTGTTCTGGATGTAGAAGATCCGATCGCCGTTGAATACACCCTTGAAGTTTCCTCTCCTGGCATGGAACGCCCACTGTTCACTCTTGAACAGTTTGCCAAGTATGTCGGCGAGCAAGTGAAGATCAAGCTGCGCTCGCCTTTCGAAGGTCGGCGTAATTTTCAGGGTCTTCTCCGCGGGGTGGAGGAGCAGGACGTAGTGGTGCAGGTGGATGACCACGAGTTCCTGTTGCCGATCGATATGATCGACAAGGCCAACATTATTCCCAGTTTTGACTGAGACGCGGATCCCGCGGATCCAATGGCTTGCGAAAGGCGAGGCGTACGATGAGCAAAGAAGTACTGCTGGTTGTTGAGTCGGTATCCAATGAAAAGGGTGTACCGGCAAGCGTGATTTTTGAAGCGCTGGAGCTGGCTCTGGCCACTGCTACCAAAAAGCGTTTTGAAGACGAAGTTGACCTGCGTGTGGAAATCAATCGCCACACCGGTGCCTATGAGACTTTCCGTCGCTGGACTGTTGTAGAAGAAGCAGATCTGGACGACCCGGCTGTAGAAACCTGGCCGAGCAAAGTTGCTGAAACCCATCCGGGTGCCAACGTCGGCGACGTCGTTGAAGAAAAGATCGAGTCCATCGAATTCGGCCGTATCGCTGCCCAGACCGCCAAACAGGTGATCGTGCAGAAGGTTCGCGAAGCTGAGCGTGCTCAGGTTGTCGACGCTTACCGCGAGCGCCTGGGCGAGATCATCTCCGGCACCGTGAAAAAAGTGACACGCGACAACGTGATCGTCGATCTGGGTAACAACGCCGAGGCGTTGCTGGCCCGTGAAGACATCATCTCCCGCGAGACTTTCCGGGTTGGCGTGCGCCTGCGTGCGCTGCTCAAGGAAATCCGCACCGAGAACCGCGGCCCGCAGCTGATCCTGTCGCGTACCGCGCCGGAAATGCTGATCGAGCTGTTCCGTATCGAAGTGCCGGAAATCGCTGAAGGCCTGATCGAAGTGATGGCCGCCTCCCGTGATCCGGGTTCGCGGGCCAAGATCGCCGTCCGTTCCAAAGACAAACGCATCGACCCGCAAGGCGCGTGCATTGGTATGCGCGGTTCGCGCGTCCAGGCCGTATCCGGCGAGTTGGGTGGCGAGCGTGTGGACATCGTCCTGTGGGACGAGAACCCGGCGCAGTTCGTGATCAACGCCATGTCCCCGGCTGAAGTCGCGGCAATTATCGTTGACGAAGATGCCCATGCAATGGACATCGCCGTTGGCGCAGACAATCTGGCTCAGGCCATCGGTCGCGGAGGTCAGAACGTGCGTCTGGCTAGCCAATTGACTGGCTGGACCCTGAACGTGATGACCGAATCGGACATCCAGGCTAAGCAGCAAGCAGAAACCGGCGACATCCTGCGCAACTTCATCGACGAGCTGGAAGTCGACGAAGAGCTGGCACAGGTGCTGGTAGATGAAGGCTTCACCAGCCTGGAAGAGATTGCCTACGTACCGTTGGAAGAAATGCTCAACATCGACGGCTTTGACGAAGACATCGTCAACGAGCTTCGCGCTCGGGCCAAGGATCGCTTGTTGACTAAAGCCATCGCTACTGAGGAAAAGCTGGCAGACGCCCATCCGGCCGAAGACCTGCTCTCGCTTGAGGGTATGGACAAGGATTTGGCGATGGAACTGGCGGTGCGCGGCGTAATTACCCGCGAAGACCTGGCCGAGCAGTCTATTGACGACCTGCTCGACATCGACGGCATTGACGATGATCGTGCCGGCAAGTTGATCATGGCCGCCCGAGCCCACTGGTTCGAGTAATTAGGCGCGGCCTGAGGAGAGAAGTGCATGACGCAAGTCACGGTGAAACAACTGGCCGATGAGGTCAAAACACCGGTAGAGCGCCTGTTGCAGCAGATGCGTGAGGCAGGTCTGCCGCACACCGCCGCCGAGGAACATGTGACCGACAGTGAGAAGCAATCGCTGCTGACTCACTTGAAAAGCAGCCACAAGGCGAAAGTGGAAGAACCGCGCAAGATCACTTTGCAGCGTAAAACCACCAGCACCCTGCGTGTTGCCGGTAGCAAAAGCATCAGCGTTGAAGTGCGTAAGAAGAAAGTCTTCGTACAGCGCAGCCCGGAAGAAATCGAAGCCGAGCGCCAACGTGAACTGGAAGAACGCCGCGCCGTAGAAAATGCAGCGCGTCAGAAGGCTGAAGAAGAAGCCAAGCGTCGCGCTGAAGAAGATGCGCGTCGCCAGCCTGCCACTGCGCAACCTGCAGTGACTGAAGCGGTTGCAGCCCCTGCTCCGGTAGTGGCCGAACCTGTGCAACAAGCACCGGTTGCTGCACCTGCTCCAGCTGCAGATGCCCGTAAGCGTGACGAACCACGTCGCCCTGACAAACCACGCAGCGACGACAGCAATCGTCGTGGCAACGGTGATGGCGAGCGCAAAAACGCTCCGCATCGTGCGTCGGTCAAGGAAAAGGCGCCAGCGCCTCGCGTAGCTCCACGTACTACCGACGAAGAAAGCGATGGCTTCCGTCGTGGTGGTCGCGGCAAGGCCAAGCTGAAGAAACGCAACGCCCACGGTTTCCAGAGCCCAACCGGCCCTGTCGTGCGTGAAGTGAAGATCGGCGAGACCATCACTGTGGGCGACCTCGCCCAGCAGATGTCGGTCAAGGCTGCTGAAATCATTAAGTTCATGTTCAAGCTGGGCACCCCAGCCACCATCAACCAGGTACTGGATCAGGAAACTGCCCAACTGGTTGCTGAAGAGCTGGGCCACAAAGTGACCCTGGTCAGCGACACCGCCTTGGAAGATTCCCTGGCCGAGTCCCTGAAGTTTGAAGGTGAAGCGTTCTCCCGTGCTCCGGTTGTGACCGTAATGGGTCACGTTGACCACGGTAAGACCTCGCTGCTCGACTACATCCGTCGTGCCAAGGTAGCTGCTGGCGAAGCCGGTGGTATCACCCAGCACATCGGTGCGTACCACGTTGAAACCGAACGCGGCATGGTCACCTTCCTCGACACCCCTGGTCACGCCGCGTTTACCGCAATGCGTGCCCGTGGTGCCAAGGCGACCGACATCGTGATCCTGGTGGTTGCAGCGGACGACGGCGTGATGCCGCAGACCATTGAAGCTGTTCAGCACGCAGTAGCGGCTGGCGTTCCACTGGTTGTTGCAGTGAACAAGATCGACAAGCCAGGCGCTGACCTGGACCGCATCCGCAGCGAGCTGTCGGTGCACGGCGTGACTTCCGAAGAGTGGGGCGGTGATACGCCGTTCGTTCCGGTTTCCGCGAAGATGGGTACCGGTGTCGACGACCTGCTGGAAGCTGTCCTGCTGCAAGCCGAAGTTCTGGAACTCAAGGCGACTCCTTCGGCTCCTGGCCGCGGTGTCGTGGTTGAATCGCGTCTCGACAAAGGTCGTGGCCCGGTAGCAACCGTGCTGGTTCAAGACGGTACCCTGCGCCAAGGCGACATGGTCCTGGTCGGTTCGAACTATGGCCGCGTGCGCGCCATGCTCGACGAGAACGGCAAGCCAATCAAGGAAGCCGGTCCTTCCATCCCTGTCGAGATCCTCGGCCTGGACGGTACCCCGGACGCTGGCGACGAGATGAGCGTAGTGGCCGACGAGAAGAAAGCCCGTGAAGTGGCTCTGTTCCGTCAAGGCAAGTTCCGCGAAGTCAAGCTGGCCCGTGCTCACGCCGGCAAGCTGGAGAACATCTTCGAGAACATGGGTCAGGAAGAGAAGAAGACGCTCAACATCGTCCTCAAATCCGACGTCCGTGGTTCCCTGGAAGCTCTGCAAGGCGCGCTCAACGGCCTGGGCAACGACGAAGTGCAAGTGCGCGTAGTCGGCGGCGGTGTCGGTGGTATCACCGAATCTGACGCCAACCTGGCACTGGCTTCCAACGCTGTACTCTTCGGTTTCAACGTACGTGCCGATGCTGGCGCCCGTAAGATCGTCGAGCAGGAAGGTCTGGATATGCGTTACTACAACGTGATCTACGACATCATCGAAGACGTCAAGAAAGCCCTCACCGGCATGCTTGGCAGCGACGTCCGGGAGAACATCCTGGGTATTGCTGAAGTCCGCGATGTATTCCGCTCGCCGAAGTTCGGCGCGATCGCCGGTTGCATGGTTATCGAAGGTGTTGTGCACCGTAACCGTCCAATCCGTGTACTGCGTGAAGACATCGTTATCTTCGAAGGCGAGCTGGAATCCCTGCGCCGCTTCAAGGATGACGCTTCCGAAGTACGTGCCGGCATGGAATGCGGTATCGGCGTGAAGAGCTACAACGACGTCAAAGTCGGCGACAAAATCGAAGTCTTCGAGAAGGTTCAGGTTGCTCGCAGCCTCTAACTCGCGCACTTCAAGAGCCGCGATGGTCAGCCCCATGCATTTGCACGGCGCCATCAGCGGACTCTAAACGCAACGCCCGGTCTGGCTTCTGTCAGGCCGGGCGTTTGCCGCTTTCAGACCACACGGGTTTCACCGTGAGGCAGTAACAGGTAACAAGACATGGCAAAAGAATACAGCCGTACCCAACGTATCGGTGATCAGATGCAGCGTGAGCTGGCGCAACTGATCCGTCGTGAAGTCAAAGATCCCCGCGTCGGCCTGGTAACCATCACCGCCGTCGAAGTCAGCCGTGATGTGGGCCATGCGAAGATTTTCATCACCGTCATGGGCCAGGACAGCGCTGAAGACATCGCCCAGAGCATCAAGGTGCTGAACTCGGCAGCTGGCTTCCTGCGCATGCAGTTGGCCCGTGAAATGAAGCTGCGCAGCGTGCCGCAACTGCATTTCCACTACGACGAAAGCGTCGTGCGTGGTGCTCACCTGTCGGCCCTGATCGAGCGTGCCGTGGCAGAAGACAGCCAGCACCCAGTGGTCGCAGAACCCGAAGACACCAAGGAGTAATCGGTGGCTCAGGTCAAACGTATCCGTCGTAACGTCAGCGGCATCATCCTGCTGGACAAGCCGCTGGGGTTCACCTCCAACGCGGCTTTGCAGAAGGTCCGCTGGTTGCTCAACGCCGAGAAAGCCGGGCACACCGGCAGCCTCGATCCGTTGGCCACCGGCGTATTGCCGCTGTGCTTTGGCGAGGCCACCAAGTTCTCGCAATACCTGCTGGATTCAGACAAGGGTTACGAAACCCTGGCGCAGTTGGGCAAGACCACCACCACGGCAGATGCCGAAGGTGAAGTTTTGCAGACCCGCGAAGTGACCGTTGGTCGTCCTGATATCGAAGCGGTATTGCCGGAATTTCGCGGTCAAATCAAACAGATACCGCCGATGTACTCCGCCCTCAAGCGTGATGGCCAGCCCCTTTATAAACTGGCCCGTGCCGGTGAAGTGGTGGAGCGCGAACCGCGTTCTGTTACTATTGCGCGCTTGGAATTACTCGCCTGCGAAGGCGATACTGCGCGCCTCGCGGTGGACTGCAGCAAAGGCACCTATATCCGCACCCTGGTGGAAGATATTGGTGAGAAGCTTGGCTGCGGTGCCTATGTTGCAGAACTGCGACGGACCCAGGCAGGCCCTTTCAGCCTGGCCCAGACGGTCACCCTGGAAGAGCTTGAAGCGGTACACGCCGAAGGCGGCAACGAAGCGGTCGACCGTTTCCTGATGCCATCGGACAGCGGCTTGCTGGATTGGCCGCTCTTGCAGTTCTCGGAACACAGTGCGTTCTACTGGCTCAATGGCCAGCCAGTGCGGGCTCCCGATGCACCGAAGTTCGGCATGGTGCGGGTACAGGATCACAACGGTCGCTTTATCGGTATCGGTGAAGTGAGCGAAGACGGGCGTATTGCGCCGCGTCGACTGATTCGGTCGGAATGACCGAAACCGGTCTGTGTAAAAGCAGGCTGGCGAGGGTGGCTGTTAACAGGCACGGTCACTGCTCATTTATAGATACAGGGATTTGTCCCTGGCCTGTTGAAGCTGTTTCTTTGAAACAGTTTCCTGATAAAAGGATTGCCTCATGGCTCTCGACGTTCAAGAAAAAGCTCAAATCGTAGCTGACTACCAGCAAGCTGTTGGTGACACTGGTTCGCCAGAAGTGCAAGTTGCACTGCTGACCCACAACATCAACAAACTGCAAGGTCACTTCAAGGCCAACGGTAAAGATCACCACTCCCGTCGTGGTCTGATCCGCATGGTTAACCAGCGTCGTAAGCTGCTGGACTACCTGAAAGGCAAGGACGTGAGCCGTTACAGCGCTCTGATCGCTCGCCTGGGTCTGCGTCGCTAATCAGCGATTGCGCTAGAGGTTGGTTGTCTGTCTTGCGTCAGTGGGTTTCCCGCTGGCGTAGGGCAGGCTCCCAGCCTCAAGTTTTATCTGGATACACGTTTTACCCTGGACAGGCGTTGGGCCGATTCCCGACATTGCCCAAGAATTTCGCAAGAAACCAGTTCCCCCAAGAGCCACAAAGAAGGTAGGACACCGTGAACCCGGTAATCAAAAAATTCCAGTTCGGTCAGTCGACCGTTACCCTCGAGACTGGCCGTATCGCCCGTCAGGCCTCCGGCGCAGTATTGGTCACCGTTGACGACGACGTCAGCGTATTGGTGACCGTGGTTGGCGCCAAGCAAGCCGATCCAGGCAAGGGCTTCTTCCCTCTGTCCGTTCACTACCAGGAAAAGACTTACGCTGCCGGTAAGATCCCTGGCGGTTTCTTCAAGCGCGAAGGCCGTCCTTCCGAGAAAGAAACCCTGACTTCCCGACTGATCGACCGTCCGATCCGTCCGCTGTTCCCCGAAGGCTTCATGAACGAAGTGCAGGTTGTCTGCACCGTCGTTTCCACCAGCAAAAAGACCGATCCGGACATCGCTGCGATGATCGGTACCTCGGCTGCCCTGGCCATCTCGGGCATCCCGTTCGACGGCCCGATCGGCGCCGCCCGTGTTGCTTTCCACGAAAGCACCGGCTACCTGCTGAACCCAACTTACGAGCAACAATCTGCTTCGAGCCTGGACATGGTCGTTGCCGGTACTTCCGACGCCGTGCTGATGGTTGAATCGGAAGCCAAAGAGCTGACCGAAGACCAGATGCTGGGCGCGGTACTCTTTGCTCACGACGAGTTCCAGGTGGTGATCAACGCCGTTAAAGAACTGGCTGCCGAAGCTGCCAAGCCAACCTGGAACTGGGCCCCTGCGCCAGAAGCCACCGAACTGCTGGGCGCTATCCGTGCCGAGTTCGGCGAAGCCATCTCCCAGGCTTACACCATCACCGTCAAGGCCGATCGTTACGCACGCCTGGGCGAGCTGAAGGATCAAGTGGTTGCCAAGCTCTCCGGTGAAGAAGGCCAGCCTTCGTCCAGCGAAGTCAAAGCGGCTTTCGGCGAAATCGAATACCGCACCGTTCGCGAAAACATCGTAAACGGCAAGCCACGTATCGACGGTCGCGACACCAAGACCGTTCGTCCGCTGAATATCGAAGTCGGCGTTCTGCCGAAGACTCACGGTTCGGCACTGTTCACCCGTGGCGAAACCCAGGCCCTGGTCGTTGCAACCCTGGGCACCGCCCGTGACGCGCAACTGCTGGACACTCTGGAAGGCGAGAAAAAAGACCCGTTCATGCTGCACTACAACTTCCCGCCGTTCTCGGTAGGTGAGTGTGGTCGCATGGGTGGCGCCGGTCGTCGCGAAATCGGTCACGGCCGTCTGGCTCGTCGTTCGGTTTCGGCCATGCTGCCTGCTGCTGACGTGTTCCCGTACACCATCCGTGTGGTATCGGAAATCACCGAATCCAACGGTTCCAGCTCCATGGCTTCCGTTTGCGGTGCTTCCCTGGCCCTGATGGACGCTGGTGTGCCAATGAAGGCGCCGGTTGCCGGTATCGCCATGGGCCTGGTGAAGGAAGGCGAGAAATTCGCAGTCCTGACCGACATCCTGGGTGACGAAGACCACCTCGGCGACATGGACTTCAAAGTAGCCGGTACCGCCAAAGGTGTAACCGCGCTGCAGATGGACATCAAGATCAAAGGCATCACCGAAGAAATCATGGAGATCGCCCTGGGCCAGGCCCTGGAAGCTCGCCTGAACATCCTCGGTCAGATGAACCAGATCATCGGTCAGTCCCGTACCGAGCTGTCGGCCAACGCTCCGACCATGATCGCGATGAAGATCGACACCGACAAAATCCGTGATGTCATCGGTAAAGGCGGCGCGACCATCCGTGCGATCTGTGAAGAAACCAAGGCTTCGATCGACATCGAAGACGACGGTTCGATCAAGATCTTCGGCGAAACCAAGGAAGCTGCTGAAGCTGCTCGTCAGCGCGTCCTGGGCATCACCGCAGAAGCCGAGATCGGCAAGATCTACGTCG
>NZ_JALQCX010000007.1:0-46755 GCF_023241665.1 Pseudomonas morbosilactucae | reverse complement strand
GCCAGCTCAAGGGCTACACCGAGGTGGCCGGCAAATCGGCCCATGTGATCGTCTCCAACCCCCACGGCATCACGTGCGACGGCTGCGGCTTTATCAACACGCCCAAGGCCACCCTGACCACTGGGCGGCCGGTGATCGACACCAAGGGCCAGCTGAAAAGCTACGACGTCGACGGCGGCGCAGTGACCATCGAAGGCCGTGGCCTCAATGCGAGCAATGTCGGCAGCTTCGAGATCATCACCCGCAGCGCGCAGATCAACGCAGAGTTGCATGCCAAGGACCTGACCATCGTCACCGGGCGCAACGAGGTGGACGCCAAGACACTGGCCGCCACCGCCAAGGCCCCGGACGGCAGCCAGGCCCCGCAACTGGCCATTGACTCTTCGGCCCTGGGCGGCATGTACGCCGGAGCCATCAAACTGGTGGGCACCGAGTCCGGCGTGGGCGTGAAGCTGGCCGGCGACATGGCCGCCAGCGGCGGCGACCTGCAGATCGACGTCAACGGCAAGCTGAGCATGGCCCGGGCCTCGGCGGCCGGCGACGTCAAGCTGCAGGCCCAGGACATCGCCCTCAACGACACTGTTTACGCCGCCAAGAAAGCCAAGGTGGTGGCGCGCAATCAGGTGACGGTGAATAAGCAACTGGCCGCGGCTGGCGATGTGCACCTGCAAGGGTCGCAGATCGTCAACCAGGGGCAGGTCAATGCCGGGCTCGACGCCGAGGGTGGCCTCGACGGCAACAGCCATCTGCACCTTGAAGGCGGCAGCTTGAGCAACCAGGGCCTGATCAATAGCCAGGGCCGCTTGAGTGCCGATTTGCAACAACTGGACAACCGCCAGGGCACGCTCCAGGCCACCCGCGGCGAACTGCGGGCCACGGTGGCCGGGGCCCTGGACAACCGGGGCGGCCAACTGCTGACCGGCGCCGGGCTGCTGACCCTGAGCGCCGCCGAATTGCACAACCAGCAGGGCATGATCAGTGCCCAGGGCGGCCTGCTCGACGTGCTGGCCCAGAGCCTGAACAACGACCAGGGCCAGTTGCTGGGCAGCGGTGATCTGCTGCTCAAGGGGGGCGACCTGGCCAACGGCCGCGGCCTTATCCAGGCCCGTAACAGCGTCACCGTGGACGCCCACAGCCTGAGCAACGGCGGCAGCCTCGGCGCCAAACTGGTCAGCCTGCTGCTGGTGGGCTCCCTGGACAACAGCAACGGCCTGATCGAATCCGGCTCGACCTTGAATGTGGACGCCGGAGCCCTGCGCAACGCCAATGGCCAACTGCGGGCCCTGGGCACCCAAGGCACCAGCCGCTTCGCCATTGGTGGGCTGTTCGACAACAGCCAGGGCCTGGTGGAAATCGGCAACGCCCGCTTGAGCCTGAACAGCGTCGGCCTGAGTAACCAGCAAGGCATGTTGCGCCACCTGGGGCGCGAGGGCTTTGCCCTGTCTCTGGCCGACACCGGCAATGCCGGCGGCAGCTTTATCACCAACAGCCGGCTCGACCTGGACCTGGCCGACTGGACCAACACCAGCGTGATCCAGGCCCAGAAAATCGGCCTCAAGGTCGGCACCTTCACCCAGAGCGCCAGCGGCAAGCTGATCTCCATCGACGGCCTGGAAGCCAGCGGTGACCACTGGATCAACCATGGCAGCCTGGAAACCGACGGCGATCTGCGGCTGACCCTCAGCGGCAGCTACCAAGGCAATGGCGGGCTCAAAAGCCTGGGCAACATGAGCGTCAGCGCGGCCAGTGCCGAACTGGGCGAGGGCGCCGATGTGCGCAGCGGCGGCCAGGGCACTTTCGTCCTGGGCACCCACCTGATCAACCGCGGCAGCATCACCAGCACCGGCCAGATGCTGTTGCAGGTCGCCAGCCTGAACAACCAGGGCACCCTCGGCGCGGGCCAATCCCTGCGCATCGAGGCGCCGAGCCTGGTCAACCAGGGCGGGCTGATGTTCAGTGGCGCCAACATGCTGCTGCTCAGCGACAACCTGCTCAACCTGCGCGGCGACCTGTACAGCTTTGGCCGCCTGGACATGGCCCGGGACCTCAACGGCAGCCAGGCCCAGGGCTTTCATAACCTCTCCGGCACCGTGGAAAGCGTCGGCGGCATGAGCATCAACGCCGCGACCTTGGAAAACGCCCGGGAAAGCGTGGACATCGTCACCCGCAAAGTCGCTGCCCGGATGACCTACGACAGCTGCTACGACTGCTCCGGCGGCAAGCGCAACGCCAACTTCATCCTTGAAGAGATCGACCGCACTTACGCTGAAAACTCCAGCCCCCGGGCCTCGCTGATTTCCGGCGCGGAAATGACCCTGACCGGCGGCCAGGTGGAAAACCGCTACAGCCTGCTGTCGTCGGCGGGCGACTTGACCATCGACGCGCTGACCTTCAACAACCAGGGCGCGACCCTGGGCGAGTACAACACCCAGCGTTTCCTCAACTCCTATCGCTCTCGTTCCCTGGGGTCGATCTTCCGTTGGGTAGAGGGCTTCAACGCCCGCAACTGGCCGGGCGGCACCGGCGACATTGCCACCGAAATCAGCCAGTTCATCCAGTCCAGCACCTCGGACAACTACCTGCTGGCCACCCCGGTGTACACCCCGAGCCAGGACCTCTCCTACAACGCAGTGGTCCAGGCCGGCGGCAAGGTGCAGATCAATGCCCAGGTGATCGAGCAAGGGGTGATCCGGCCGTCGTTTGCGTTTGTCACCGGTGGCAGCAAAGTCGGCGACACCCACGTGGGCGGCAGCGCCATCGCCACCCCGGTGACCCTCAACCCGCAACTGGCGGCGGACACCACGCAACAGCCGGTCGATCCCCTGAGCCTGCCGGGCTTCAGCCTGCCCCAGGGCCCGGGCGGCCTGTTCCACGTCAACAGCGACCCAGGCCATCCGTACCTGGTGGAGAGCGATCCGCGGTTCGCCAACCTGGGCAACTTCCTCAACTCCGACTACCTGCTCAGCCGCCTGGGCCTCGACACCGATGTGGCACAGCGCCGCCTGGGCGACGGCTTGTACGAGCAGCGGCTGATCCGCGACGCGGTGCTGGCCCGTACCGGCCAGCGCTTCCTGGCCGGCCTGACCAGCGATGAGGCGATGTTCCGCTACCTGATGGACAACGCTATTGCCAGCAAGGACGCCCTCGACCTGGCGCCGGGCGTGGCCCTAACGTCGGCCCAGGTAGCGGCCCTGACCCACGACATCGTGTGGATGCAGGAGCAGGAAGTGCAGGGCCAGAAGGTCCTGGTGCCGGTGCTCTACCTGGCTCAGGCGAACAACCGCCTGGCCCCCAACGGCGCGCTGATTCAAGGCACCGATGTGCAATTGATGGCGGGCAGCGGCCTGAGCAACCAAGGCACCCTGCGCGCCAGCAACAGCTTGCTGATCGGCGCCGAGAACATCGACAACAGCGGCCTGATGGAAGCCAACCAGCGCCTGTCGCTGCTGGCCACCGACAGCATCCGCAACGCCCAGGGCGGCATTCTCAAGGGCCAGGACGTGACCCTGGTCGCCCAGCAGGGCGATGTGCTCAACCTGCGCAGCGTCACCACCCACGACGCCGCCCATGCCAGTGGCACCCAGCGCGTGGACTTCGTCGATAAAGGCGCCCGCGTCGAAGCCGGCAACCTGTTGCTGGTCAGCGCCGGACGCGACCTGCAGAGCGTCGGCAGCACCTTGAGCGCCGGTGGCGACGCCCAACTCAGCGCCGGCCGCGACCTGAACATCATCGCTGCCGAAGGCCTCGACAGCAGCACCGGTCAACGCAAGAAAGCCCACTGGAGCAAGAGCCAGACCACCCAATACGGCAGCGACGTTACGGTGGGTGGCAACCTGATTGCCAGCGCCGGCGGCGATATGGCGGTGGTGGCGAGCAAGATCAAGGCCGGGGGCGACCTCAGCCTGGCGATCGACGGCAACCTCAACATTGCCTCCGCCGCCAACGAAAGCCACAGCGAATATCACAAGAAAGGAGGTGGCAAAAAGCTCGACGTCGAAGACAGCGTGGTGCGCCAGCAAGGCAGCGAGATCGAGGCTGGCGGCAACCTCAAGGCGGTGGCCGGCGGCAACCTGTTGCTGATCGCCAGCCAGCTCAAAAGCGGCGGTGAAGCCTATCTCTACGGCGGCAAGCAACTGGGCATGCTGGCCGCCGAGAACAGCGACTACCACCTCTACGACAAGAAGAAAAAAGGCGGTTGGGGCAGCAAGGAAACCCGGCGTGATGAAGTCACCGACGTGCGCTACGTGGGCTCGACCATCACCACCGGCGGCAACCTTACCGTCAAGAGCGCCGGCGACCAGATGTACCAGGTCGCCACGCTCAACAGCGGCAAGGACCTGCTGATCGACAGCGGCGGCGCCATTACCTTCGAGGCGGTCAAGGACCTGCATCAAGAGAGCCATGAGCGCAGCAAGAGCGACCTGGCCTGGACCAGTGCCAAGGGCAAGGGCAAGACCGACGAAACCTTGCGCCAGACCCAATTGGTGGCCCAGGGGCAAATGGCGATCCAGGCCGTGGATGGCCTGACCATCGACGTCAAGCAAGTGGACCGGCAGACGGTCAGCCAGACCATCGACGCCATGGTCAAGGGCAACCCGCAACTGGCCTGGGTCAAGGAAGCCGAACAGCGCGGTGACGTGGATTGGCGGCAAGTGAAGGAAGTGCACGACTCCTTCAAGTACAGCCATTCGAGCCTGGGCCAGGGCGCGGTCCTGGCGATCATCATCGTGGTTACGGTGCTCACCGCCGGTGCGGCCAGCAGCCTGGCTGCGACCGGTGCCGCCCAGGGCTCGGCGATGGCGGCCGCGAGCACCACCACCGCCACGGTCGGCGGCGTGACGACCACCACCACGGTGGCGGCGGGTTGGGGCAACGTCATGGCCACCAGCGTCATGACCTCCATGGCCAGCCAAGGCGCGGTCAGCGTGATCAACAACCGCGGCAACCTCGGCGCCGCGTTCAAGGACATCACCACCAAGGATGCGCTCAAGGGCTATGCCACGGGCGCAGTGACGGCAGGCTTTACCTCCGGCGTGCTGGACGGCGCCTTTGGCGTGACCGGCGACAACGTCAATAAAGTCACCAAGGGCTTCAACCTGTCCGACTGGGGCGACATCGGCAAGTTCGGCTTGTATTCCGGGGCCCAGGGCGCCACCCACGCCATCGCCCAGACGGCCATCCAGGGCGGCAGCTTTGGCGACAATCTGGGCAGCTCGCTGACCAACGAACTGCAGAACGCCCTTCAAGGCGTGGCCTTCAATGCGGTGGGCGGTTACTCCCTGGAGCAGAAGTGGGCCGATGGCAGCCCGCAGAAAGTGGCCTTGCACGCCTTGGTGGGCGGTATCTTGAGTGAAGCGTCCGGCCAAGGGTTCGCCGTCGGTGCTGCGGCAGCCGGGGCCAACGAGGCGTTGAGCAACAGCCTCTCCGACCTGGTCAAGAAAGACTCGAAACTGCAACTGGCGGCCTCGCAGCTGGTCGGGCTGGTGGCGGCGGGCGTGGTCGATGGCGACCTGCAGACCGGGGCGAACATTGCCAAGAACGCCACGGCGTACAACCGTCAGCTGCACCCGGAAGAAGTGCGTCGGATCAAGGAAAAAGCCGCGCAACTGACCGCCGAACGCGGCCGGCCGGGTTTCCAGGATTTCACCTGGGAAGAGCTGCTGACGATTGCCAGCGACAGCCAACTGGATAACAGCACCGCGAATAAATACGCGGCCCTGGCCAACAAGTTCGCCCAGGAGTCCAGCCGCGGTAACCCGCTGTCCAGCGACTTCACCCAGGACATGCAGGTGGCCCAGGCCGCGGTCACCCAGATGGCCCAGCAGGGGACGCCGCTGACCTGGAACGACGGCTCGGCCATCACCGCCTACGGCAAGCCGGTGTTGGCCTTCCAGGCGACGGCCGAGCAGAAGGCCGACAGCTCATTGTTCGGCAGAACCGACTATGGCTCCTTCGGCTCCATGGGCGGCGGCAACATCGCCCTGACCGGCAACCAGTACGGATCGAAGACGGCGCTCAACAAGTACTCCGAGATCAGCCTCTTCAACGGCTCCAGCCAGCGCTTCGACGACCTCACCGAGCGGGCCACGTCCACGGTCATCCCGGACCTGAAAACCGTGACCATGCTCGAGTTCACCCCCGTTGGCCGGGCTGGAGCCGCAGGCGCCGCCGGTGCCAAGGCCGTAGCAGCGGGCAGCGGCGAACTGCTGCTGGTGGGCGGGGCGAAGCTGGTCGAGAGCAAAGTCATCCAGGCCAACACCACGGTCCAGCTCAGTGAAGCCATCACCTTGGCCACCGGCAAAGTACTGCCCAAGGGCAGCGTCGTCACGGTGTCCGACGATACGATGAAGGTGGTTTACCCCAATGGAGCGAAAGAACTAAGCTCCTACAGCCAGTCCGTGAGCTCGCCGTTGGCGTTGGGTGGTGCAAAAGTAACTGGTGGCGCTGCCGGAAAGGTAGATGATCTAGCTACTAGTGGCTTAAGTTCAGCGTCAAACCTTCCAAGTGGAACAGGTCTTGGTGGTTTCAAGGTCGGCTTAAGTGCAGACGACATCACTGCTATAAATTCACAGTTTGGCGGTTCGGTTTCATTTAGAGAAGTTGATACGGCTATTGCAAATGCTGCCAATTATGATGGTTTTTATAATAAGGCTGGCTCAATGGTCAGGGATATTGCTGGCGGGCATCTGTTTGATAATGGGAACAAGCGGACTGCCGTTGAGGTGGTTGAGCAGTTGATTATAAAAAACGGCGTGGATGGCCCGCCAAAACAAATTATTTGGAATGTTGTGGATAAGGTTGCGACGGGGAAGCTGACTAATGTCCAAGATATTTCAAAAGCATTAAGAGGGCTGGATTAATGTCTTTCTATGAGCTTTCTGAAAAATATGCAGCCCGTTTCGGTTCGCCAAATATGAATAGCGTCGGGCTAGAGGAATTTATTCAAGTACTAGAGTTGGTGGCGATGAAAAATAAGGGTTTTTTCATCTTTAAGGTGGATGGTGAAAGAGAACGTAATATTTATACTTTTATTTTAAATATGTCGACAAGTAATGATGTTGTAATAAGGAAAGATACAGATAGCATGCGGGAAGGTATGGAGTATTTTTTCTCTGAGCTTGAGCGGCTTGGCATATATCCATAACTTGATGTTTAGATATTTTGCTTGGCCCCGATTGCAGAACTCTCACTGATGTTTTCTGTAAAAGTGATTGGAATTGCACCGGCCTCGCGCCGGTGTTGTTCTATCTGCTTACTGCAAAACCTCCCGTCCTTCGTTGCTCGCTTTGGTCGTGGCTTGAGCGATCAGGGCATCGAGCATCTGCGCAATAAATTTCTGTTGGCTCTTGGGTAGTTGATCAATGGCTTCCAATTGCTGCTGCCGGACAGGAAATGTTTTGTGGCCACCGCCTGCACGCAGTCGGTCTCCCCAAAAACCTGATCAGGGTGTGCCCCGATACCCCGTTGGGTTAGTGAAAATTAGAGAAGCGTAGAGCAAATCAGATCAATTTAGAGCGACTCAGAGCAATTTCCCTCTGACGTAGAGCCAGCACGTTTTTGGTGAGGCACGTTACCGACTGTTTACAAATGAGCTGCGCCATTCGTAACCAATCGACCGTACCAAAGGGGAAACCCCTTTGAACCCCGAAGCCTAACGCGCTGCGCTTGTTGGCCCCTGGCGGTCCGATGGCTTCGCCACCGAACCGGCCAGGGCTTTTTGTCGTCGGCTGATTTGGGTCGTCCGGGTGTGCTGTGACAGGCTCAAAACCCGCGTCGGGGTGGTTTTATTCAGTGAGCGCGAATCAGCTGGGCTGACCGGCGCGCAGGCCGCGCCACGTCTGGCGTTGCGCGTGTAGGCAGCGAAATTCGCGTCGGTTGATACTGTTGGTCGCAAAAGCGACTGGTGATGCAAAGGAGGTAGCAGGTACAGCTACGACGGGCGGGACGAAAGTTAGCCTAGAGAATAATCTAACTCCCGAAATAAAACTGCATTCAGATGGAAGCTATCGAACCCCTGACGGAAAATTTGCAAGTACGACTGGTGTATCTCCTCCGGGAACAGTTAAGGCAGATGAGTTTGCTAAACATTTAGAATCAAACGGGATGGAAGTTGTAGGCACTGAGATGGTTGTTAAATGACCTCTCGGTGATCGTAGGTATGACATAGTAGTACGTGATGCAAACGGTAAATTGCACGGTCTTGAGGTCAAAAGCGGAACCGCTAGCAAGACCAGCTATCAAGAGTTTGTCGACTACTTTGTTAATAAGTTTGGGGCGCAAGAAAAAGGACGGCTAAATGGCAAGGTTATCGAAAACACTACAACAGTCTATGTGTCGTGATGGTGGTAAATATGAAGCTCGAAGCCGAAAATAGTCCTGTAAAAGTTGGTGTTAATCAGGCGCAGCTTATAAAGGTGCTAAAAAAATTAAAAAGCTACGGCCCTAGCTCATTCGCATGCATTACTGACGATGAGGGTAACTACGTGCAAGTGGCTGGAGGCAGATTTACTTGTTTTATTGAAAGATATGACGCAAAAAGTAAAAAGCTGTTTAGAGGTTATCATTCAAACTCCAGCACGAACTTTGAAGATGGAACCCTGCTGTCGTTTAGCGCAGGCCGTGTTCCATTAAAAAAAGATGAGTGGTTTAATATTGATGATGTGATTGAGATTTTTTCACTGTTTAATCAGAATCAGGCATTACCAGAAAATATTTACTGGCGCGAGATAAAGGTTTTGGGTCAGAGCGGCAGTTGAACACTTGGTCCAAAAGCGACAGGCGTTGCGGATGAGACTGCAGGTTCAATAAGGAACGTCAACCCAGGTTATCCAGATGCTGGACGAACCCATAACTGTGTTAATTATTCGATTGCTACTGATGCAACACTGGCAGGTAACCCAGCATCTGTATTGCCGATAAATTCCACCAAAGGTGTTCCGTTGACAGTGCTAGAGAAGCAATATGGCGCTAAATTTAGTGGTGTGTCTTCACCCGAGACTATCACCCAACACATGGTCGGTGGCGGGGACGGCGCGCGGTATTGTGTTCGGTTCCTATGGTCTAGGTCAGCCAGGCCATGTATTCAACGTAGTTAATCAGAATGGGGTTGTCCGATATCTAGATGGGCAAACTGGAAAGCCGGCTAATATGAGTAACTTTAAGACGCTACAGTTGCTGAGAACTAATTAATGATTACCTATGAGAGTGCTCTGGAACGAGCTAAGGCGTATTTAAAAGACTCAGATGGTCCTCTGCAGTTAACACATGAGTGAGAGTTTTCTGAGGGCTGGTTATTTTGCTATCAGTCTAAAGAGTATTTAGAGACATGGAGTTTTTCGGCTCAACTGGCTGGAAACGGACCCTTCCTAATTGATAAGGAAACAGGAGGGCTTCATGTTCTAGGGACTGCCAAGCCTCTAAAAGAATATCTTGATCAATATGTGATGGAGAAATTAGAAAAATAGGGGTGGTTTTTTGGTGCAAAAGAGCTGGGAGCGAGCGGGGTTAGCAAGGCAGCCGTTACCGGTGAAACAGCATCGACTTCTCTTGGTAGACAGGTCCATAAAGAACAAGCGGATATTCGCAGAGAGTCCGGATTGTTCAGTATCGTTGAACAACCTATTGTCGATAAGTCGGGGAATCCAATTTTTTTTCCAAAGCGAGTCGATTTGAAAACAGGGGAAGCACAGCCCGGAGCAAATCTCCAAAAAGCCGTTCTTGATGCAGCTAACTTTGATCGTAGGCTTATTGTGGATGATAAGCTGTTAGGCTGTCCGATCGCGAAGGACAGACAAGAGATCATTAGGTTTATTGAGGCATTCAGGCAAAGAGAGGGCGTTTTGCTACAAACCATAGGCATAAAGCGATATGACCCTAAAATCGGCGTACCTGTGAGAACAGATTTGCACTTGCCAAGTGAATTTTTTTCCATGAAATCACGGGATTTAAATTATGAGCTATGAGCATAAAGCATTTGTTTTTGATATTGATGGTTTCAATCGTGAACTTAAGCCGTTGTTGGAGGGCAGTTTGCGCTCGGGAAATATCGATCAGGTGCGGGATTTCATTATTTCTAATAAGCAGTCTTTAGTTGATCCATATGAGGGTTTCGCGTTAGAAGATGACTGGGAGGATATGATTGAACGCAAGGATGTTCATCAGTATGGTGATTTCGCACTTACGAAATATTATTCGCCCACTGATGACCGAGGGCTTGGCTTATGGTGGAGTGTTTCTCAAGAGCTGTTTTCTGATGAAAGTCAATTAAGGTTTTTGCCTTTTTTAGGCGTGCCGTTAGGTTCGGATGAAAATTTCTTTGATCCTGGGAAAATGGGTTCTTACTTCCAGACTCAAAATGAAGTGAGCGAAAGCCTCAGTAAGGTTTTGGAGGTTGAAGGAAAAGTTCCAGATGATGCGCTTGAGGCTGTTAGAGAGTTTAAAGAAATGCTTGAGCAGGCGATAGACGAAAAAAAAGGGGTGTATATAACTTTTTAAAAAATAAATTAAAAGCCACGGTTCCTGTGGCGGTATGTTTAATAGGCTGTTTAATAATTTAGTGTTTTATAACGTCCACCTGGTGAGGTGTTTCGTGAGCCATTTACTTCCAGGCATTACCTTTTCATTGAGTTCATTGCGCGACTTTTCCGACCCCGTGGTGGCCCGGGAAATCGTGCACACGCTTCAGGCTGCCCCGAGTTCCATCCGGCCCACCCAGTTTGGGCCCTTCGAGGGAAACCAGCCCTTCGTCGACGTGGATGAACCCGTCAAGTTCCTGGCCCAGCCAGGCCATACAGCTGAGGCGGGCAGCCTGGTCCTGTCGGCGGGGGGCAGTGGCGAGTACCAGGTGCAGTGGAACAAGTCGACGCCGCCGTCATTGCCCTTTGTCGGCGGTTTCCTGATGCACAAGGCGTTTCTCAAGAAACCCGCGGTGCTCGACGACTTCCTGGCCCTGGTGAAGCGCTTGACGGCCTCCACCGAGGGGGTGTACGGCGACATCCGAAGCATGGCCTTTCCCGGGTGGGACACGCCTTTCAATCTCAGCCTGCGATTGCCTGAAATCCCCAATGTGTCCCTTTACGGCAAACCCTACATCGAGCTGTTTGGCAGAGCGCTCATCGAGAGTGCGCCTTTCCTGCGGATCGAGCAGTTGGCCGATGATTTGTATTGGCTGCAGGCCACCGAGCAGGTCACTGACCCGGTGCCGGACGAGGTGCGTTTGGCGATCCGCAGCCACTTTGGCGAGGATGCGTTTATGTCGGGGAAAAAGTGGCGTTACAGTGACGGCCGACATCCAACGTTCGACTTTTCGAACATTGGCCGCGGCGGGGCATAAAACCCGGCGGTTAAACAGCGGCTTCGCTAACAGGCACAAGGAACAGGTGCGGCTTATGGCCCAGGCTCTCAACGCGATAAACCAATTACCCCCAATCAACGCGCTGAAAAGGCTGGCCCAAGGGCTGGCACTGCTGGAAGCCGCCGTCATGCCCGAGTGGCAATACCGGTACTTTTCCTGCAATGCCGATTGGGATGGCGCCGGGCAGGAACTGATGGCGTCGATGCGTGACAGTTCGGGCAGCGAGTACTTCTTGCACTTCACCGCTGAAGGCGTGGCGGGCAAGGTGGTTGAGCCCGGAGCCGTGACTGATACCGGCGAACTCTTGCAGCAAGTGCCGGAGCGTTTCGCCAGTTTCAAGAACGAGCCAGCGTTCTCCAATGACCGCGCCCGGTTCTTTTTTCTGGCGGGGTGTCGATGAGCCGTCGTGGTCGGCGGCGCCGGCGAACCTGGACGCTTATGCCTGGCTGGGTTTTTTCGTCGACACGGCAGCGCTGTATCAACAGTTGGCGGCTGACGATTACGAAGTGGACTTGCCCAAGGACGTGATCGAGGCGGTGCTGCACAGCCTGACCATCAGCGCTGAGCAACTGGCCCTGTTGAACCCGGAGCTCAGTCTTGAGGACCTGGACGACGACGTTCGAGAAATCATGGGCCCCGCCCACTGAGGAGGCGCTGGCCTCGGCCTGGCCCGAGGCCGCTCGCTGCCGCGCGGGTTTGATTAAATCCACCTCGGGCCATTTACAAGCACCCCTATCCTCAAGCTCAATCTCCCTCGGCGTGCCGTGCCAAGGCTCGCCTATAGTCTTCTGGCCCCCTGACCCTATCCGCAAAAAGGTGCTTCCGTATGTCTCGCTTTGCCTCTCGCACTCCTTGGCTGGTCGCCAGCGCCCTGTTGCTGTGCCTGCACCTGCCGGCCCAGGCCCAGGAGCGTTTCACCTTGAACATTCCAGGGGTTTCGGATGACCGCCTGTTCACCACTGGTAATGCCAGCGACGCCAAGGGCTGCGGCGGGCACAACAACTCCCCGGCCCTGAACTGGACCGCAGGCCCCGAGGGCACCCGCAGCTACGCCATCGTCATGCACGACCCGGACGGCGCCAAGGGCCAGGGCGTGGACCACTGGGTGCATTACGGCATCAAGCCGGGTACCCGGCAGATTGCTGCTGGCGCCGGCACCAAGGCCACCCTGGAAGGCCTGGGTGGCACCAACAGCAAAAACACCACCACCTACGTCGGCCCATGCCCGCCGGTGGGCGACAGCGCGCACCACTACGTGATCCAGATTTTTGCCCTGGACCTGGCCCCCGACGCGCTGCCGGCCGGCCTGACCCGTGTGCAATTGCTGGAGAAGATCAACGGCCATGTGCTGCGCAACAGCAGCGTGGTGCGCCGTTACGTGCGCTGAGTAAAAAATTTCTGGGGGCTTAACCCGAATCGCTGAAGCCCTTCGTCTGAAGGGAGGAATGGATCATTTCTTTCCCGAGGTCAGCCCCCATGTCCCTTCCTCTGCATTACCTTCGCCCGGCCGCACAGGGTTTCGCCGCCGGGTTGTTGTTGGCCATTGCCGGTTGCGGCGTCTCTTCGCCACCGCCGTCCGTCGCCAGCCCCGAGCCTCAAGGTGCCTTGCAGGCCCCGGTCGAACCACAGGTCGATCAGGCAGCGCCGCAGGCGGACATGGAGGTTACGCGCAGTCTGGGCATGCCGGCGGCGCCCACACCCATGCGCATGGCCAAGAGGGCACCGGAGTCCCGGTTGGCCGCTTACGCCGAGCCGTCCCGTGAGCAGTATCAGACCCTGCCGGACAACCCGATCCACAGCGTCGCCGAGGCGCCGGTCTCGACCTTCAGTGCCGACGTGGACACCGGGGCCTATGCCAACGTGCGCCGCCTGCTCAGCCAGGGCAGCCTGCCGCCCGAGGGCGCGGTGCGCCTGGAGGAGATGGTCAATTACTTCCCCTACGATTACGCCCTGCCCAAGGACGGCTCCCCCTTTGGCGTGACCACCGAATTGGCGCCGTCGCCGTGGAACCCCCACACCCAATTGCTGCGCATCGGCATCAAGGCCTCGGACCGTGCCGTGGCCGAGCTGGCACCGGCTAACCTGGTGTTCCTGGTGGACGTGTCCGGCTCCATGGACCGCCGCGAAGGCCTGCCGATGGTGAAAAGCACCCTCAAGCTGCTGGTGGATCAACTGCGTGACCAGGACCGAGTGTCGCTGGTGGTGTATGCCGGCGAGTCGCGGGTGGTGCTGGAACCCACCTCCGGGCGTGACAAAGCCAAGATTCGCGCAGCCATCGAGCAACTCACTGCCGGCGGTTCCACGGCGGGGGCTTCGGGCATCGAGTTGGCGTACCAGATGGCCCGCCAGGGCTTTATCAAGGACGGCATCAACCGCATCCTGCTGGCCACCGACGGCGACTTCAACGTTGGCATCAGCGACTTCGACAGCCTCAAGCAAATGGCCACCGAGCAGCGTAAGAGCGGCGTGTCGCTGACCACCCTGGGCTTTGGTGTGGGCAACTACAACGAGCACCTGATGGAGCAACTGGCCGATGCCGGCGATGGCAACTACGCCTACATCGACAACCTGCGCGAAGCGCGCAAGGTGCTGGTGGATCAGCTCAGCTCCACCTTGGCGGTGGTGGCCAAGGACGTGAAGCTGCAAGTGGAGTTCAACCCGGCCCAGGTCAGCGAGTACCGTTTGCTGGGTTACGAAAACCGCGCACTCAAGCGTGAAGATTTTAGCAATGACAAGGTCGACGCCGGGGAAATCGGCGCGGGGCATACGGTCACCGCGTTGTATGAAATTGTTCCGGTAGGCCAGAAAGGCTGGCTGGAGCCGCTGCGTTACGGCCAGGCCAAGGCCCCCGAGCAGGGCGGCAAGTCAGGCGAGCTGGCCATGCTGCGGGTGCGTTACAAAGCCCCGGAAGGAGGCAGCAGCCGCCTGATCGAGCGCCCTATCAGCGCCACGCCGACAGACCGTAGCCTGGCCCAGGCCAGTGATGATCTACGCTTTGCGGCAGCCGTGGCAGCGTTCGCCCAGCAGCTCAAGGACGGGCGCTACACCGCCAGCTTCAGCCTAAAGGACACCGCAGCCCTGGCCCGTGGCGCCAAGGGTGACGACCACTTCGGCTTGCGCGGCGAATTTGTGCAACTGGTCGAGTTGGCGCAAAGCCTGCAAACTCCGGCACCGGCCAATGCGGCCAACGTCCAGGGCCGCCTTGAGTAATCCCATGCCTTGCAGCGAACAGGAGTTCAGCGCGCTTATGTCAGCTGCACAACCCAGTGTCGACGCCCGCAGCGATGAAACGCTGCTGGCGCGCTACCGCGCCGGTGATCCCGGGGCCTTCGAGGTGCTCTACCAGCGCCATCGCCAGGGTCTTTACCGGTTTCTCCAAGGCCTGTGCAACAGCCCGGAGCTGGTTGACGAGGTGTATCAGGACACCTGGCTGAGCCTGATCCGCAGCGCCAGCCAGCCCCAGGGCCGGGCGAGCTTTCGCACCTGGCTGTACCAGATTGCCCGCAACCGGCTGATCGACCACTGGCGCAAGCACGGGGTGCGCAATCCGCTGCACGACAGCTACGACGAAGAGGCCCACGGCCAGGCCGACAACGACCCCGGCCCCGAGCAGCAATTGAGCCTGAGTCGCGATCGGCAGCGCATTGAAGCCGCCCTGCAGGACTTGCCCGCCGACCAGCGGGAAGTGTTCCTGTTGCGGGCCCATGGCGAATTGGAGTTGCCGGAGATCGCCAGCTTGACCGCCACACCGCTGGAAACGGTGAAAAGCCGTTTCCGTTACGCGCTGAAAAAACTGCGTCGGCTGCTGGCCGACGAGGTACTGACATGACTGACGCCCGACAAACCCCGCCGTCTGCCGAAGAGCAGATGCTCACGCACCTGCGCCAACACCGTGTTGGTGAACCGCCGGCCAGCCTCGATGCGTTGATTCTGGCCAGCGCCCGGCGTGAAGTCCCGGCCCCTGCGCCAAGCCTGTGGCAGCGCTGGCTGAACGCGTGCCAGAAGCCGCGTTGGCAGATGGCGTTCGCCAGCCTGTTTGGCGTGGCCCTGATCCTGACGTTGGTCCAGCGTGCGCCCGAGCAGTACCCGACGCCGATGTTGGCGCCGGGCACCGGCCCCCGCCGCACCGCTGGCGCGCCAGCGGGCCGAGTCGGCCCCTGCTGAGTCGGCCGAGGCCATGAGCGCGCCCGCCGCCCCTGCACCCGTGGCGCCGATGGGCCGCTTCGCCGCCTCGCCCCAGGCCGAGATGCTGATGGATGAAGCGCCGCCGTTGGCCAAACCCTCGCCAGAACCCGCGCAAGCCAAGATGGCCAAACGTGCTGCGGCGCCGGCCAAGCCGCTGGACCAACAGCTGCGCGAGGTGTTGCGCCTGCGTAAGGACGGCCAGGCAGCCCAAGCCGATGCGCTGTTGGCGGCCTTGCACAAACGTTATCCACAGGAGGACCTGGACCAGCGCCTGAAGACCCTGAAGCCTGAATAACACGCAAGAGTTGGTCGTGAGCGCCGAAAGCGCGCACTATCCAGCCAGTTTCCAGAAAGTGAGAGGCGGGTCATGGCACCACGCATCGACCGCATAGCTGCAATGTTGAACTGCCCGATCAAGGGTGCGGATATCCGTCAGGCCATCAAGGAAAGTCGCAAGGACTTCGAACTTGAAGAGGGCGAGGAGGGTATCGATCAAGAAGCGCAGGCTGATACCCATCAGCAGGACGATCAACACGCCGAGGATCAATGATCTCGGCGGCCGGCGCGTTCAGGCGTAGGGCAAAGCGGGCAGGTCGATAAACTCGGCGGCAGCGCCGTGCTCGGCCATGCGTTGTGCCCGTTGCGACAACAACCGGGTGTGGTTTTCCAACTGCCAGCGGTACCAGCTCAGGCGCTGGATGATCCGCCGTCGGCAAGGTTCTGGCAGTTGCGCCATCAGGTCGCTGCTCTCGGGTGCCCAGCGGGTGCGGGTGGTGTAGTAACCGAACAGGTTCTCCCGCAGGCCGAAGCAGTCCTCCAGGCTTTCCTTGATGCTGTACACGTAGCCTTCGAAGCTGGTGCTCAGTTGCTGCTCGCCGTCGGCGTGGTTGCGCAGGTAGGCGAAGATGCCCGGCCAGTTGATGCAGAACAGGTGTTCGTCCCAATCGCCATCCCGGGTCAGGTACTCGCCCTGGCCGCGAAAGAACTGGGGTGTTTCCTGGCGTTCCAGGGCTGTTTCAAAGTTGCTTTTCATCTCGTGTCCCTTTGACGTCGGCAATGCTCACGTACAGCGCCACGCATTCGATCACGCAGTCGAAGCCGATCTCCAGGCGCAGGTGATAACCCGGGTTCAAACGGGTCAATTGGGTGCGCATGCGCCCATCGAAACGGCAGCCGCTGACCGCCAGCTCGCTGATGCCCTGGACGTTGAGCACGAAGCTGCAGTGGGTCGGGGCCTGGCTCACCGGCCAACTGGCCGGCACGGACTGGCGCGGCAGGACGCCGGACAGGTTCAGGCTCAATTGCTCGCGTTGCAACTGCGCGCCCAAGGTGTCCAGGTCATAGGGCGTGGCCGTGATATCGAAGACGGCGCGCCAGGCTTCGGTGTTGTCGATGCTGAACAGCCAGTCGCTGGAACCGCGATCGCGGGTCGGGATGGCCCGGCACTCTGCCAGCGAAGGCAGGCTCGCGCGGGTCAGGTCTTCGTGCCACAGCTCCCGTGCTGCATTGAGCATGCGCTGGAAGAAGTCCCGGCTATTGTCGAGCACGGCGGGCCAACTGCTGGGCCACTGATCGAATTCATAGTCGTCCTCGACGGGTTCCCAGATCTGCTCGAAGTCGTAGTCCGGATCGGCCAGGGCCGTTTCCAGGACCTCCACCAGCCGCTGCCGATGGCGAAAATTTTCCTGGTTGTAGAAGCGTTTCAGGCCGTACTGGCGGATCAGGTATTCGCGGTCTTCGGGGTCATTGGGGTTGTAGCGGCTCAGTTCGGCATCCAGTTCCGGGGGCATGTCATAGCCAATGAACCAGGCGATGCAGGAGCGCAACTCGGGTTGGTAGGGTTGGTTGAACAGCGGATGGCGCAGCATGGGGACCTCCTGTCCAGAGGGCGCCGAATGTAGCAAGTTGCGCCCCGTCACGACAGCGCTCGGTTGAGCGCGGCGGACGGGGCGTGTCGCAGGGGCTTAGAAGTCGGCGATGAATTGCACGCCGCCGACCACGGCCGAGTCGGTCTGGGTCAGGCCACCGGGGTATTTCACGTATTGCAGGTTGGGCCGCACCATCAGCCACCGGGTGGCCTGGTAGCCGTAGTTGATCTCATAGCTGTACTCGCGCTTCTGCTCCGGCACGTAGAGGGCGTCGTCCAGGGCGTTCACACCGTTGCTGGCGTTGATCAGCTCGGCGTTGCGGCTGACCCGGTCGTTGACCTTGAGCCGCGAGGCGCCGAGGCCGACGGTGTCGTCCGGGCGCGAGGCAAAAGGCCCGCGATAGATCAGGCCGACCTGGATCAGGTTCTTCACCATGCTGCTGTCCGGGTCGTTGAAGGTCAGGTTGGTGAATACGTTCAGCCCGCGCTTGTTGTTGCCGTCGACAGTGGTCAGTTGCTGCTGGGCCGAGAGCCACCAGCCGCTGTTGTCGGTGTATTTCTTGTACGGCTGGCCACTGAGGGCCGCGGCGTTGCCATTGGCGTCCTTGAGCGGGTCGCGGCCGTCCACGTCGCTGTAGTAATAGCCCAGGTGGTACTCGGAAGAGAGGTCGTTGACCCGGCCTTTCCACACCGCTTCCACCGGGAAGCTGGTGCCGATGGAGCCGGCGATAAACGGTTTGAAGCCGTTGCTCAGCTCGGCGTTGCCGGGGTTCTTGTCGTAGGCGCCGGCCTGCACATAGAACTCGGGGGTGAACTGGTAGCGCGCGCGGATGGCCCACTGGCTGATGGGGAAGCTATTCCAGGTGCCGTTCCAGTTGCCTTCCTGGGAGCCGCACAGGGTCACGTTCTGGAATTCGCAGGGGAACTGGTCGAAGTCTTCGCCGTGACCGAAGCGGCCGAGCTTCACCGCCAGTTTGCGTTCGAAGAACTTCTGCTCGTACCACAGCTGCGACAGGCGCCAGGCGTTGCCGCCGCCGTAGACTTCCATGGTCGAGGTCAGGCCGGTGGCGTCGGGGTGGTGCACGCGGTCGTTGGTGATGTCCTTGCCATGGCGTTCGCCGATGCCGATGCGCAGCGTCGCGTCCTGCCAGCCCAGGAGCTTTTGCAGGTCCATGTCGACGCCGAGGATGATCTGGTCGCTGAGCCTTGCTGTGGTGCTGCTGTCATAGCCCCCGGCCAGGTTGGAACCCAGCTCGGCGACGTATTTGAGGGTGAAGTCGAAGCCCTGTTCAGCGAGCTTTTGCCGCTCGCCGTTCCAGTCTCCCAGCAGCCAGGGCGACTGAGGATCGAGGGCGTCATAAGCGAAGCTGCCGGCGGAGAAACCACTGGCCAGCAGGCACAGTACAACCCCGGAAAAGTGTGTGTTCATGAGCAGATCTACCTGTTGTTATTGTTGTGGGTGCAGCCCCACGCGCGGCTTTTACCGGGCGCAGTGATCCGCGACGTGGCATGCACGTTGGTCGCGGAAGTCGGGGGAGTGGCCGGGCCTGAACGGGGTCAGGCCCGGCGCGGTTCAGCCTTGCAGGTACACCACGTGGGTGTGGGTGTACTCGTAGAGGCCGTGCTTGCCATCGGCGCCACCGATGCCGGATTTACGTACCCCGGCATGGAAGCCCTGCATGGCCTCGAAGTTTTCCCGGTTGACGTAGGTCTCGCCGAAGTCCAGCTCACGCACCGCGTGCATGGCCTGACTCAGGCTGCGGGTGTAGATCGACGAGGTCAGGCCGTAGTCGCTGTCGTTGGCCAGGGCGATGGCTTCGTCCAGGTCGTCGATGATCTGGATCGGCAATACCGGGCCGAAGATTTCCTCGCGCATGATCGCCATGTCGGCGCTGCAACCGGCCAGCACCGTGGGCTGGTAGTGGAAGCCCGCAGGCCGGTCGGCCACGTTGCCGCCGGTGATCACCCGGGCGCCCTGGCTGCGGGCGATGCGGACTTTTTCCGCGACCTTGTCCAGGCCGGCCTGGTTAATCAGCGGGCCCATTTCCACGCTGCTGTCGGCCAGCGGGTCGCCGTAGCGGGTGGCGCTCATGGCTTGGCCCATGCGCTCGATAAAGTCCTCGGCGACGCTGCGCTGCACATAGACCCGCTCGGCGCAGTTGCACACCTGGCCGGTGTTGATGATCCGCGAATCACGGATGGCTTTGACCGCCAGTTCCAAGTCGGCGTCGGCCAGGACAATGGCCGGTGCCTTGCCCCCCAGTTCCAGGTTGAGCTTGGTCAGGTTCGGCGCGGCGGCGGCCATGATCCGTGCCCCGGTGGCCACGCTGCCGGTGAAGCTGACCATGTCGATGCCCTTGTGGCTGCTCAGTTGGCCGCCGACGCTGCCGGCGCCGCTGACCACGTTGAACACCCCGGCCGGCAAGTCGGTTTCAGCCACCAGTTTGGCGAATTCGAAGCAGTTGTTCGGAGTTTCCTCGCTGGGCTTGATGACGATGGTGTTGCCGGTGATCAGCGCCGGCGCCAACTTGCGCGCGATCAGGAAGAACGGGAAGTTCCACGGCAGGATGCCGGCCACCACGCCCAGGGGTTTGCGGAACAGGAAGATGTTCTCGCCGGGGCGGTCGCTGGTGATGATCTCGCCTTCGATGCGCCGCGCCCACTCGGCCATGTAGTCCAGGTAGTCGGCGGTGAAGTTGACCTCCACTTCCGCCAGGGCCGAGATCTTGCCCTGCTCGGCGGTGATGGCCCGCGCCAGTTGCGGCACGTTGGCGCGGATCTTCGCCGCGATCTGCCGCAGGAACTGGCCGCGCTCGTTGGCCGGTTTGCGCGCCCAGTCCTTTTGCGCACCACGGGCGGCGGCGATGGCCTGGTCCACGTCTTCCTGGGTCGAGGCGGGCACGTGGGACAGCAGTGCGCCGGTGGCCGGGTTCGTCACCGGCAGGTGCTCGGCGCTGGCACGAAAAGTACCGGCGATGTAGTTCTGGTAGATCGGTAGGGTCTGGCTCATGGCGCGTTCTCCTGGGCGACTCAGTAAGTGCGGGAGGGGGTGGTGGCGGCGCTGCTGTCCGGCTCGCGATAGCGCGCCAGGTTGCTCAGTGCGGCCTGACGGAACAGGCTGATGTCGATGCCCACGGCAATGAACTGGCAGCCCCATTCACGGTAGCGGCGGGCGTCCTCTTCGAAGGGAGCGAGGATCCCGGCGACCTTGCCGGCGGCCAGGGTGGCGTCGATGGCGGTGCGGATCTGCGCCTGCACGTCCGGGTGCCCCGGGTTACCGGGGAAACCCAGGCCGGAGGACAGGTCCGCCGGGCCGACGAACACGGCGTGCACGCCTTCGACCGCGGCGATTTCGGCGACGTTTTCTACCCCCAGGCGCGACTCCACCTGGACGATCAGGCACAGCTCTTCATGGGCGGTGGCCAGGTAGTCGGGTACGCCGTCCCAGCGCGTGGCCCGGGCCAGGCCGCCGCCGACGCCGCGAATGCCGTGGGGCGGATAACGCATGGCGCGTACCAGTTGGCGGGCCTGTTCGGCGGTTTCGACCATGGGCACCATCAGGCTTTGCACGCCGATATCCAGCAGTTGCTTGATCAGGGTGCTGTCGCCATTCACTGCGCGTACCACGGGTGCCGTGGGGTAGGGCGCCACGGCCTGCAATTGGCCGAGGATGCTGGGCACGGTGTTGGGCGCGTGCTCGCCGTCGATCAGCAGCCAGTCGTAACCGGTGCCGGCGGCAATTTCCGCCGCATAACCGGTGGCGAAGCCGGCCCACAGGCCGTATTGGGTGTCGCTGCCGGTGAGGGCAGCCTTGAAGCGATTGCGAGGCATCTGCATGGCGGGGCTCCCGGGTTATTGCAGGTTGACGAACAGGCCGCCGTCCACCAGCAGCGCGGCGCCGGTGACGTAGCGCGCCATGTCGGAGGCCAGGAACACGATCGGCCCGGCGATATCGTCCGGCTCACCCAAGCGGCCCAGTGGCGTGCGCTGGATCATGTACTCGCGCTTCTCCGGGTTGGCGAAGTCGTCCTTGTTGATGTCGGTGGCGATGGAGCCCGGCAGCACCGAGTTGCAGCGAATGCCATACGGGCCCAGGGCGATGGCGCAGGACTGCATCAGGGAATGCAGGCCGGCCTTGGTCGGCGTGTAGTGGGTCTGCATGCCGCCGCCCACTAGGGCGCTGATGGAACTGACGGCGATGATCGCGCCGCCGGTGCCCTGGCGTTTCATCTGGTTGGCGGCGGCCTGCACGGCGAAATAGGCGCCGTTGAGGTTGGTGTTGACGGTCTTCAGGTACACCTCCTTCGGCATGTCGAGGAAGGAGTGGAACGGGCAGATACCGGCGTTGTTGACGAACACATCGACACTGCCGAAGGCCTCGACGGCGGCGTCCACCAGGCGCTCGCCGGTGTCCAGGTCGGCGGCATCGCTGCCCACCTGAATTGCCTGGCCGCCAAAGGCTTCGATTTCTTTGAGCAGGCTGGCGGCGGCTGCATGGCCCTGGGCGCTGCCGCTGTGGGCGACCACCACGCGGCCGCCCTGGCGGGCGCATTCGAGGGCTGCAGCGCGGCCGATGCCACGGGAGGCGCCGGTGATGATGACGGTCTTGTCTTTGAGCAACATAAAGAGACTCCTTTGGAAGTGGGATCAGCCCAGGTAATTGCCGTAGCCGACCATGGCGATGGACGCCAGGATCACAGCGATGCCCAGCAGCAGCACCTGTTTGGTCCGAGCGCTGGTGCCTTGCCATTCACGGAAGTACAGGCCCCAGAAATTCGACACGATGATAATGAACGACATGTGCAGCACCCAGGAGCTGGCGTCGTTGTGCATGCGGCTGGCGCCCATGCCGTAGAAGAAAAACTGCAGGAACCACAGGGTGCCGGCGGCGGCCACCAGCAGGTAGTTGCGCAGCAGCGGGGTGGAGCGGTCGGTGTAGTTGTGGAAGGTGCGGTTGCGGTAGTTGAGCCACAGGCACCAGATGCCGTTGGTGGTCAGGCCGCCCCACATGATCACCATGAAGGTCACGTTGTTCTGGAACAGGCTGTTGGCGCCGTGGGCGATGGCGGCTTCGGCCAGGGGTTGGCCGGCCGCGATGCCGTAGCTGAAGCAGGCGCTGAGTACCCCGGAAATCAATGCCACCAGGGCACCCTTGGCCAGGGAGAACTCCTTGACGCTTTCGAACTTGGTGCTGTCTGGCACTTCCCGTTCCTTGACCAGCCCGGCGCGGCCGCACAGGGCGATGCCCAGCAGGGATACCAGCACACCGATCAACACCCAATGACCGCCGGGGTTGCCGAGCATCTCGGTGAAGGTGCCGGCCTGGGCGTCGGTGAACAGGTCGCGGTAGATCGGCGGCATCAGCGCGCCCAGGGCCGAGGTCAGGCCCATGATCAACGACATGCCCAGGGACAGGCCGAGGTAGCGCATGGTCAGGCCGAAGGTCAGCCCGCCGATGCCCCAGAGCACGCCGAAGAAGTAGGTCCAGAACAGGGTGATGCTGTCGGCGTTGCGCAGGATCTCGACAAAGCCCGGCACCGTCAGCTGCGCCGCAATCAGCGGCACCACCAGCCAGGACACCAGGCCACCGGTGATCCAGTAGCTCTCCCAGGCCCAGCCCCCGACTTTCTTGTAGGGGATATAGAAACTGCCGGAGGCGAAGCCACCGATAAAGTGCAGGATCACTCCCAGAAAAATGATTTCCACGTTGCGCGTTCCTTTTTATTGTTATGGGCGGTCAAGGCCGGCGCCGAGGCACCGGCAGGGTTCAAAGGGCTGACAGGTGAAACACCGGCTGCAGGTCCACGCTGCGCGGCGAACCGTCGGCGTGGCTGGGCATGATGTCCTTCATGTGCTGCCACCAGCGTTGCATCACCGGGTGCCCGGGCAAATCGTCCAGGCCGTGGTGCTCCCGGTGGCTCATCACGGCGAACAGCGCGTGGCTCTCGGGGTCGAGGAAAATCCGGTAATCCTCGATCCCGGCGTCACGCAGCAGGTCCGCCAGCTCCGGCCAGATATCATCGTGGCGGCGCAGGTACTCCTGTTCCTGGCCGGGGTTTACGTTCATGCGAAAGGCGCGGATCGGCATGGCAGCGGTCCTCGATCAACGGGGGTAAGGGCGGTGCAGGGCGCACTCGGGGTTGAGCTCGACACCGAAGCCCGGCTTGTCCAGCACCGAGGCGCGCATACGGCCATTGACCGGCACCGGTTCGCCCAGCAGTTGCGGAGAGAACATCGGCACGATCTGGTCGGCCTTGGGCGACATATTGAGGAATTCGGCAAACGGGCTGTTGGTGCGGGTGATCACGAAGTGGTAGCTGTACACCGACGAGCCGTGGGGCACCACCATCGCGTTGTGGGCATCGGCCAGGGCCGAGATTTTGATCAGCTCGGTGATCCCGCCGCACCAGCCCACGTCCGGCTGGATGATATCGGCGCAACCCATTTCCAGCAGCATGCGGAAGCCCCAGCGCGTGGCTTCGTGCTCGCCGGTGGTCACCAGCATGCCGCTCGGCACGTTCTTGCGCAGTGCCGCGTAGCCCCAATAGTCGTCTGGCGGCAGGGCCTCCTCGATCCACTTCAGGCCGAACTCGGCGGCGCCCTTGGCCAGGCGCGTGGCGTAGTTCAGGTCCAGGCTCATCCAGCAGTCGAACATCAGCCAGAAATCGTCGCCGACTTTCTCGCGCATATTGGCCAAGTGTTCGAGGTTTTTGCGCAGGCCTTCCTCGCCTTCGGCGGGGCCGTGTTGCAGGGGCATCTTGCCGCCGATAAAACCCATTTCCTTGGCCAGGTCCGGGCGGGCGCCGGTGCAGTAGAACTGCAGCTCGTCGCGCACCGCCCCGCCCAGCAGTTGGTGCACGGGCTCTTTGCGGATCTTGCCGAGCAAGTCCCAGAGCGCCAGGTCGACCCCGGAAATGGTGTTGAGCACGATGCCCTTGCGGCCGTAGTAGAGGGTCGCGTGGTACATCTGGTCCCAGATTTTTTCGATGTCGGTGACCTTGGCCCCTTCGAGGAAGCGCGCCAGGTGCTTCTCGACGATAAAGGCCCCGATCTCACCGCCGGTGGTCACCGCAAAACCCACATTGCCGTCGCTGGCTTCGATCTCCACCACGAGGGTGCCCAGTACGTTGATGCCAAAGCTCTGGCGGCTCTGGCGGTACTCGGGGTAGCGGCCCATGGGGGTGGAAATGTGATCGTCGATCCAGTGGCCGGCGCCTGGTCGTGATAGTCGGCGCCGCCTCCGGTGAGGGTGAAAGCGCGAACGTGCTTGATGGTCGGTGTGCTCATGAAGCTCTCCTGCAAGGCAAAGGGGCAAAGTGCGGACGAGTCGAAGACCCGGGCTGAAGAAGTCAGCCGCGGCGTCGAGGAATTCGGGGGAGATCGGGCGGGTTGCTGGCGCTTGGGCAAGGCAAAGGGAAGCTTTTCATCACGCCGGTTCCTTATTGGATTTATCGAGGCGCAAAGGAGGGGCAGCGCAGGGGCTGCCTCAGTGCATGGGGCTGAGTCTACGGAGGCGAATCGATGCAGACTAATTCAAATAAACTTAATACCGATGCGTTCAGGGTATCGATTGGGTCGGCCTGATCCTGCCCACCGTTGCAGGAGCCGGCTTGCCGGCGATTGCCTGCCTGAGGCCAGTGCACTATCCAAAGGCCTCCCTCGCCGGCAAGCGAAACGTCGGCCGGCTCCTACGAGGTCTTTAGCGGCTGGGCGAATGACTGCAGGCAATAAGCCCGCGCCGCATTGCGGTAAAAGAACTTCTCCTGGCCTTCCAGGGAATAGGCCGCCATGCAACGGCGCACCAACCCCAAGGTGCTGTCGAAACTCGCCACCTGCTCGCTGTTGGGCCAGTCACTGCCAAAGAAGCAGCGGTCCTCGCCAAAGGCCTGCCAGAGCAAATCCAGGCGCTCGCGATAAAACCCTGGGTCGACAATCACCCCCTGTTCACCCACCTGCGGAATCTCCGCCAACTTGGCGAACACATTGGGCCGCTGCGCCAACGCCTGTACCCGGCGTTCAAAGGCCTGTTCCTCGCCGGGCTCGATCGGCGCATTGGGCAAGTGATCGATGATGATTCGCAGCTCCGGCAGCCGCTCGCTGAGTTGCAGCAGGCCATCCAGCAGGCGTCCGTCCGGGTTGGCACTGTCCAGGCTGCGCCCGCTGTCGGCCAGGGCCCGCAGGTTGTCGATAAACCCAGGTTTGTGCTGGTCCTCCAGCAAGTCCCGATCCCACAGGTTGCCGTAGCGCAGGCCGAGAAACAGCGGCTCCTGTTCCAGCCATTCCAGTTCCTGGCGAAACGCCCGATCAGCTGGGTCCAGGTTGCCGACAAAACCCAACATCCGCGGATCGTCGCGCAAGGTCTCCAGCAACCAGCGGTTGTCCCCGACCCAGGGGCTGGCCTCTACGGCGATCACCCCGGTGATGTCGTGGTCCGCTGCCAGGGCCCAGTAATCGCTGGGCAAATGCGCTGCATAGATGCTGTCGGCCGGCGTTGGCCAAGGGATGCCTTCAGGGCGGCGCGGGTCGAACAGGTGGATGTGGCTGTCGATGATCGGGCCGGTATAAGCGGTGGGGGCGAGGGCGCTCACAGGCGGTCTCCATTGTTATTGTCGAGGGCAGTGGAATAACAAACCCGTCGCGCAAAAGCTAATAGTGGATTGGCCCGTTGCGATACCCTGCGGGTATCAGAACAACAAACAAGGTGCCTTTATGTCGACGCCGATCACTGCCCGCAGCCTGTTCAATCGCCTGCGCTACAAGCACCTGCTGATGCTGGTGACCCTGGGCAACAGCCAGAACCTGCACCGCGCGGCCGAAGCCTTGAACATGTCGCAGCCGGCCACCACGCGCATGCTCCAGGAAATCGAAGAAGCCTTCGGCTGCACCCTGTTCGAGCGTCAATCCCGAGGCATGCGCGCCACCGTGCTTGGTGAAGAACTGCTGCGTTTCGCCCGCGCCGCCCTCAACGGCCTGGAGCGCTGTGCCGAAGACCTGGCCGACCGCCAGGCCGGTGGTTATGGCTACCTGTCGGTGGGCGCGATCATGGGCGCGGTGCCGGACCTGGTGGTGCAATCCATCGCTGAAATGAAAGCCAGCCACCCGCTGCTGCGGCTGCGGATCATGGGCGACACCAGCGACCAGCTCAGCGAACTGCTGGACCAGCGCCGCATCGACGTCGCCATCGCCCGCCTGTCCCACGCCCAAGACCGCCAACGCTTCGCCTTCGAACCCTTGGGCAACGAACACCTGGCCGTGGTCGTGCGCGCCGGCCACCCCCTGACCCAGGTCGCCGCCCCTGACCTGGCGGACATGGTCGAAGCCTGGCCCTGGATCCTCCAGCCCGACACCAGCCCCGCCCGCGTCGCCCTGGAAAACGCCTTCGCCCGCCTCGACGTGGCCTCCCCCAGCGACGTCATTGAATGCACCTCGGTGTTCGCCATGCTGCAACTGGTCCAGATTACCGACGCCATCCTGGTGCTGACCGACACCGTGGTCCGCGACCACGTGCACACCGGCTTGCTGACCGCCCTGGACCTGGAAATCGAAGAACAGTTGAGCCCGTTCGGGGTGATGCTGAGGAAGGATGAACCGCTGAGTCGGGAGCTGGAGATTTTCTTGACGATGTTGCGCGAGAGGGCGCAGCGCTGAGGGTGAAAGGGAAGGCGTCTGGCAGGTGTTTTTGGGCGCTCCCTGTGGCTCCACCCATTGCAGTCAAGCCGGCCCACGTCCTTCCCTGGACGTGGACGATGCAGCGCTTTTTAGAAGCTGTAGCGAGCCGTCAGTTTTAAATTGCGTGGGTCGCCGTAGATGTCGTACGGGCTATAGCCGCCATTGGCCACGCTGCTGTAGTAGGTACGGTCGAACAGGTTGTTGACGTTGAGCTGCAGGTCCAGGTGCTCGGTGGCTTTGTAGCCGGCCACCAGGCCGACCACCGTGTACGAGCCCTGCTGGTTTTTCCATGCCGTGGCGCCGGTGCCCCCCGAGGTGCGGATGCGGCTCTGCTGGTAGACATCACCGCCAATGCGCCAGCGTTGCAGCTCATCGGGCAGGTTGTAGATCGTGGACAGCTTGAATAGCTGACGGGGTTTCTTGCGGTCGAAGTCTTCGCCTTCCCGGGAGGCGGTGGCGTCGTTGACGTATTGGGTCTGGGTGTAGGTGTAACCGGCGGCCAGTTTCCAGTTGTCGGTCACGGCGCCCTGGATTTCCAGGTCGATGCCGCGGCTGCGTACCAGCCCGGCAGCCTCATAACAGGCACTGGTGGCGCCTGAACCGCAACCTTTGGAATCAGGCAGCTCCTGGGCGCGATTCTTCTGGTCGATCTGGAACACAGCCATGCTGGCGTTCAAGGCTCCATCAAAGTATTCGCCCTTGATGCCCACTTCGTAGTTCTCGCCCACTACCGGGGCGATCACTTTCCTGTCCAGGCCTTTGCTGCTTTGCGGCTTGAAGATGTCGGTGTAGCTGACATAGACCGAGTGATTGGCGTCCAGGTCATACACCAGGCCGGCATAGCGGGTCAGGTTGCGGGTGACTTTGTAGTTGCCGTCAGGGTTTGCGCGGTCTTCGAATTCGTACCAGTCCAAACGGCCGCCGAGAATCAGCGACAGCGGCTCAGTCAAGCGCAGACGGGTGCTGGCATAGACGCTGTCCTGGGTGGTGGTCTCGGGAAGGCCGTTATCGCCAGTGACGTAATCAGGCTTGGCATGACCACGTGGATCCCACTCAAACGGATTGCTGCCCGCGTCGGTGTACGCGCTCCAGGCGTCACCGGAGCGATAATCCAGCTGGCGTTTGCTGACGCCCACCGTCAGGTCGTGCTCTTGACCGAGCATCTGGAACGGGCCGCTGAGCGCCATGTCATAGCCGGTTTCCTTCTGCTCCATGGCTTCCGTCCATAGGTAGTGGCGGTCGTAATCCCAGATCGAAGAGGCCAGCACGTCGGTGTCGGTCTTGGACTGCATGGCGGCCACGCGAAGCGTCCAGTCGTTGGCGAAACCGTGCTCCAGGGTGGCGAAATAGCCGGTAGTGCGATTGTCCGAGTATTCCCAGTCATGCCCCAGGAAGGTGTCGCGTGGCAGCCCCAGATGACCACCGCCACGGGCCATGGGCAGCCCGCCCCAGATGTAGTTGGTGTGGTTTTTCTGCCGGTAGGCACCAAGCGTCAGGGTGGTGCTTTCGCTCAGGTCGGCGTCGACCACGCCGTAAAACAGGTCCGCATCACTTTCCACCGAGTCCCGGAAGCTTTTGGCGTCCTGTCGCGAGACCACAGTACGGGCGCGCAGGGTGCCGTTTTCATTGAGCGGGCCGCCGACGTCCAGGGTGCCGCTGTAATCATCCCAACTACCGGCACTGCCGGTGAGCGTGGCCTGGAACTTATGGGTCGGGCGCTTGCGCACCAGGTTGATGGCGCCCGCAGGGTTGCCGGCGCCCTGGGTCAGTCCGGCGGCCCCGCGAACGATCTCCACCCGGTCATACATGGCCAGGTTGGCTTCTCCGCTGGGCAGGTAGGTCAGGAAGCTGGTGGGAAAGCCGTCGTACATGATGTTGTCGACGTCGAAACCGCGAGCGCTGAACGTGGGCCGCCCAGCGCCACCGGAGTTATTGAGAAAAATCCCCGGCGCACTTTTGACAACATCGCTGATGCTGGTCATGGCCTTGTCGTCCATACGCTTGCGGGTGACCACGCTGACCGACTGCGGCGTTTCGCGCAGGCTCAAGGGCAGCTTGGTGGCGGTCTGCATGGTCCCGGTGGTGTAGGAACCGCTGTTCTCGGTGGTCGCCGCCAGGCCCTGTCCGGTAATGCTGGTAGCGCCCAGTTCCAGGCTTGTGCCGGCAGCCTGCGGTGCCAGCAGGTAGAGACCATTACCCTGGGGTGACGCTTGCAGGCCGGTGCCCTTGAGCAGTTGCTGCAGGCCGCCTTCCACGCTGGTGGCGGCATTCAGGCCAGGGCTGCGCAAACCTTCCACCAGGCCCGGCTCGATGGGCAGGGTGATATTCGCCTGGCTGGCGAACTCGGAGAGGGCACTGCTCAGGTTGCCGGCTGGCACATGATAGGTCGGGTTCTGCTGCGCGCTTTGCTCGACGGCGTGCGCCGCTGCTGCAGTCAGGCTGCCGCCCGCGATGATCAGACCCAGTGCGGCAGCGTGTACTGCCCGCGCCAGTGGTTGCATGCCCTGCGTCGTCGCCATGTGTTCGTCCCCGCCCTGTGAAAATGATGTGGTTACGGGAGGGACACGCAGCCTGGGGAAAACGCGACAATGATTCTTATTACACTTTTTCGCGTGCCGTGATGGTGACCCAGTAGGACGTCCTGTAATGGATGTCCACCGGCAGGGTCTGGCTCAGGGCCCGGAGAATCTGGTCGGTGTCGCGCAACTGGAAGGTGCCGGAGATCAGCAGCCCGGCCACTGCCGGATCGCAACGCAGCAGGCCCGGTCGATAGCGATCCAGCTCCGTGATGAAGTCATCGAGGCGCATCTTTTCTGCGCGCAGCACGTTGCTGAGCCAGTCGAGACGATTTTGCGCCAGCGCCATGGCAGGCTCCGCAGCCAGGCTGTTGACCCGGGTTTGCTGGCCGGCCGCCAGACGCATCAGGCCATCATCCCCCCGTGACAGCCGCGGGCGTATCTGCACAGCGCCCTCCAGTGCGGCGAGGTACGTGCTCTGCGGGTACTGACGCACCAGAAGGCGGCTGCCGAGCAGGGTGATTTCCGCTTCGGTGGTATCGACGATGAACGGCCGTCTTGCCTGCTCGTGGGGGACCTCGAAGAGCATCTCGCCGGCGATGAGGCGCACGCGGCGAACGTTGTCGTCGTAGGCGATATCGACAGCGCTGCCGGTGTTCAGGCGAATCTGCCCGCCATCCGGCAGGCGCAGGGTGCGTTGCTCACCGGTGGCGGTACGCTCATCTGCCTGCCACTCGCGCCACGGCAGGCTGCGGTGTGCTGCGAAGCCGAGCGGGGCGGCGACGATCAGCAACGCAAGGGTCTTGAGCACCTGTCGCCGCTCCAGGCTGTGCGGGCGCTCCAGGGCCGCCCGCCCGGCATCACCGGCAAGCTGCTGGGCTCGGCCGCTGAAGCGCTCAGCCAGTTGCCAGGCCCGTTCGTGATCAGCGTGTCGCGCCCGCCACTCGGCGCTGGCGGCATGCTCGGCGGCGCCGGCGCTGCTGTTCTGCAAGCGCACGAACCAGTTGGCCGCTTCACGGGCGATGCGCCGGTCGATGGGTGTATTACTCATCTACTGCGCGCTCTGGCTGGCGAGCACGATGCATTCTTCAAACGCCCGCGCCAGGTAGCGTTGCACCGAGCGCACGCTGAGGTTGAGCCGGCTGGCGATCTCTTCCTGTGTATAACCCTCCAGCTGCGCCATCAGGAATGCCTGCCGGGTTTTGGCGGGCAATAGGGCCAGTACCTGGTCGATCTCGTCGAGGGCTTCGAGCACCAGTGCCTGATGCTCCAGCGATGGCGCCAGGTCTTCCGGTATTTGCGCCAGCGCGGCCAGATAGGCTTGCTCCAGCGAGCGGCGGCGGTAGAGGTTGATGGTCAGGCGATTGGCGATGGTGGCCAGATAGGCGCGCGGCGCCGTGCAGTTCAGCGGCTCGCCAGGCGCACTGCAGAGCAGTCGCACGAACGTATCCTGGGCCAGGTCCGCAGCATCGGCGTTACTGCCCAAGCGCTTGCGCAGCCAGTTCTGCAGCCAGCCGTGGTGGTGGCTGTAAAGCTGGTAGATGGCCTGATGCCGAGATGAAGTGGATTGCACGGGATATGAAAGACGTTAATGAGAATTCGTCTCATTATATCAGCAAAGGCTTGGACTCTTACAAGTAAGGGGTGCAGGGCTCACTGAAGGGCGTCCCTGTGCTGATGTCCCGCCCAAGGGTGTAAAAAACTCCTCACCACCGCCTGCTTGGACATGGCGGACCAAGCGAACGAGATCGGCGTCTCTGGGGATGAATGATTCGGAAAATGGCGCGGCCAGCCGCTCTTCAACCGAGCGCTTAAGCTGGGGTGCCCAGGCTGGACTGCCGACACAGGGATGGATCGCCAGAAACAAAAAAGCCCGCACAAGGCGGGCTTTTTAGGGTGTTTCGTAGACTGTCTGGGACAGGTCTCGCTTGCAATCTGGTGCACCCGGCGGGATTCGAACCCACGACCCCTGCCTTCGGAGGGCAGTACTCTATCCAGCTGAGCTACGGATGCAGTGCGGGCGACATCATACCCATGTCCGCTCGGGGCGTCCACGCCGGTTTTTGTTTCGTGGGCAGCGGTAGGCGCCGCGTCGTTATGAGCGGTGTCGGGTGCTTGGCAGCCGGAAAAAGGTCCGCGCTGAGGGCGTTGTTCAAAGCTTGTGGGTGGCGACGGTGGCGCAAGTCATGGGGCTATCACTGTCGTGAGGTTGAGCTAGAGTTCTTTGGCGACTTTTATTCGGCTGTTGTCGTTGCACCTTGGCGCTGTCGCACAGCCCCGTTTATCAAGGAGTGATGTGTGTCCGACCCCCTCGTTAATTCGCCAATCACTGATGTGTTGGCCCCGCCTTCGACGTCCCTTGATCAGGATATGAGCGCCCGCCAGGTCCCCGGGCTCTCGCCATCGGCCGACGGCTACTTCGCTGCGGACAGCAAAGTGGCGCTGGCGGCCCAGGCCGTATTGCTCAAGCAGATGAGCGACCACCCGGCCGAGGGCGATCAACTCGCCGCCACCGAGGATCGTTTGCAGATACTGAGTGCCGATGTGCTGCTCGGCGCCGCCGTACCGACAGCCGGGGAGGCCGCGAGCGCGGCAGCGGACCCGCTCGACCCGGCCACTGGTCGTTAGTGCACTTGTTCGGCCCTTCGTCGGGGCCGTGGGCAATAGCCTGGTTGTTTCTTTGTACGCCACCCTGGGAGGGAGCATCCGATGACAGAAACCCCTGATAGTCATTTGAAGTCGATCATTTCAGTTGTCGAAGCTTATTTGAAGCGCCCCTTAACGGCATATGAAAAGGAGATTCTGGAGCCATTCGTCGCATCGCTGGCGGCTAACGGCCAGTTGCCGAAACATCCAGTAGAGCTTCTTGCGCTGCTTGAACAGCAACGACCCGGCCGACCGCAGCTCAAGGCAGAAGTCATTAAACCCGCCGATAACAAGCTCCGTGGATCGTTGGATATCTCGGACAAGGCGAGCTCTGGGCAAGCCATCAATCTGGGGGGGCGGGCATCGGCAGCGGCCCGCAGCCCCACTTGGCAGCCGATGACATTCGTCGATGGTGTCGACAGTTGCGCCGGTGCGGAAGCGACCGAGAGCATCGCCCAGCGCGGGATGCCCGATGACCTCAGGAGTCTGCTGACCCTGCTCAATTCCTTTAAGTCCTGAAGGTTTGAACACCCGGTTCCACAGGGTGACCACACCAACGTTCTTGCCACCTCTGACGGGGTGACAAGGGCGTTTTTGTAGCTGTCGTCTGAGTGACGTTTATCCGAAATATTCGACCAGGCAACCGTTCACGTTCTTTTTTTCGAACAGGCTATTGTCCTTTACCCCCTTTGATCCTAGGATTCGTTTGAGATTTCAAACGCTCTCAATCTGGGCGCTGAACCGCACGTCTATCCTCAGTGCGCTCTTTCTGTGCTTCAGCCCAGTGAATGATTTCCCTGACGGCAGCCTGATGACCGATGGACGAAAGCGCCAGCGCTTTCGACCTCTGCCAGGCGCCTTTCAACAATCACAATTCGCCCCGCGTATGCGCGGTGCTGTTAAGGAAGCCGACATGCAGCTCAAAGACGCCCAATTGTTCCGTCAACAAGCCTTTATCGATGGGGCCTGGGTCGACGCGGACAATGGCCAGACGATCAAAGTGAACAACCCGGCCACCGGCGAAATCATCGGCACCGTGCCGAAGATGGGTGCCGCTGAAACCCGTCGTGCCATCGAAGCCGCCGACAACGCCCTGCCAGCCTGGCGTGCCCTGACCGCCAAAGAGCGCGCCAACAAGCTGCGCCGCTGGTTCGAATTGCTGATCGAAAACCAGGACGACCTCGGTCGCCTGATGACCCTGGAGCAGGGCAAGCCATTGGCCGAAGCCAAGGGCGAAATCGCTTACGCGGCTTCCTTCATCGAGTGGTTCGCCGAAGAAGCCAAGCGCATCTACGGTGACGTGATTCCGGGCCACCAGCCCGACAAGCGCCTGATCGTGATCAAGCAGCCGATCGGCGTGACCGCAGCCATCACCCCGTGGAACTTCCCGGCAGCGATGATCACCCGTAAAGCCGGCCCGGCCCTGGCCGCCGGTTGCACCATGGTCATCAAGCCTGCTTCGCAAACCCCATTCTCGGCCTTGGCCCTGGTGGAACTGGCGCACCGTGCCGGCATTCCGAAAGGCGTGCTGAGCGTGGTTACCGGCAGTGCTGGCGACATCGGCGGCGAGCTGACCAGCAACCCGATCGTGCGCAAGCTGTCGTTCACGGGCTCCACCGAAATCGGTCGCCAGCTGATGGCCGAATGCGCCAAGGACATCAAGAAAGTGTCCCTGGAGCTGGGCGGCAACGCGCCGTTTATCGTGTTCGACGACGCGGACCTGGATAAGGCCGTCGAAGGCGCGATCATCTCCAAGTACCGCAACAACGGCCAGACCTGTGTCTGCGCCAACCGCCTGTACATCCAGGATTCGGTCTACGACGCGTTCGCCGAGAAGCTGAAAGTCGCGGTGGCCAAGCTGAAGATCGGCAACGGTCTGGAAGAAGGCACCACCACCGGCCCGCTGATCGATGAAAAAGCCGTGGCCAAGGTCAAGGAACACATCGCCGACGCCCTGAGCAAAGGCGCGACCCTGCTGGCGGGTGGCAATTCGATGGAAGGCAACTTCTTCGAACCGACCATCCTCACCAACGTGCCGAAAAACGCGGCCGTGGCCAAGGAAGAAACCTTCGGCCCATTGGCGCCGCTGTTCCGCTTCAAAGACGAAGCCGAAGTCATCGCCATGTCCAACGACACCGAGTTCGGCCTGGCGTCCTACTTCTACGCTCGCGACCTGGGCCGGGTGTTCCGTGTGGCGGAAGCCCTGGAATACGGCATGGTTGGCGTCAACACCGGTTTGATCTCCAACGAAGTGGCGCCGTTCGGCGGCATCAAGGCCTCGGGCCTGGGCCGTGAAGGTTCCAAGTACGGGATCGAGGATTACCTGGAAATCAAATACCTCTGCCTGGGTATCTGATCCGGTTTCAAGCGCAAGGGGCACGAGAGCGCTGTCCCTTTGCGCCGTTGTAAAAACGCACTATTCAAGGTGGCCCGGGACCCCTGCCGCAGTCGATCATCGCATGCTGCCGCAGGCGCCTCCCCGCCCCGCAACCCTTGAACCACACCGCTGTTGCAGCGGTGAATGAGGACACTATGAGCAAGACCAACGCATCCCTGATGAAACGCCGTGAAGCCGCTGTACCGCGCGGTGTTGGCCAGATTCACCCGATCTTCGCCGAGTCGGCGAAGAACGCCACCGTGACCGACGTTGAAGGTCGCGAGTTCATCGATTTCGCCGGCGGTATCGCCGTGCTGAACACCGGTCACGTGCACCCGAAAATCATCGCCGCAGTGACCGAGCAACTGAACAAGCTGACCCACACCTGCTTCCAGGTTCTGGCCTACGAGCCGTACGTGGAAGTGTGCGAAAAGATCAACGCCAAGATCCCGGGTGATTTCGCCAAGAAAACCCTGCTGGTGACCACGGGTTCCGAAGCGGTCGAGAACGCCGTGAAAATCGCCCGTGCCGCCACCGGCCGCGCTGGCGTGATCGCCTTCACCGGCGCCTACCACGGCCGCACCATGATGACCCTGGGCCTGACCGGTAAAGTCGTGCCGTACTCGGCCGGCATGGGCCTGATGCCGGGCGGCGTGTTCCGCGCCCTGTACCCGAACGAACTGCATGGCGTGAGCATCGACGACTCCATCGCCAGCATCGAGCGCATCTTCAAGAACGACGCCGAGCCCCGTGATATCGCTGCGATCATCATCGAGCCGGTCCAGGGCGAGGGCGGTTTCTACGTCGCGCCAAAAGAGTTCATGAAGCGCCTGCGTGCCCTGTGCGACCAACACGGCATCCTGCTGATCGCTGACGAAGTACAGACCGGCGCTGGCCGTACTGGCACCTTCTTCGCCATGGAACAGATGGGCGTTGCTGCCGACCTGACCACCTTCGCCAAATCCATCGCGGGCGGTTTCCCGCTGGCCGGTGTTTGCGGCAAGGCTGAATACATGGACGCCATTGCTCCAGGCGGCCTGGGCGGCACCTACGCCGGTAGCCCGATCGCTTGCGCCGCTGCGCTGGCGGTGATGGAAGTGTTTGAAGAAGAGCACCTGCTGGACCGCTGCAAGGCCGTGGGCGAGCGCCTGGTCAGCGGCCTGAAGGCCATCCAGGCCAAGTACCCAGTGATCGGTGAAGTGCGTGCCCTGGGCGCGATGATCGCGGTCGAGCTGTTCGAGAACGGCGACAGCCACAAGCCGAACGCCGCCGCTGTGGCGCAGGTCGTGGCCAAGGCTCGCGACAAGGGCCTGATCCTGCTGTCGTGTGGCACCTACGGCAACGTGCTGCGGGTTCTGGTTCCGCTGACCTCGCCGGACGAGCAGTTGGACAAAGGCCTGGCGATCATCGAAGAGTGCTTCTCGGAACTCTGATTGTTTGTGACCTGATCGAAAAAAACCCGCCTCGGCGGGTTTTTTTTCGTCATCGATAGGCCTGGAGGCCATTTACTCTTTATGCAGGGCGCCGCATTGATCTAAGGTGCAAAGGATTGCTCCAGGAGCGTTTTGCATGACGGCTTTGGAATTGCCTGCTGTACCCCGTGTGTTGATTGCCGAGGCCGACCCTTGGTCCCGGGATTTGCTGAAACAGGTGTTATTGAATGTGCGCTGTGACGCACAGCTGGATGTTTGTGCCACGGGCCAGGAGGCGCTGGACCTGTTGGCTGCCAAACCCTATGACCTGGTGATTGCCGATTGGGAACTGCCGGGCGTCGATGGCCTTAGCGTGTTGCGCAGTGTGCGCCAGCGCAAGCGCAACCCGGTGCTGCCCTTTATCCTCCTCAGCTCGCGCAGCGACAGTGCCAGCGTGCGCGAGGCCCTGCCGCTGGCGCCCACCGCCTACCTGACCAAGCCTCTCAACATGGAAGGCCTGACCCAGCGCCTGCAGGGCCTGCTGCTGGATGCCGGGCAAGAGGTAGCATGCGAAGTGCCGACCCTGGCCCCAGGCATGACCCTGTGGACCTTTCTGGAGCGCCGCCGCGATGTTGCCGACGGTGCACCGCTGCTGACCGACGTGCAACTGGCGGTCAAGCGCAGCCTCAATCCCCAGGGGCTGGACATCCGCTTGCTGGAAGATGAAGTGCGCACTGACCCGCAGATCACTGCGGTGCTGATTGCCGCGGCCAACAGTGCCGCCCAGCACCATGGCGAGGGGGTGCAGACCCTGGGTCAGGCGCTGCATCGGCTGGGGACCGGGCAAAGCATGAACCTGATCCTCGGCCTGGCCCTCAAGCGCAGCGCGCGCTTGAGCGATCCGGCCCTGGCGGACTACGCCGAGCGCTATTGGAACCTGTCCCTGCACACTGCGGAATATGGCCGTAGCCTGGCGCGTTTGCTGGACCTGGACCAGGAGCGTTGCTACTGCGCCGGGTTGCTGCATCGGCTGGGTGATCTGGCGTTGCTGCGCTGCCTGCAGGAGTGGAAGCAGGCGGGGGGCGCACTGGATGACCAGGAAGAGATTGGTGACGCCCTGGAGGAGTTCAGCGCCGCCTATGGCTCGGCGTTGCGCACTCGCTGGCGAATGCCCTTGGAGTTGCGGGAGCTGATCGCTTCGGTCTATGCCCTGGGCGGCGGGGTCTACTCCCGTGAGGCGCTGGCGATGAACCTGGCGGCGCAGTTGGCACGCTTGGGAAGCCATGAAGGCGCTGAAGAGGTGGCCCGGAGCAAGACCGCGCGCCTGCTGAAGATCGGCCTGCCGGAATTGGCGCGCCTGCGCAAAGGCTAATCCCCTTGTAGGCGCCGGCTTGCCGGCGATCACGCCCTCAAACACGGCACCAGCCTCGCTGACGCCATCGCTGGCAAGCCAGCTCCTACAAGAAGGCAATCACCTTTGGTTGCCTGGTGACGATGCGGTTTTTGCCCTGGCGCCTGCCGGCCCTTTTCAATTGCCCAGGCTCGCGCACAGATCGAACCAGCTTTCGACGGTCTGGTCTTCGGCAAAAAATGCCAGGTAGAAAAACGGCCACGCAGGAATCAGCGTCAGCAACTGCGCCGGGTGTGGCCCGTTGCGCAGCGCCAGCGCCACGCCCAGCACCAAAAATGCCAAGCCAATCAGCACGCACACCAAACGCTTGCCCCGACAACCATTGCGCTTGCTGTTCACGCGCCTAAGCAACTGCTCCTTGTCCATCCAACGTTTCCCTGAAAGCCGGGGTACCGGCGAAACGGCCTACGTGCGAGCAACCACCCTCGGTTACCCGGTGACAATACGGTTTTTGCCCTGGCGCTTGGCTTCGTACATGGCGGCGTCGGCGCGGGCGAACAGGCTGTCGAGGGTTTCATCTTCCGGCAGCAGGCTGGTCAGGCCCTGGCTGACGGTGATGCTGAAGCTCTGGCCGCCGTGGCTGAAGCTTTGGCGCTGGATCTCCCGTTGCAGCCGTTCGGCGACCTGCTGTGCCATGTCCGGCGAGCACCCGGGGAACACCGCTGCGAACTCCTCTCCGCCAATGCGCCCGAACAGGTCGCCACGGCGCAGTGCGGCGCGGCCGCTTTCGGCCACCCGCTGCAGGACCAGATCGCCCTCGGGGTGGCCGTAGCTGTCGTTGATCACCTTGAAGTCATCGATATCCAGCAGCAGGAACGCCAGGGGCGCGCCTTGCAGGCGGGCCTGCTCGAACTCATGGTGGGCGCACTCGAAGAAGTGCCGGCGGTTGCTGCTCTGGGTCAGCACATCGGTTGTGGCCAGGCGCTGCAACTCGGCTTCCAGTTGCTTCTTCTCGGTGATGTCTTCGGCGATGCCGACGATGATCACCCGCTCGCCGGGCTCGGCATTGCGGTTGATAAAGCACTTGTCGCTGAGCCAGCGGACTTGCCCCTGAGCATCGAGGATGCGGTATTCGCGGTCTTCCACGGCACCGGTTTCCAGGACCTGGGCCAGGCTGCGCTCGGCGTAATCCAGGTCATCGGGGTAGATGCTGTCGCGCCATTCGTTGAAGTCCGCGAGCAAGCGACCGGCGGCGCGGCCGAAGATGCGCTCATAGGCGGGGCTGACATATAGCACCTGGCGCGCCTCCCAGTCGAAGGCCCACAGCACGGCGTTGACGCTGACCAGCAAGGAGCTGAATAACTGCTCGCGTTCGGTCAGGCGAGCGACTTCACCCTGGGCATGCATCAGCGCCATAAGGGTCTGCGCGGCCTCGGGCCACTGGGGGAGGAAGGAAGATGGTGTTTCTAGGTTTTTGTTGACCATCGGCACAAATCTCAAAGACGTGCCGCGCGGTATTCAACAGCGGCCACACAAAGCCCGCCTGGATGGCGAAGTGTTCCTTGAGATAGGGGATTTGCCGCTAAGTTCCGAACGGTGCGCCCCAGAGTGGGGCGCACCGATCAACGGCGTCAGGCAGTAGCGGGGCGCAGGGAGTAGGTTTTCAACTGGTTGGCGAAGTCGCGCAGGGACTGAATCCCGCTGGCCTCGGCCTCGTGTACCCAGTCCTTGATCGCTGCCAGCATGTCGTGACCGTTGGAGCTGGTCTTGGCCCAGATCTGTTGCAGCGCCAGGCGCTTTTCATAGATCACTTTCAGGGCCTGGCTGTGCTCCAGCATGGTCTGGATACGCACATGGTGACGGTCATCCAGCAGGCTGGTTTCCCGCGACAGCAGGCGCTTGGCACGGTGGAATTGATGACGTACCGAATGGTCGACTTTCTCCAGCTCCTGCTTGACCAGCGGCGCGATCACCAGCTTGCGGTACTGGGCCATGATCTGGAACCGGTTGTTGAGGATCGCCATGGCGGTGTCCATGTCCAGGTGGCCCTTGCCTTCCACTCGGTGGGCGATGGGCGCAACCCGCTGGACCTTGGCCAGGCGCAGGAAGCTGAACAGCTTGATCCAGGCCCAGCCCATGTCGAACTCCCATTTTTTCACCGAGAGCTTGGCCGAGTTGGGGTAGGTGTGGTGATTGTTATGCAGCTCTTCACCGCCGACGATGATGCCCCACGGCACCAGGTTGGTGGCGGCGTCGCGGCATTCGAAGTTGCGATAGCCCACGGCGTGGCCCAGGCCATTGATCACCCCGGCGGCCCAGAATGGAATCCACATCATCTGGATCGCCCAGATGGTGATGCCGATGGTGCCGAACAGCAGCAAGTCGATCACCGCCATCAAGGCGATACCGGCCATTTTGTAGCGGCTGTAGAGGTTGCGTTCGATCCAGTCTTCCGGGCAGTTCTTGCCGTAGATGCGCAGGGTTTCGGGGTTCTGGGCTTCTTCCCGATACAGCTCGGCGCCTTTGCGCAGCACCGTGGACAGGCCCTTGATCACCGGGCTGTGGGGGTCGTCGACGGTTTCGCACTTGGCGTGGTGCTTACGGTGGATGGCGGTCCACTCGCGGGTGTTCTGCGCCGTGGTCAGCCACAGCCAGAAGCGGAAGAAGTGTTTAAGCCCGGCGTTCAGCTCCAGGGAGCGATGGGCAGAGTAGCGATGCAGATAGACCGTGACAGCGACGATGGTCACGTGGGTCATTAACAGGGTGACTGCCACCAATTGCCAAGGCGACAAGCCAAGCAAACCTTCGTACCACATAGGCTATAGGGCCCTCGATAAAGAAAAACAGCCCTCGCATTATCACTAACACCCGGCAGAAAACCAGTCGGCCTTTCAGATAAGAGTGGCGGAATGTTTCTTCCTCTATAATCCCGAACTTTTCGTAAGGACATAGACGACCTTATGTCGGTCTCTTATCGCAATGGCTTGCGTGCCGCACTGCTCTACCTGCTGCTATCGATTGTGTGGTTGCAGGTGAGTGATCATTTATTGAGCAGTTTCTTCGATGAGTCAGCGGACCTGGCGCGTTGGCAACTGATCAATGGTTATGTCTGGGTGACGGTCAGCGCGGCGCTGATCTTTTGTGCCCGGGCCCGATTGTTGCGCTTTCTGGGCGCCGACCGCGGCCTGCGCCACCAGCGTGAAGACCGCGAGCGTCTGCGCCAGGCGGCAGCGGTATTCGACTGCACCCGCGAAGGGGTGCTGGTCAGCGATACTCGCGGCCAGATCGTCCACGTCAACCGGGCCTTCATGGAAATCACCGGTTACCAGCGTGAGGAAGTCCTGGGCCACCAGCCCAGCATGTTCAAGTCCGGCCACCATTCCCTGGATTTCTACCAGGCGATGTTCCAGACCCTGAAGGCCACCGGCGAGTGGAGCGGGGAAATCTGGAACCGGCGCAAGAGCGGCGAGATTTACCCGCAATGGCAGACCATCCGCGCCATCCAGGATGATCACGGCCAGCTCAGCCACTATGTGGCGGTGTTCTCCGACATCAGCGCGATCAAGGATTCCGAGCACGAACTGGCCCACTTGGCCCACCACGACCCGCTCACCGACCTGCCCAACCGCCTGCTGTTCACCGACCGTGCCGAACAGGCCCTGGCGTCGGCGCAGATCCACAAGCGCGGCTGCGCCTTGCTGCTGATCGACCTGGATCATTTCAAGATGATCAACGACAGCCTCGGCCACACCCTGGGCGACCAATTGCTCAAGGCCGTGGCTGCGCGCCTGCAAGGCATGTTCGGCCCGGGTATTACCTTGGCGCGCCTGGGCGGCGACGAGTTTGCCGTGCTGGCCGAGAGCTGCCCGCAGCTGGTGCAGGCGGCCGCCCTGGCCCAGCGGATCATCGACGGCCTGAAGCAGCCATTCGAGCTGGAGGGGCATCAACTGTTTATCAACGCCAGCATCGGCATCAGCCTGTTCCCCAGTGACGCCCTGAGCGCCGAACAGCTGTTGCGCAATGCCGACTCGGCCCTGTTCAAGGCCAAGAGTGCCGGTCGCGACGGCTATGCCCTGTACACCGAAGAGCTGACCGCCCATGCCCAGCAGCGGGTGGAAATCGCCTTCGAATTGCGCCGGGCCCTGGAGCAGCAGGAGTTGCGGGTCTTCTACCAACCGGTGCACGACCTCAAGAGCAGCCGCTTGATCGGCGTCGAGGCTCTGGTGCGCTGGGAGCATCCCGAGCGTGGCCTGGTGTCGCCGGCGGAGTTCATCCCGATTGCCGAGCGCACCGGGCTGATTGCCGAGATCGACGCCTGGGTCATGCAGCACGCTTGCCAGCAGATGTGCCAGTGGCAGGCGGACGGGGTGGTGTTGTCATTTCTCGCAGTGAATGTGTCGTCGCGCCTGTTCGCCCGACGTGAGCTGTACCAGCAAGTGGCCCAGGTGCTGCACGACACCGGCCTGGACCCGGCTTTCCTGGAGCTGGAAGTCACGGAAAGCGCCGTGATGGAAGACCCGGAAGTGGCCCTTGAGCAGATGCATCGCCTGCGTGAGCTAGGGGTACGCCTGGCCATCGACGACTTCGGCACCGGTTACTCGTCCCTGCTGCGGCTCAAGCGCCTGCCGGTGCAAAAACTCAAGATCGACCAGGGGTTTGTCGCCGGCTTGCCGTCTGATGAGGACGACGCGGCGATTTCCCGGGTCATCATCGCCCTGGCTCAAAGCATGGGCATGCAGGTTCATGCCGAAGGCATCGAGCAGATGGAGCAGGCGCGCTTTCTCCTCGACCAGGGCTGCGACCTGGCCCAGGGCTACTGGTTCGGCCGTCCGGTACCGGCCGCGCAGTTGGACTGGAACAAGGCACCGGCGATCCACTGATTCGCTTGTTCGAACCCTTCCTTCACTCCCGGGCGCCCGCCCGGGAATGCCCCACGCCCCCTCCCCGGGTGGCCTGGGGCCACTTCCATGACCCGTGCGAATCACCCCCTGGGCTGTGCAAACGCAGGCAGCACAGGGCCTGCAAGGGATTGTATTTTTAGTTATATAAACATTCTTAAATAGTATTTTTAAGAATATCCGCGGCTATCTACTATTGCTCCACGCCACCAGCAGTGCCGCCACTGCCCGGCACATCCCATTCAGGAGCAGCAACCATGAGCGCATCTCTACGTAGCGTCGACGGCCAGGACGAAGCAACCATTCTGCGCGAGATTCAAAGCGCCTTGCGCGATCTGCGTTTCGGCGCAGTGGAAATCACTGTGCACAACGCCCAGGTCGTGCAGATCGAGCGCAAAGAGAAATTCCGTCTGCAAAACCCCGGCAACAAACCCAGCTGAATTCCGCGTCACCCTCTCGTGATCGAGAGGCCCGACTGGACAACCGGAGGGCGTCAGCCATGACCCCCAGCAGAATGAAGAGCGTTCAAGCACGAATGCGGGCCTGAAGCGCCATAAGAAAAGCCAACACGTCAAAAAATTTCAGGAGCTTCACCATGTCTTCGATTCGTCACTATGCCTTGGCTGCCCTCGCCAGCGCCGTTTTTGCCGGTTCCGCCGTTGCCAAAGATTACGAGCTGCTCAACGTGTCCTACGACCCGACCCGTGAGCTGTACCAGGACTACAACGCTGAATTCACCAGCTTCTGGAAAAAGGAACACCCGGGCGACAACGTGAAGATCCAGCAATCCCACGGCGGCTCCGGTAAACAGGGTCGCGCAGTGATCGACGGCCTGCGTGCCGACGTGGTGACCCTGGCCCTGGCCGGCGACATCGACGAAATCGCCAAGCTGGGCAAGACCCTGCCGGAAAACTGGCAGACCCGCCTGCCGGACGCCAGCACCCCGTACACCTCGACCATCGTGTTCCTGGTGCGCAAGGGCAACCCTAAAGGCATCAAGGACTGGGGCGACCTGATCAAGAAAGACGTGTCGGTGATCACGCCGAACCCGAAAACCTCCGGCGGTGCCCGCTGGAACTTCCTCGCCGCCTGGGCCTACGGCCTGAAAGCCGGTGGCAGCGAAGCCAAGGCTCAGGAATACGTGAAAGAGCTGTTCAAGCACGTGCCGATCCTCGACACCGGCGCTCGCGGTTCGACCATTACCTTCGTCAACAACGGTCAGGGTGACGTGTTGCTGGCCTGGGAAAACGAAGCCTTCCTGGCCCTGAAAGAAGATGGCGGTGCCGACAAGTTCGACATCGTGGTGCCTTCGCTGTCGATCCTCGCCGAGCCACCGGTGGCCGTGGTCGACAAGAACGCCGAGAAAAAGGGCAACACGCAAATCGCCGAAGCCTACCTGAAACACCTGTACAGCCCGGCGGGCCAGGAAATTGCGGCGAAAAACTTCTATCGTCCACGTGACGAGAAGGTGGCGGCCAAATACGCCCAGCAATTCCCGAAACTGGACCTGGTGACTATCGACAAGGACTTCGGCGGCTGGAAAACTGCGCAACCGAAATTCTTCAATGACGGTGGTGTGTTCGACCAGATCTACACCGCGCAGTAAGCCTGTTGTAGGAGCTGACTTGCCAGCGAGGGCGCCCTGAAGGCTGGTACCCGGTTTGGGGCCCTTTCGCCGACAAGCCGGCTCCTACAAGGTAGAGCCCGCATTCAGTTGCGGGTTTTGCGTATCGGTTCCGCTAACCAAGGACTCTTATGTCGCGTCGTATCTCCCCCGTCATACCCGGCTTCGGGCTGACGCTGGGCTACACCTTGGTGTACCTCAGCCTGATCGTGCTTATTCCGCTGGCGGCAATGTTTGTCCATGCCGCTCAACTCACCTGGGATCAGTTCTGGGCCATTATCTCGGCGCCCCGAGTGCTGGCCGCGCTGAAACTCAGCTTCGGCACCGCGCTCTACGCAGCCATCATCAACGGCGTCATTGGCACGCTGCTGGCCTGGGTGCTGGTGCGCTACACCTTCCCCGGCCGCAAGATCATCGATGCGATGATCGACCTGCCGTTCGCCCTGCCCACCGCCGTGGCCGGTATCGCCCTGACTGCGTTGTATGCGCCCACCGGGCTGGTGGGCCAGTTCGCCACCGACCTGGGCTTCAAGATCGCCTACACACCGCTGGGCATCACCCTGGCCCTGACCTTCGTCACCTTGCCGTTCGTGGTGCGTACGGTGCAGCCGGTACTGGCCGATATCCCCCGTGAGGTCGAAGAGGCCGCCGCGTGCCTGGGGGCCAAACCCTGGCAGGTGTTCCGCCACATCCTGGTTCCGGCGCTGCTGCCGGCCTGGCTCACCGGGTTTGCCCTGGCCTTTGCCCGGGGCGTCGGCGAGTACGGCTCGGTGATCTTCATCGCCGGCAACATGCCGATGAAGACCGAGATTCTGCCGCTGCTGATCATGGTCAAGCTCGACCAGTACGATTACACCGGCGCCACGTCCATCGGCGTGCTGATGCTGGTGGTTTCCTTTGTCCTGTTGCTGCTGATCAACTTGCTGCAGCGCCGCATCGAACGACCTTAAGGAGGCGCGAACATGTCCCAATCGTCTATTTCCGCCGCTTCCTCGGCCAATGCTGCCCGTCGTGGCAGCCCGGCTTCGCGGCGGGTATTGATCGGCCTTGGCTGGCTGATCTTTGCCCTGTTCCTGCTATTGCCGCTGTTTATCGTGGTGTCCCAGGGCCTCAAGCTCGGCCTCGGTGCGTTCTTTGCCGCGATCTTCGAACCCGACGCCCTGTCGGCGCTGAAGCTCACGGTGATTGCCGTGCTGATTTCGGTGCCGTTGAACCTGGTGTTCGGGGTCAGCGCCGCCTGGTGCGTGAGCAAGTACAACTTCCGTGGCAAAAGCATCCTGGTGACCCTGATCGACCTGCCGTTCTCGGTGTCGCCCGTGATCGCCGGTCTGGTCTATGTGTTGATGTTCGGCGCCCAGGGGCTGTTCGGCCCGTGGCTGCAGGACCACGACATCCAGATCGTCTTCGCCTTGCCGGGCATCGTCCTGGCGACCATCTTCGTCACCGTGCCCTTCGTCGCCCGTGAACTGATCCCGCTGATGCAGGAGCAGGGCACCCAGGAAGAAGAGGCCGCGCGGTTGCTGGGCGCCAATGGCTGGCAGATGTTCTGGCACGTCACCGTGCCCAACATCAAATGGGGCCTGATCTACGGCGTGGTGCTGTGTACTGCACGGGCCATGGGTGAGTTCGGTGCGGTGTCGGTGGTGTCCGGGCACATCCGCGGGGTCACCAACACCCTGCCGCTGCACGTCGAGATTCTCTACAACGAATACAACCACGTTGCCGCGTTTGCGGTGGCGAGTCTGTTGCTGATCCTGGCGCTCTTCATCCTGCTGCTCAAGCAGTGGAGCGAGAACCGCATCAACCGCCTGCGCGCCAGTGCGGCAGAGGAATAATTCATGTCGATCGAAGTCCGTAATGTCAGCAAGAACTTCAACGCCTTCAAGGCCCTGAACAGCATCAATCTGGACATCCAGAGTGGCGAGCTGGTGGCGTTGCTCGGCCCGTCCGGCTGCGGCAAGACCACCTTGCTGCGCATCATCGCCGGCCTGGAAACCCCGGACGACGGCAGCATCGTGTTCCACGGTGAGGACGTCTCCGGCCACGACGTGCGTGATCGCAACGTCGGGTTTGTGTTCCAGCACTACGCGCTGTTCCGCCACATGACCGTGTTCGACAACGTTGCCTTCGGCCTGCGCATGAAGCCGAAAAACCAGCGCCCCACGGAAAGCCAGATCGCGACCAAGGTCCACGAGCTGCTGAACATGGTGCAACTGGACTGGCTGTCCGACCGCTACCCGGAACAACTCTCCGGTGGCCAGCGCCAGCGTATCGCCCTGGCCCGCGCCCTGGCGGTAGAGCCGAAAGTGCTGCTGCTGGACGAACCCTTCGGTGCTCTCGACGCCAAGGTGCGTAAAGAGCTGCGCCGCTGGCTGGCGCGCCTGCACGAAGACATCAACCTGACGTCGGTGTTCGTGACCCACGACCAGGAAGAAGCCATGGAAGTGGCCGACCGCATCGTGGTGATGAACAAGGGCGTGATCGAGCAGATCGGTTCGCCGGGCGAGGTCTACGAGAACCCAGCCAGCGATTTCGTCTACCACTTCCTCGGCGACTCCAACCGCCTGCACCTGGGCGAGGACAACCACGTGCTGTTCCGTCCGCACGAAGTGTCGTTGTCACGTTCGGAACTCGAAGACCACCATGCCGCTGAAGTGCGCGACATTCGTCCGCTGGGCGCCACCACCCGAGTGACCCTCAAGGTGGAAGGGCAGAGCGATTTGATCGAAGCCGAAGTGGTGAAAGACCACGACAGCCTGATCGGACTGGCCCGTGGCGAGACCTTGTTCTTCAAGCCCAAGGTCTGGCAAAAAGCCTGACGGATAAATCACCGTCGATCTCCAGGCCCTCATCGCCG
>NZ_JALQCX010000069.1:0-15531 GCF_023241665.1 Pseudomonas morbosilactucae | reverse complement strand
AGCGATGACGCTCCCACCCACGGCGCAATCCTGGCGGAATACCCGCAGCGATCGTGCCGGCGCCTACACGACGGGGTGATTTCCTGCTCACTCACGCGGCGTCCCTCACGTAACATCCACCCCGGCCGCATCGACTCCTGGAGGAACCCGCCATGCTTTTGGATTACCTGCATTTCACGCCCTGGTCGGCCTTGGCCGGTGGGGCATTGATCGGTCTTTCGGCCGGGCTGTTGATCGTTGCCAATGGGCGCATCGCCGGGATCAGTGGGCTGCTCGCTAGCCTGCTGCAACCGGGCAGCGAGGGTTGGGGCGAAAAGGCCCTGTTCATCCTCGGCCTGTTGCTGGCGCCGCTGCTTTGGGGGCTGTTCCACGCCCTGCCGGCCGCCGAGTTCCAGAGCGGTCTGCTGGGCCTGATCGGCGCCGGTGTGCTGGTGGGCATCGGCACCCGCTATGGCGCCGGCTGCACCAGTGGCCACGGGGTATGCGGCATTTCCCGGCTGTCGCCGCGCTCGATCATCGCCACCCTGTGCTTTATGGGCACCGGCTTCGCCACGGTTTGGGTGATCCGCCATCTGTTGGGGCTGATGCCATGAGAAAGCTCAGTGCATTGATCGCCGGCCTGCTGTTCGGCCTCGGCCTGCTGCTGTCAGGCATGACCAACCCGGCCAAGGTCCTGGGTTTTCTCGACCTGGCAGGTGCCTGGGACCCTTCCCTGGCCCTGGTGATGCTGGGGGCCATCGGCTCGGCCTGGGTACCCTTTCATTGGGCAATGCGCCAGCCACGGGCGCTGCTCGGCGCGCCGATGAGAATCCCCGACAAATGCTCGCCAGACCGGCGCCTGATCCTCGGCAGCCTGGTATTCGGCGTGGGCTGGGGCATTGCCGGCCTGTGCCCCGGCCCCGCGTTGGCGCTGCTGCCCAGTGGGCACTGGCAAGCCTGGCTGTTTGTGGCCGCAATGCTGGTGGGCATGGGCCTGTTCCATTGGCTGGAGGCACGCCGCAACCGCCGCACCTAAAACACCTCCAATGGCTGCACTGAAGCAATCCCCCTTGTAGGAGCTGGCTTGCCAGCGATGACGCCCTCACCTACGCCGCGATTCTGGCGGAACATCGGCTGCGATCGTGCTGACGCTATCGCCGGCAAGCCGGCTCCTACACGAGGCTGCATTGACGCCCCCACCCACGGCGCGATTCTGACGGAACATCGGCTGCGATCGTGCTGACGCTATCGCCGGCGAGCCGGCTCCTACACGAGGCTGCATTGACGCCACCATCCACGGCGCGATTCTGGCGGAATACCTGCAGCGACCATACCGACGCTATCGCCGGCGAGCCGGCTCCTACAGATGTCATCGGGGGGTTGGCTATTGATACCTTTAGGGTATTGGTAGCAACCTTATTTCGATTGGTCGCGCATCATTCAAAGCCCGTAGAGTCCTCTGCACAACAACAATGTGTAGAGGTGATTGACCATGTCTGCCGCCATTGCCATCCCCCGTCCCCTGCCACTTGTTCGCCAGCGCGAAGCCAACGCGCCCTGAGCAGCGTCGCCTGCTTTCCCTCGCTCTTACCTGCCACGCAGTGCACATAACTTCAAAAAGGAAACTGCCGTGAAGACGTTACCTGCCCCTCTGTTGGCCAGGATTTCCTGGCGCCTGCTGCCGTTCCTGCTGTTGATGTACATCATGGCCTTTCTCGACCGGGCCAACGTCGGCTTCGCCCGCCACAGCTTCCAGGCCGATACCGGCATCAGCGACGCGGCGTTCGCCTTCGGCGCCGGGGTATTTTTTGCCGGTTATGCGTTGCTGGAAGTGCCCAGCAACCTGATCCTGCACAGGGTTGGTGCCCGGCTGTGGATGTGCCGGATCATGGTGACCTGGGGCCTGGTCTCGGCGGCCATGGTGTTCGCCCATAACGAAACCACGTTCTACCTGCTGCGCTTTTTGCTGGGCGTGGCCGAAGCCGGGTTCTTCCCCGGGGTCATCCTCTACCTGACCTACTGGTTCCCTGAAGCGGTGCGCGGCAAGGCCATGGGCTTCTTCTACTTCGGTGCGCCCCTGGCGTTTATCTTCGGCAGCCCGCTGTCCGGGCTGTTGCTGGAAATGGACGGCTGGGCCGGGGTGCACGGCTGGCAATGGATGTTCGCCGTCGAAGGCTTGATGGCCACGGCGGTGGGCGTTTGGGCCTACTGGTACCTGGACAACAAACCGGCAGATGCACGCTGGCTGACGCCCGCAGAACGCCAGCAGGTCCAGGCGGTGCTGGACCACGAAAACCAGCACAAGCAGGCACACGGCCACCGCTTGTTGCAGGTGCTGTGCCAGCCGGCGGTGCTGTACCTGTGCCTGGTTTACCTGTTGATCCAGGCCAGTGTGTACGGCGTGGTGTTCTACCTACCAAGCCAGATCGGCGGCTTGATGGGCAGCAAGGTCGGTTTGCTGGTGGGGCTGGTCAGCGCCATCCCCTGGATCTGCGCGCTGTTGGCGGCCTACTGGATTCCGGGCTGGGCCGACCGCACGGGCCAGCGCCGGCCGATCGCCGCCCTGACCCTGCTGATGGCGGCCGCCGGGATCGCCTGTTCGGTGAGTGTCGCCAGCCCGCTGCTTGGGGTCTTGGCCCTGTGCTTTGCTGCCTCGGGCTTTATCGCCGTGCAACCGGTGTTCTGGACCTTTCCTTCCAGCTTCCTGGCCGGCAGCGCGGCGGCAGCAGGCATCGCCCTGATCAACTCGTTCGGTGCCCTCGGCGGTTTCATCGCCCCGGTATTGAAAAACGCCGCCGAGCAAGGGTTCGACTCCCCAGCGGCGGGCCTCTACCTGCTGGCGGCCACCACGGTCCTGGCAGCCTTTTTGGTGTGGCGCGCACCGGGGGCGCCGACCAAGACCGACCTGCGCCCGGCCACCGCCTGAGCCACTGGACGATCACGGGCTCCAGCGCCTGCCGCCTCAACCCGGCAGGCAGTTGAAGTCCTCGGCGCTGGCCAGGCGCTTGCCGTGGCTGTCCAGCAGTTGGGCCGTGACCGCCTGGCCGAGGCTGGACTCCACCAGGCGGTAATGTTCACCGGCCTGGAAATGCTCATAACGCAGGTGGCCGCTGCAATCCTCCTGGTTGGAATCACCGGCCGGCTCTTCGAACAAGGTCACGTCCAGGCGATGGGCACCGGACGGGACCTCGAAGTAGCGGCCGTCATCAATCTTCTGCCCATCCACCCGCTCGGCCATCAGGTCATTGGGCGCTTCTTGCTGCAGGTCGATCCAGGCTTCCCTGGGATCAGGCTGGGGCATCGGGCCGGCGCAGGCCGACAAGAGGCAGGCCAGGCCCAGGGCGGGAATCAGCAATAGCGGTTTGAGTGTCATGGGAAGTACCTCGACAAAGGAAAATCGACCATCGAAAAAGCCCCTACAGGCGATGGCTGCAAAGCTTGTCGAGCCCCTTGCCAGAGCACAAATGAATCCACATGAAAGGAAATACAGGGCTTATCTAAAACTTCCTTCACCTGGCTGAAAGCCGCGTGTTAGGTGGGTCGCTGCAGGCTGCCGAGGTTTGCAATCCCACTCCCTCGGAGGTTTTCGGCATGCTCGGGCTGGTCAAGACCGCACTGCTCAAGCCCTACACGTTCATCGTGCTGGCGATATTCATCTGCATCATCGGGCCCCTGGCGGCCCTGCGTACCCCCACCGACGTGTTCCCGGATATCGGCATCCCGGTGGTGGCGGTGGTCTGGCAATACAACGGCCTGTCGCCGGACGCCATGGCCGGGCGGGTGATCTACACCTACGAGCGCTCCCTGAGCACCACGGTCAATGACATCCAGCACATCGAGTCGCAGTCGCTGCCGGGCATGGGCATCGTCAAGATCTTCTTCCAGCCCGGGGTCGATATCCGCACCGCCAACGCCCAGGTGACGGCGGTGTCACAAACCGTGCTCAAGCAGATGCCGCCGGGCATCACCCCGCCGCTGATCCTCAACTACAGCGCCTCGACGGTACCGATCCTGCAAATGGCCTTCTCCAGCCCGACCCTGTCGGAGGCGAAGATCCGCGACCTGGTGCAGAACAATATCCGCCTGCCTTTGAGCGCCCTGCCCGGTCTGGCCATGCCCACGCCCATGGGCGGCAAGCAGCGCCAGATCACCCTCGACCTGGACCCGCAAGCCCTGGCCGCCAAAGGCCTGTCGGCGCAAGACGTGGGCAATGCCCTGGCGGCGCAGAACCAGATCATCCCGGTGGGCACCGCCAAGCTCGGCAGCAATGAATACACGGTGCTGCTGAACAACAGCCCCAAGGCCATCGACGAACTCAACGACCTGCCGATCAAGACCGTGGACGGCGCGCTGATCACCATCGGCCAGGTGGCCCACGTGCGCGACGGCTCACCGCCGCAGACCAATATCGTGCGGGTCGACGGACGCCGGGCGGTGCTGATGCCGGCGCTGAAGAACGGCAATATCTCCACCCTGTCCATCGTCGATGGCATCCGCCAGATGCTGCCACGGATCAATGAAACCCTGCCGCCGTCCTTGAAGACCTCGCTGCTGGGCGATGCCTCGGTGTTCGTCAAACAGTCGGTGGGCAGCGTGGCCCAGGAAGGCATCATCGCCGCCCTGCTGACCAGCGCGATGATCCTGCTGTTCCTCGGTAGCTGGCGCTCCACACTGATCATCGCCGCGTCGATTCCCCTGGCGGTGCTCTCGGCCATTGCCCTGCTGGCGGTCAGCGGCCAGACCCTCAACGTCATGACCCTGGGCGGCCTGGCCCTGGCGGTGGGGATCTTGGTGGACGATGCCACCGTGACCATCGAGAACATCAACTGGCACCTGGAACAGGGCAAGGCGGTGAAGGTGGCGATCCTTGACGGCGCCAAGCAGATCGTCGGCCCGGCCTTCGTCTCGCTGCTGTGCATCTGCATCGTCTTCGTGCCGATGTTCCTGTTGCAGGACATCGCCGGCTACCTGTTCCGGCCCATGGCCCTGGCGGTGATCTTCGCCATGGCCAGCTCGTTCATCCTCTCCCGGACCCTGGTGCCGACCCTGGCGATGTACCTGCTCAAGCCCCATACGCCGGAGGCAGGCCCCGGGCATCACCCGGAAGATGCCTTCATCAACCATCACGAGGGCGAGCAGCACGCCAAGCCGCACAATGCCCTGGTGCGCGGGCTATTGGCCTTTCAGCAGGGTTTTGAGGCGCGTTTCTCCACTGTGCGCGACACCTACCACGGCCTGCTGCACCTGGCCTTGGGCCGACGCAAGACCTTCATCCTCGGCTTCTTGGCCTGCGTGCTGGCCTCCTTCGCCCTGCTGCCGAGCCTGGGCCAGGACTTCTTCCCCGCCACCGACGCCGGCGCCCTGGCCCTGCACGTGCGCCTGCCCCTGGGCACGCGGATCGAGGAAAGCGCGGCGGCCTTCGACCGTATCGAAGGGCGGATTCGCGAGGTGATCCCGGCCGAGCAACTGGACAGCATCATCGACAACATCGGCATCCCCCTGAGCGGCATCGACATGGCCTACAGCAACAGCGGCACCATCGGGCCCCAGGACGGCGACATCCAGATCACCCTCAAGCCCGGCCACGCCCCCAGCGCCGACCTGGAGAAACAGCTGCGCGAAGCCCTGCCGGAAAGCTTCCCCGGCAGCCAGTTCGCCTTCCTCCCGGCGGACATCAGCAGCCAGATCCTCAACTTCGGCGCCCCGGCCCCGCTGGACGTGAAAATCTCCGGGCCCGACGACGCGGCCAACCGCGCCTACGCCCTGGAACTGCAACGGCGCCTGCAACATGTGCCGGGCATTGCCGACCTGCGGATCCAGCAGTCCACCGGCTACCCGTCACTGCAGGTCAAGGTCGACCGCCTGCGGGCCAACGGCCTGGGCATCACCGAACGTGACGTGACCAACAGCATGGTGGCGTCCTTGGCCGGCAGTTCCCAGGTGGCGCCGACCTTCTGGCTCAACCCGAAGAACGGCGTGTCCTATTCCATCGTCGCGGCCACCCCGCAGTATCGCCTGGACAGCCTGCCGGCCCTGGAAGCGCTGCCGGTCACCGGCAGCAACGGCCAGTCGCAGATCCTCGGTGGCCTGGCGGACATCTCCCGGGTCGAGAGCCCGGCGGTGGTCAGCCACTACAACATCCAGCCCACCCTGGACCTGTACGCCAACGTGCAAGGCCGCGACCTCGGCGCCGTGGCCCACGACATGCAAAAGGTCTTGGACGACGCCGCAGCCCTGCGGCCCAAGGGCGCCACGGTCAGCCTTCACGGGCAGATCGATGCCCTGCACGAAGCCTTCAGCGGTCTGAGCCTGGGCCTGCTGGGGGCGGTGGTGCTGATCTACCTGCTGATCGTGGTCAACTTCCAATCCTGGGTCGATCCGTTCGTGATCATCACCGCGCTGCCGGCGGCCCTGGCCGGGATCGTGTGGATGCTGTTCTTGAGCGGCACCTCGCTGTCGGTGCCGGCGCTGACCGGGGCCATCCTCTGCATGGGGGTGGCCACTGCCAACTCGATCCTGGTGGTGAGTTTTTGCCGCGAGCGCCTGGCGGAACACGGCGATGCCCTCAAGGCCGCCCTGGAAGCCGGCTACACGCGCTTTCGCCCGGTGTGCATGACCGCCCTGGCGATGATCATCGGCATGCTGCCCCTGGCCCTGTCCGAAGAACAGAACGCGCCCCTGGGCCGTGCGGTGATCGGCGGGCTGCTCCTCGCCACCGTGGCCACCCTGATCTTTGTGCCCGTGGTCTTCAGCCTGGTCCACGGTCGCCCTCCCCATTCCGCTGTTGCTGGAGAAAACACCCATGTCGCCTGATCACACCCCTTCGCGCAAACGTCTGATGCTGCTGGGCATCGGCGGCTTGAGCCTGGCTGCGCTACTGGTGGCCAGCGGCCTCGCGGCGCGCACCCGGCATGAACAGGCCGTCGCCGCCTGGACCGAAACCGCCGCTGTGCCCCAAGTGCTGGTGTTCCAGCCGCAGCCCAACGTACTGGGCGACACCCTGCGCCTGCCGGCGCACCTGGAAGCCTGGAGCAAGGCGCCGATCCATGCCCGGGTCAGCGGCTACCTCAAGGACTGGACCCAGGACATCGGCGCCAAGGTCGCCGCCGGGCAAGTGCTGGCCCATATCGACAGCCCCGACCTGGACCAGCAAGTGGCCCAGGCCCGGGCACGGGTGGTCCAGCAACAGGCCAATGCACGGCTGGCCCAGACCACCGCCGAGCGCTGGCAGCACCTCTTGGCCAGCCACTCGGTATCACGCCAGGAAGCCGATGAAAAAAGCTCCAACGCCGCTGCTGCCAAGGCCAATGCCGAGGCGGCCGCCGCCGACTATGCACGGCTCTCGGCGCTGGAAGACTACAAGACCATTCGCGCGCCGTTTGCCGGCACCCTCACCGCGCGCCACACCGACATCGGCCAGTTGATCAAGGCCGACAACGACAGCGACCCGGAGCTGTTCGACCTGGCGGACACCCACAAACTGCGGCTTTACGTGCCGATTCCGCAGAACTACGCCAGCGTCATCCGCCCCGGCCTGGAAGCGCAGTTGACCGTGCCCGAGCACCCCGGTCAGCACTTCAGCGCGCAACTGGTGGGCGACTCCACCGCCATCGACCCACGCTCCGGCACCCTGCTGGCACAGTTCGTCGCCGCCAACCCCGACGGCGCGCTGATGCCCGGCGACTATGCCGAAGCCACACTGGCGATTCCCGCCGACACCAACGGTGTGAGCATCCCCGCCAGCGCCCTGATTTTCCGTGCCCAGGGCACCCAGGTGGCGGTGATCGACCGTGCAAAACGCGTGCACCTGCGCAGCATCCATATCGGCCTCGACCTGGGCGAACGGCTGGTGATCGACCAGGGCCTGCACGCCACCGATCACGTCATCGACAACCCGCCGGACGCCCTGCGCGAAGGCGACCTTGTGCAACTGGCAGACGCCGGAGGTGAGCATGCGCCCAAGGCTTAAGCCCCTCGCCGCTCTGCTGTTGCTGACCCTGCACGGCTGCTCCCTGGCGCCCCGCTACCAGGTGCCGCCCATCGACCTGCCGGCGCAGTTTCGCGAACAGAGCGCCGACGGCCCCTGGCACCCGGCCGCCACGCCCCAGGTCATTGCCGAACAGTGGTGGCTGCTGTACCAGGACCCGCGTCTCAACGACCTGCAACAGCGCCTGCTCCAGGCCAATCCGGACCTCGCGGCGGCCCTGGCCCACTACGACGCTGCCCAGGCTTACGCCAGCCAATTGCATGCCGGACTGTTCCCGCAGATCAGTGCCAGCGCCCAGCCGTTGCGCCAGCGTCAGTCGGACAGCCGCCCCCTGCGCGGCAGCACGCAACCGTCGATCTACAACAGCAACACCGCCGGTTTTTCCCTGGGCTTCGACCTCGACCTCTGGGGGCGAATTCGCAATCAAGCGGCGGCCGGAGACGCCCAGGCCCAGGCCTCTGGCGACGACCTGGCAGCCGCGCGCCTGAGCCTGCAAAAACAGCTGGCGAGCCTGTATGTGCAGCTCAATGGCCTGGATGCCCAGCGCCGGATCTTGAGCCGCTCCCTGGAGGATTACGGCCAAGCCCTGCAACTGACCCGCGACCGTTATCAGGGGCAGATCGCCTCGGAACTGGACCTGACCCGGGCCCAAAGCCAACTGGCCAGCGCCGAAGCGGAACTGGACGAAGTGCGGGCCCAACGCAACCTCACCGAACACGCCATCGGCGAGCTGGTGGGGGAGCCGGCCAGTCAGTTCAGCCTGGCACCCTCGACGCAACTGCTGAGCCTGCCGGGCATTCCCCAGCAACTGCCCAGCACCCTGCTGCAGCGCCGGCCGGACATTGCCGCCGCCGAACGCCGGGTGTACGCCGCCAATGCCGGCATCGGCATCGCCCGCGCCGCCTGGTATCCGGATTTCAGCCTGACCGGGATGCTCGGTGGGCAGACCCAGGGCGTGGGCAACCTGCTGGCGGCGGGTAATCGCTATTGGGCCTTGGGGCCGTTGATGAACCTGCCGATTTTTGATGGCGGGCGGCTGAGCGCCAATGAGCGCCAGGCCCATGCCGAGTTCGAAGAAGCTGCCGCCCATTACCGTGGGCAGGTGCTGCGGGCGGTGCGGGAGGTGGAGGACAACCTGGGGCAACTGCGGGATTTGCGCCAGGAGGCGCTGGATCAGCAAGCGGCGGTGAATGCGGCGCTACATACCCAGACCTTGGCCATGAACAGCTATCAGGCCGGGGCGGTGAGTTATCTGGATGTGGTGACGGCGCAGAACGCGGCCTTGCAGGCGCAACGAGGGTTGCAGGCGGTGCAGACCAGGGAGTTGCAGGCGAGTGTGGGGTTGGTGGTGGCGTTGGGTGGGGGGTGGAGGGGGTGAGTTTTTTAGGAGGGGCGGGACAGATCCGTTGCTGCGGGTGCGGAGGATATTGGTTCCGCTCTTACAGCGGCTCACTTTTGAAAAGCGCAAAAGTAAGCAAAACGCTCTGCCCCTCCACTCGGTGCCTCGCCTAGGCTCGGCATGCCCTCACTCCGGCATTGATCCGTGGGCCGCCGCACTGGGCCATCCATGGCCCAGTGCGGCTAACCGGCGTCCTGCCGGGTTACCCACGGATCAATGCCTGCGTTCGGCCATCGTGGTTAACGGGGCCAACAGATCAAAATCAAAATCTGACGGCGGCCTACCGGCCGGCCTGAAGATAGAGCGGTGTGTAACGTCCCCCGTGTAGGAGCTGGCTTGCCAGCGAAGGCGTCCGCCCAGACGCTGCATGACTCACGGGCCTCTTCGCTGGCAAGCCAGCTCCTACGAACAGCGCGTAACACGCGCTTGGCTTTTGATCTTCAGGCCCCTTCCCAGCCGGCCGAACGTAGGCGTTGCGCAGGGGGCAGCTCGGCATGGATGCCGAACTAGCCGCCCCAGGCCATGGATGGCCTGTGGCGGCGTGCCCCCGGAGCAATGCCGGAGCGAGGGAACGCCGAGCCTAGGCGAGGCGCCGGATGCGGGGCAGAGAGCCTTTGGTTACTTTGGGCTCCATCCAAAGTGACCCGCTGTAAGAGCGGAACCGTAAGTGGCCGCCCCCGCAGCAACGGATATGTACCCAAAACTCGCCGTAAGCGCAAAACCCTGAGCGGCCGTTACTGCACCACCGGATATCCCCCATCAAAATCCACCACAAACACTGCGAAACAAGCGCTCAAACATCTCCTCCAACCCCCTGTTGCAACACTGCAACGTCCTTCCTATAGTCCGCCCCTCGCAGCCAAATCCGCGAGCGACCTTGGCCGGTCGAATATAGGAACGCATCCACTTTCAAACATTCTGGCAGTCGCTTTTGTTCCCGCGATCAGGAGTTACGACGGTGCTGCGCGGGACACCTCAGGGTGTGCTGTTGCCCTTTCCTCGGCCAACCTGCTCGCGTACCACTGCCCCAGCTCTTTCGGTCGACAACCAAGGTGATTGCTCTATGAGCAGGAGCCATACCTATGACTGACCATCACCTCCCCCGCTTCACCCCCATCGACACCCACGACACCGAACACCCAGTGTTCTACCTCGACACCCAAGCCCCCTTGAGCGACCTGGCCAGCAGCGCCGCCCACCGTTTCACCGTGGTCCGCGACCTGATGGACAGCCTGTCCACCCTGAAACTGAAAGACATCAGCGATTGCGACCTGACCCGCATCACCCGTGGCGTACACCTGCTGACACGAGAAGGCTGCGCGGTGCTGGAAGTGATTCAGTGGAGGGTGGCGTAGGAGCCGGCTTGCCGGCGAAGGCGGTCTTGCGGGCCTCTTCGCTGGCAAGCCAGCTCCTACAGAAGCCTGCGTATCTGCAAACGATCAGATATGACAGCTACTCAGGCCGTTCTTCTCCAGGTAACGCTGGTGTTCTTCATCCGCCAGGTCAAAGCGGCCCAGGGGCAGGATCACGGTGGCCACGGGTTTGTTGAGACGTCCGGACGCTTGCAGGGCAACCTTGGCCGCCCTCGCCTGTTCAGCCTGTTCGGCATCGGTGTAGAAGATCGCGGAGCGATATTTCGCCCCGCCATGTTCACCTTGGCGATCCACCGAGGTCGGGTCGTGCAGGCCCCAGAAGTGCTCGATCAAGGCCGTGTAGCTCACGCGCCGAGGGTCGAAATCCACCTGCACCACCTCGATCTGCAACGCACCGTCCGCGGCTTCAGCGGCGTAACCCACACGGCTTTCGAGTACCCCGGGCAGCGCCCGGAACGCGGCTTCCGCGCCCCAGAAGCAGCCGGCGCCGAAGGTTGCCGTGGCAATGCCAGTGATCGGGTTCGACGCCTGACTCACTGAATGGCCCCGACTTTTTCACCGCTGGCGCCCAGCCATTGATCCACCACCGCCGGGTTGGCCTGGACCCAGGCCTTGGCCGCGACGTCGGCCGGTTGTTTGTCTTTCTCGATCTTAAGGATCAAGTCATTCAGCACGTTAGGCTCGATGCTGAAGTTCTCCAGGAAGGCGGCGATCCGTGGCGCGCGTTTCTGCAGGGCGACGGAGGCCAGCACATGCACTTTGGCGTCCGGGTAGGCGCAAGTGATCTGGCTCTTGTTCAGCCAATCGGCGTCCACCGTCGGGCTGATGAATTTCCAGCAACCGTCGGCCTTGTACAGCGGGTCGCCCTTCTTGTTGTCCTGGGCGTAGCCGTCGAATGCCGGCTCTTCCAGGCGACGCAGGTCGAAGGCGGAGAAGATCCAGTCCGGGGTGTAGGCGTAGAACACCACGCCGCGCTGGGCCTTGTAGGCGGTGGCGAGCTTGGCGTAGGTCACCGAAGCCTCGGTGGACACGGATTCGAATTGATTGGCAAAGCCGAAATCCTTGGCCTTGATCTGGCCGATGTAGGTCGATTCCCAGCCCGCCGGGCCGACCAGCAACTGGGCCTTGCCGCCCCCCAGGGGCTCGAACAGCTTGGCCACTTCAGGCTTTTGCAGGTCGTACACCGACTTCACGCCGTATTTGTCTTGCAGGTAACCGGGGATGTAGAAGCCCTGTTCACCGACGTAGGGCCGTTTGTTGGGCACCAGGGTCGGCTTTGGGCCGGTGACGTATTTGGCCCAGGCCGCCGACTGGTTGGGCAGCCAGATATCGGTCAGCACGTCCACCGAGCCATCGCCCTTGGACGCGGCGGCAAACAGCACGGCCACGTCGCCGGCGAGGTAGGAGACATCGCCGTCGAGGCGGGTCTTGATCACCTCGCCGAGGATGTTCTGGATGGCGATGGCGCCAGTCCAGTTCTGCTCGCCGATAACGATCTTGTCTTTGGCCAGGGCTGGCACGGCGATCAGGCTGGCCAACGCGGTGGCCACGCCGAAGGAACGGAAGAATGACTTGCTCAAGAAACACCTCACTTGTGATTGAACGCCTGGTCTCGCTTGCGCAAGGTCGACTGGATGATGCGATCGGGAATCAGCGCGCAGAAGACAATGGCCACACCGGCCAACATGCCCTCGCCGCCCTTGATGTTGCGTAATGCGGTCATGACGTCGTAGCCCAGGCCACCGGCGCCGATCAGCGCCGCCACCACCACCATCGACAGGCTCATGACGATGGTCTGGTTGATGCCCAGCAGCAGCGAACCGGCGGCCAGGGGCAGCTCGACCTTGGTCAGGGTCTGCCAGGGCGTGGCACCGTGGGCCACCGCCGCTTCCACGGCATTTTTCGGCACTTCCTGCAGGCCCAGGGCGGTCAGGCGGATCATCGGCGCCAGGGCGAAGATCACCGTGGCAATCACCGCCGGGGTCTTGCCCACGGAGAAGAACGCCACCGCCGGGATCAGGTAGACGAAGGTCGGCAGGGTTTGCATGACGTCCAGCAAGGGCGTGATCAGGCGCCGGGCCAGAGCCCGCTTGGCCAGGAGAATGCCTGCCGGCACGCCGATCAGCAGCGAGATCAGCACCGAGGCGCCCACCAGGGCCAGGGTGGCGATGGTCCGTTCCCAGAAGCCGAACAGGCCGATGTAAAACAACGCGGCAGCACTGGTCAGGGCCAGGGCCAAGCCAGCGGAACGCCAGGCAAGGAACACCAGGGCCAGGGCCGCCACCGGCCAAGGCAGCCAGCCCAGGAGGTTTTCAATGCTTTCAATCACCGTGCGTACAGCCACGATCACCCCGACAAAACTCGACTCGAAGGTCACCTGGGACCAGCCGATCAGTTGGTCGATGGCCTCGGCAGTGGCCAGCAAGGCCTGGCGATCCGCAGGAAATTGCAGCAGCGGGCCACTGGCCTCGGGGGTCAGCACCCGCCACAGCACCAGCCCCTGGCTGAGCAACAGCACCAGGGCGGGCAACAGGGCATCGGAACGGCCCTGGCGACTCGGGCGCGACGCCAGGTGGACGCTGGCCCAGCGGCTAGCCAGCAACCCCAGCACGCCCAACAGGCCCCATGCAAAAGCGCTGTGCAGCAGGCCATGAGCCAACGCGGCCAAGGCCGCCAGCTCCACGCCAAAACCCAGCCAGTAAAGGCCGCCACGGCCTCTTGCGGCTAACGCGGCAGGCCCCAGCAACAGCGCCTGGCCTCGGGAGAACGCCGAGCTGTCGGGACTGGCCGCGGGAAGCGGGTTGGCCGGGGTGGCCAGGGTCGGCGTCACCGCCACGGCGCCGTGTTCCTGGAAGAAGTCCGCCACCTCGGCGTCGGCGGGATGCTCCAGCAGCTCATCGGGCGAACCGACCTGGATCAGCCGACCGTGGCGCAGCACCGCGATACGGTCCGCCAGGCGCAAGGCTTCGGCCGGGTCGTGGGTCACCAGCAAGGTGGTGATGCCGCGCTCGCGCACCAGGCGCAGAAAGTGCTGCTGCAGGTCACGGCGAATGGTCGGGTCGAGGGCGCTGAAGGGTTCGTCCATCAGCAGGATGTCCGGCTCGGTCACCAGCGCCCGGGCCAGGCCGACCCGCTGCTGCATGCCGCCGGATAATTCATGGGGGTAGTGATCGCCCCAGCCGTCCAGGCCCACGGCCTGCAGTTGCACATCGGCGGCCGCCTGACGCGGCTCTTCGGCGACGCCGCGCAGCTCCAGGGGCAAGGCCACGTTGTCGCGCACCGTGCGATGGGGCAACAGGCCGAAATGCTGGAAGACCATGCCGATGCGCCGCGAACGCAGGGTGCGCAATTCCTGGGTCGACAGTTGGCTGATGGCTTGGCCGTCGATCAGCACCTCGCCGCTGCTGGGCTCGATCAAGCGGTTGATATGCCGCAACAGGGTCGATTTACCACTGCCGGACGTGCCCATCAGGCACAGCACTTCGCCACGGCGCACCTTGAGGCTGACCTGCTGCACCGCCGGCGGCGCGCTCTGGCCGCGGCGGCGGCCGTAAGTCTTGGTCAACTGACGCAGCTCCAGCACCACGTCGGTGTGGTTCGCTGGCGTGGCGGCGGGGGCCGGAACAGCGAAAGCCTGTTGGGGGTGAACGGCAGACACGGGAACTCCTGACGCCAGACGCGGAATGGCGTAGCCGACGGTGAACAAGAAAAAGGGGGGACCTGTTCGCCGGCAAGCCAGCTCCTACAGGCGAAAGCGATCTAACGGTCAATTACAACGATTTCGAGCTCCACAACTGCACGGCCCGGGCATCCACCTTGGCGGTTTCCAGGGCGGCCAAGGCGGCGATCGACACGCTACGACGCAAAGCAAAGGGCAGGCGCATGGGGGCGAACCTTCTGGGAGACAGGAAAGTCGCTAAAAGCTAATCGATCTAACAAACAGAAAATAAATACTTTTTAGGAATTAGCTTAGGTTCGTGCGGCTGACCGGTACTAACGGTTACAGGGCTTGGAACCGCCGTACTGGGTTTGCCGCAGGCAGAAGAAGCTGTTTTTCTTCAAGGTCAGCGGCGCCACGGCGCAAGGCAGCACGGCCTGATTGACCTCGATCGACACCCGCTCGCCCTGCAACTCGCGCTCGTCCAGCCGAAGCTCGCAACTGCCCGCCTGGTTGCCGGCCACGTAGCCGATATTGCTGATTACCCGGTTGTCCAGCTTGATCACCAAGGGGTTCTGCGCGGCCGACGAGCAGGCCGAGAGGCTGGGGTAGCGGGCGTTGATGCTCAGATGGTTGTCATCGCCGGTGGCCGCCGGGACCAGGGGAATGAACAGCAACGACATCAGGTGGTGGGACGGCGCGGATGTCACCTTCACATACAGCGGCTCGGGCCCGCAGGCGAGCTTGAACGAGGTGCCTTGTTCATACCTTCCCTTGCTGGCGTCCTGCCAACCGCCGAGGCTGTCGGCCTTCCAGTCGTGGCCCCATTTGTAATCGATACAACCCCCCAGGCTCAGCGCCAGGGCCAGACAGAGCGCCATCCTGTGCATAGTCGACATCCAGTGCGAAAAGTTCGCCAGTGTACGCCAGGCAAAGCGGCTCACGATGCCCTTGTAGGAGCTGGCTTGCCAGCGAAAGCGTCGGCCTGGGCGGTGCATGCCTGGCGGCCCCCATCGCCGGCAAGCCGGCTCCTACGGGATTGGTGGTGTGGGCCGATTCGTGAAAACGCCCCAGGCCCCCGGTAGGAGCTGGCTTGCCAGCGAAGGCGTCGGCCTGGGCGGTGCATGCCTGGCGG
>NZ_JALQCX010000068.1:0-73714 GCF_023241665.1 Pseudomonas morbosilactucae | reverse complement strand
CCCGCACACCGGAGGCCGTTCGGGCCGGCCAAACAGCGCACACAGGTGTTCGACAGAGAGATGAATGCAACGTTCTCCGGCCGGCTTGCCATTGGGCATACCGGGCATCGGCGTACTGATGGAGGGGGCAATGCAGCAAGCGCCACAACCTTCACGGCATTTCATGGCGAAAAGCTCCTCGCGACGGGCAAAGGGTTGAATGACGCGCAGTAAGAGTAACCGCTAAAACAGCCGTTTTAAATTGCTCAAAGAACGGTTTTTGCGCTCAACCACGTGTGACTGATCAGTCTCCGACAAAGTGTCGGTCCCGACAGTCACACTCAGGGGGATTTTTACTGCTTGAACTCGAAATCCAGGGCCGCGCCTTCAACATCACGGCGCTCTTCGTTACGCAGCTGCAATTGCATTTCGTTGCTCAACAAGCGTCCGTTGAGCTGAAACGGACTGGTGTCCTTGGGCTTCTCGCCAAACATCTGCGGCAACAATGGCTGACGCTTGGGCAGATCGACCGAACCGATCGGCTGCAGGTGCTTGACCATCTCCTGAGGCAAGCTCAGATCGAGCTTAGCGGGCGGCAAAGGCGTCTTGGCAATCTCGCTGGCGGATTTGGACTTGGAGGCTATCGGCGCACGCTTTTTCACCGGTTTGGCCGGCTTGGCCTTGGGTTTCACCGGAGCCTTGGTTGCCGGGGCCTTCTTTGCAGCGCTGGAGTGGCTGCTCGACGATGACTGCGGCTGCGCTGCGGGAGCTGGCGTCTTTTCCTGGGCCGACGCCGCCTGTACCGGGCCGGCACTGACGGCTCCGAGCAGGCAAAGCGACAACCATAAGGCAGGCGAAAAAACGTTCATACACACAGGCAGGGTCAACCAAAGGTGCCATATGCTCGCTCGTTGCGGACGTCATGACAAGCATTGAGACCCGACCCGTTAAAAACCGCCGGCCGCCTCCTGGCACAATTGGCTGGCCAACATGCCCAGGGTCATCAACGCCCGCTCAGCCTCGCGATTCCACGGGGTGCCGCAATTGAGGCGGATGCAGTGGTTGAATTGCTCGGTATTGCTGAAGATCAGCCCCGGGGCAATGCTGATGCCTTGCTGCAAGGCCCGTACATGCAGTTCCTGGGTGTTGACCCGCCCCGGCAAACTGACCCAGAGAATAAAGCCACCGGTGGGCCGAGTGATCTGCGTGCCTTCGGGAAAGTACTGCTGCACCGCCAACTGGAAGGCGCTGAGGTTCTTGCGGTACTCCTGGCGGATATGCCGCAGGTGCCGATCGTAGCCGCCGTTTTCCAGATAGGCGGCCACGCCCATCTGGGTCACGCTGCAGGCCGAGTGGGTGCTGAAGGTCTGCAGGCGCTGGATCTCCTGCTGATATTTACCGGCAATCATCCAGCCGATCCGCACGCCCGGCGACAGGGTCTTGGAAAAACTCGAGCAATAGATCACCCGGTCCAGGCGGTCGTAGGCTTTCAGCGCCTTGGTGCGGCCGACTTCAAACATCAGCTCGCCATAAATGTCGTCCTCAACCACCTGGATATCGAAATCCGAGGCCAGGCGCAGCAACTGCTTCTGCCGCTCCTCGGGCATGGTGCCGCCCAGGGGATTGCTCAGGCGCGTGGTCAGCACCAAAGCCTTGATCGACCACTGGTTGGCCGCCAGTTGCAGTGCCTCCAGGCTCATGCCGGTGGCCGGGTCACTGGGGATCTCGATCACCTTCAGGCCCAGCAGATCTGCCAGTTGCAGCAAACCGTAATAGGTCGGCGACTCGGCGGCGATCAGGTCGCCCGGGCGGGTCAGAACCCGCAGCGACATCTGCAGGGCGTCGACACAACCGTGGGTAATCACCACTTCCGACGGGTCCACCACCACGCCGGCATCGCGCATGCGAATCGCCACTTGGCGGCGCAACGGCTCGAAACCCGGGCTGAACATGTAGCTGAACGCCCGCGGGCTATGGAACCGCGTGACCTTGGCCAGTTGCTGGTGCAGCGCCCGCACGGGCAGGTAATCCACGCTGGGCACCGCCGCCCCGAGAGGAAACACCCCTTCGCGCCGGGACTCCACCAGCACCTGCTGGATGATGCTGCTGCGCGTGACCAGGCCCGGGCGCTCGACCCGGGCGATGTCCGGGGTCGGCGCGGTCAGCGCCGGCGTCTGGTGCACGTAGTAACCCGATTGCGGCCGCGCGCGGATCAGCCCCTGATCCTCAAGGTTGGCGTAGGCCTGAAGCACCGTGGCATGGCTGACGTTGAGCTGCGAGCTCATCTTGCGCACGGAAGGCACGCGCTCCCCGGGCTGATAGACACCACGGCGGATGTCTTCGGCCAGTTGCTGGGCGATACGTTGATAGAGCAAGAGGTTGGTCATGACGCGGCACTCGGTTTCACGGGCATTTTATTTTTGTGCGAAGCAATACCGGAACAATACCGGAACAGTTACGAAGTGTACTGGGACAGTTTCTACAATAGTCGAGGATACAGTGCAGTGAAAAGCAAAACCGCTGGATTTTGCCACGCTCTTCACAGGCATTAAAAAACCCGGCACCGCCAAGGGTAACCGGGTCTTTTTGACCGCCCCAACCTTAGCGGGCAGCGCCGAGTTGGCCGGCTTCGTCGGAGAACACAATCTCCACCCGACGGTTCTGCGCCCGCCCGCGCTCCGACGCATTCGCTTCTACCGGGTAGTCGTCGCCATAACCTTCGACCTGGACCCGCTTCTCGTCGATGCCCAGGTCCACCAGTACATCCGCCACTGACTGAGCGCGATCACGGGACAGTTGCAGATTGTGCTGCTTGTCACCGGTGTTGTCGGTGTAGCCCTCGATGCGCACCACGCGTTTGGGGTTCAGTTGCAGGAATTGCACCACCTTGAGCACGGTGCGATTGGCCGAGCTCTTGAGCTCCGCTTCGCCGGTGTCGAACAGCACGTCGCCCAGGGTCATCACCAGGCCGCGGTCGGTCTGGGTGGTGGCCAGGCTGATGATCTGTTCTTCAAGCCACTTGCCCTGCTGCTGCACGCTGATCAACTTGGCTTCGCGCAAGGCCAACTGCAGGCGCTGGCGCTCCAGTTCAAGCTTGGTCGCACGCTCCTGGTTGAGCACCTGCTCGCTGTGCTCGCGGGCGATTTCGCTGTAGCGCTGGCTCAGGTACGCGTAATGCACTACGTCGGCGCCACTGCCCCAATAGCTGGACAGACGGTCGGCGCGAGCCAGGGATTCACCGGCGCGGATCACGTCCTTGGGCGCAATACGCAGCACATTGGCGTCTTCCTTGACCTTCTGGAAGTCGCTGCTGGCTTGTTGCAAGGCGGCGTCGCCGTGCTGGCCGGCGCAGCCATAAAGGCCGCCCAGCGCCAAAATCAGGGCTGTGCCCACTCCCCCCTTGATCAACTTCATTGGGCATCTCCCAGTTGCTTGCGCAGGCGAGTGATGCGGGTGTTGAGCACCTTCAACTGTTCCTGGCTTTTCAGGGTCAGGACCCGGGCTTCCGCCAAGCGCGCATCCAACTCGGCCTGTTCGGCTTGCATCCGCGCGTCCTTGAAAGATTGGTCCTGCATGTCGGCCTGGGCCTGGGTGAACTTGTCCTCGGCGAGTTTCAACTCCGGGACTTCGTCTGCCGAGGCGCCTACCGCCTTGGCCTGTTCCAGCGCTTGCTCGGTCAGGCGCAATTGTTCATTCGGCGCCGGATCGGCTGCACAACCCGCCAGAGCCAAAACGGCCAGGGCAGCGAAAAGAGGTCGAATACTCACACAAAATTCCTACTGTTTTGGGGCGCTGACGGGTTGCTGCAACTGCGCCTTCCACAGCTCTAGATTGCGCTGCAGCAAGGCTTCCGTCAGACCGGACGCGGGCAATTCTGTCATCTTTTTCGCCAGCTGTCCGCGCAACCAGGGGTCATTGCAGGCCGAGTTGTGAGAGATGGCCAGGAACAGCCCGGGTTTATCCACCGCCTGGGGGAAGGCTTGCAGGTCATTGGCCATGCCCAGGGACTGCGCCATGGCCATGCCGGCATAACGCGGGGCCAGCACGTACTCCACCTCCCCCAGCAGCAGCTTCTGGAACACCTGGGTCAGGTTGGGCAGGCGCTTGAGGCTCAGTTGCTCCTTGGCCAAGGCAGCAAAGGGCTGGGTCAGCCGGGCCTTTTCCGATACGGCGCCGGCATGGCCTTGCAGGTCGGCCATCTGGCTGTAGACCAGGGTCGAGTCCTTGCGGGTCCAGACCAGGTAATCATTTTGCACCAGGGCCGGATGAATGTAGTCCAGGGACTCCAGCTCGTTCAGGGTCAGTGGCGCGTCGGCCAGCAGGTCCATGCGCCCGCTACGCACCTCGTCCAGGGCTTCGGAGCGCTTGCCGCTGTACAGCAGCTCGACCTTCACTCCCAGTTCACCCGCTACGTGCTGCAACAGGTCGGCGCTGGCGCCCATCAAGTGCTTGGGATTCTGCGGGTCACGCCACAGATAGGGCGGCGCGTCCGGGCTGCCGGTCACCACCAGGCGTTCGCACTTGCCCGCCGCCATCGACAACGATGGCAACAGCGTCAGCCCCAACAGCACTGACCAGCCACTCAAGCGGCGCAGATCCATGAGCACAGTCTCCCCGACAAATTGCAGACAATAAAAAACCCGGCCAAAAGGCCGGGCTCTTTATAAGTGAAGCCGCTGGATTAGACCAGCTTCTCCAGCTCAGGGATGGCTTCGAACAAGTCCGCCACCAGGCCGTAATCGGCCACTTGGAAAATCGGTGCTTCTTCGTCCTTGTTGATCGCGACGATCACTTTGGAGTCCTTCATGCCGGCCAAATGCTGGATCGCGCCGGAGATACCCACGGCGATGTACAGCTGTGGCGCAACGATCTTGCCGGTCTGGCCGACCTGCATATCGTTGGGCACAAAGCCTGCGTCGACTGCAGCGCGGGAAGCGCCGACCGCCGCGCCCAGCTTGTCGGCCAGGGCGTACAGGTGCTTGAAGTTGTCACCGTTCTGCATACCGCGGCCGCCGGAAACGACGATCTTGGCAGCGGTCAGTTCAGGACGATCGGACTTGGCCAGCTCTTCGCCAACGAAGGACGAAGTGCCTGCGTCGTGAGCAGCCGCAACGGCTTCAACAGCAGCCGAACCACCTTCAGCAGCCACCGGGTCGAAACCGGTTGCACGTACGGTGATAACTTTTACCGAAGCGTTGGACTGTACGGTAGCGATGGCGTTACCGGCGTAGATCGGGCGCTTGAAGGTATCAGCGCTTTCCACCGAGATGATCTCGGAGATCTGGTCAACGTCCAGCTGCGCAGCAACGCGCGGCAGGATGTTTTTGCCGTTGGAGGTAGCGGCAGCCAGGATGTGGCTGTAGCCAGCGCCCAGCTCTGCTACCAGAGGGGCAACGTTTTCTGGCAGTTGGTGAGCGTAGGCGGCGTTATCGGCAACCAATACTTTGCTCACGCCAGCGATTTTTGCTGCAGCTTCAGCCACGGCACCAGCGCCTTGGCCAGCGACCAGAACGTGGATATCACCACCGATTTTAGCGGCAGCGGCCACGGTGTTCAGGGTGGCCGGGGCCAGCACCTTGTTGTCGTGTTCGGCGATTACCAAGATAGTCATGATCAGATTACCTTCGCTTCGTTTTTCAGTTTCTCGACCAGTTCAGCCACCGACTTGACCTTGATGCCCGCGCTGCGTGCAGCCGGCGCTTCGACTTTCACGGTCTTGTTGGTGGAGGCGGTGGAAACGCCCAAAGCATCCGGAGTCAGCACTTCAAGCGGCTTCTTCTTGGCTTTCATGATGTTTGGCAGGGACGCATAACGCGGCTCGTTCAAACGCAGGTCGGTGGTCACGATGGCTGGCAGGCTCAGGGAGACTGTTTGCGCGCCGCCGTCGATTTCACGGGTCACGGCAACCTTGTCGCCACTCACTTCGACTTTCGAAGCAAAGGTGCCCTGACCGTAACCGGTCAGCGCAGCCAACATCTGGCCGGTCTGGTTGTTGTCGCTGTCGATGGCTTGTTTGCCCAGGATCACCAACTGCGGCTGTTCCTTATCGACCACGGCCTTGAGCAGCTTGGCCACGGCCAGGGAGTTCAATTCATCGGCGGATTCGACGAGGACGGCGCGATCGGCACCCAGTGCCAGGGCGGTACGCAGTTGCTCTTGAGCAGTAGCAGGACCGATGGAGACGACGACGATTTCAGTCGCCACGCCTTTCTCTTTCAGGCGTACGGCTTCTTCCACGGCGATTTCGCAGAAAGGGTTCATCGACATCTTGACGTTAGCGAGGTCGACGCCGGAATTGTCCGCCTTGACGCGAACTTTCACGTTGTAATCGACAACGCGTTTGACAGCTACAAGAACCTTCATGGATTCCTCGTTACTCTCCGGTGAAAAGAAAGTCGCCTAGGCGAGAACCTGGCGGTTGATGCTCATCGGCACAAGGGCACCTCCAAAAACGCTGGCGCTTGTCATTAAGGATGACCTTGCTCACGGGGTGATGACCGTTCGTCAGTGATGACCGACGAGTCATTCATTATCGCGGCGTGTAAACTGCGCACTGCCCAGCTGCGCATTGCGTCACCTTTATTGCCTTGCCCTGTCTTTAGAGGTGCTCTTGAAACCAACAGTCAGCCTACGGCGAGCGCAAAACCGACCGTATCTTGACCGGAACGCCTTTTCCGGTCAATACGGCAAAACGGCCACTTATAAGCCGTCCCTCTTTGATTTACCTGGCCTGCGGCAATTTCAAACAAACGTTTGTATTGGACGCTGACAGTGGTGTAGATATAATGCGCCGCCCAGAGAGAAAGGTGAGTCACTCGCCGCCCGCGCGCCCCTGCGTCGCAGCGCGAAGCGACGATACCGCCAAACCTCCAAAATTAGAAAAACCGTAGAGCCTTGAGTAGGAGATAGCCTAGTGGAACGCGAATACATGGAATTCGACGTGGTCATCGTCGGTGCCGGCCCCGCTGGCCTGTCCGCCGCCTGCCGACTGAAGCAGAAGGCCGCCGAAGCCGGTAAGGAAATCAGCGTCTGCGTGGTCGAGAAAGGCTCCGAAGTCGGTGCTCACATCCTGTCCGGTGCGGTGTTCGAACCACGGGCCCTGAACGAACTCTTCCCGGACTGGAAAGAACTCGGCGCGCCGTTGAACACCCCGGTCAAGCGCGATGACATCTATGTGCTGCGCAACGCCGAGAGCGCCACCAAGGTTCCGGACTTCTTTGTGCCCAAGACCATGCACAACGAAGGCAACTACATCATCTCCCTGGGCAACCTGTGCCGCTGGCTGGCCCAGCAGGCCGAGAACCTGGGCGTGGAAATCTACCCGGGCTTCGCCGCCCAGGAAGCCCTGTTCGACGAAAACGGTGTGGTCCGCGGAATCATCACCGGCGACCTGGGCGTGGACCGTGAAGGCCAACCCAAAGAAGGCCTCTACACCCCGGGTATGGAACTGCGCGGCAAATACACCCTGTTCGCCGAAGGCTGCCGTGGCCACATCGGCAAGCAACTGATCCAGCGCTTCAACCTGGCCAGTGACGCTGACGCCCAGCACTACGGCATCGGCCTGAAGGAAATCTGGGAAATCGATCCGGCCAAGCACCAACCGGGCCTGGTGGTCCACACCGCCGGCTGGCCGCTGGAGATCATGGGCAACGAAAACACCGGCGGCTCCTTCCTCTATCACCTGGAAAACAACCAGGTGGTGGTCGGCCTGATCGTCGATCTGTCCTACAGCAATACGTTCCTGTCGCCGTTCGACGAATTCCAGCGCCTCAAGCATCACCCGGTGCTCAAGCAGTACCTGGAAGGCGGCAAGCGCATCAGCTACGGCGCCCGCGCCATCTGCAAAGGCGGCCTGAACTCGCTGCCGAAGATGGTATTCAAGGGCGGCGCCCTGATCGGTTGCGACCTGGGCACCCTGAACTTCGCCAAGATCAAGGGCAGCCACACCGCCATGAAGTCCGGCATGCTCGCGGCCGATGCAGTGGCCGATGCGCTGTTCGCCGGTTCCGAAGGCGCTGATGAACTGACCGCTTACGTTGATGGTTTCAAAGCCAGTTGGCTGTATGAAGAACTGTTCGCCAGCCGCAACTTCGGCCCGGCGATCCACAAGTTCGGCGCTATAGTCGGCGGCGGTTTCAACTGGGTGGACCAGAACCTCTTCGGCGGCAAACTGCCGTTTACCCTGCATGACACCAAGCCAGACTTCGCGTGCCTGAAGCCAGCGGTCGAGTGCAAGAAGATCGACTACCCGAAACCCGACGGCAAACTCAGCTTCGACAAACTCAGCTCGGTGTTCATCTCTGGTACCAACCACGAAGAAGAACAGCCGTGCCACCTGAAGCTGACCGACCCAAGCATCCCGATTGGTAAGAACCTGCCGCTGTACGATGAGCCTGCCCAGCGCTACTGCCCGGCCGGTGTGTATGAAGTGATCACCAAGGAAGACGGCGAGAAGCGCTTCCAGATCAACGCCCAGAACTGCGTGCACTGCAAGACCTGTGACATCAAGGACCCTTCGCAGAACATCACCTGGGTCACCCCGGAAGGTGCAGGCGGGCCGACTTACCCGAACATGTAAGTCGCCACCGTCCAAGAGAGGCCCCCTATATGGGGGCCTTTTTATGTTTGCAGACTCCATCGCCGGCAAGTCGGCGCCTACAAAAAACCAACGCGTCGCCCCCGCCCGTAGGAGCTGGCTTGCCAGCGATAGCCGCCAACATCAAGGCTTACGCCACGCGCTCTTCCCCAGGGTTACGCTCGAAATAACGTTTGTACTCGCGGCTGAACTGCGAGGTGCTCTGGTAGCCCACGCTGTGCGCCGCCTGTGCCACGCCCATGCCGTCCACCAGCAGCAACTGCTGGGCCTTGAGCAGCCGCAAGCGCTTGAGGTACTGCACCGGCGACAGCAAGGTGCAGCGCTTGAAATGCTCATGAAAGGTTGAGGCACTCATGTGCGCATAACCCGCCAGGGTTTCGATGTTCAGGGGTTCGGCGTAATGGGCGTGCAGATGGCTCAACGACGTCGCCACCCGGGAAAACTGCCCCTGCTGCTCCACCAACGCCCGCAATACATCGGCCTGGGGTCCACGCAACGCGGTGAACAGTAATTCCCGGACCCGCGCCGGCCCCAGGATCCGGCTCTCCAGCGGATCGTGCAAACACTGCAACAACCGCTCGACGCAGCCGCGCATGGCGTCATCCAGCACCACCGAACTCATCGACTCCAGGGTCTGCGCCGCCGGCGGTGGCCCAGCCTGAATGCCCATGGCCATTACCAACTCCCCCAACACCACCCGATCAATGCCCACGGTCACCCCCAGCAAGGGTGCATTGGGCAAGGCAAAGGTCTCGCATTCGAAGGGCACTGGCATCGCCTGGATCAAGTAGTGCCCGGCGCCATATTCCAGGGTGCGCGGGCCCAGGTACGCGACCTTGCTGCCCTGGGCCACGATCATCAGGCTCGGCTCGTAGATCTGCGGCCCCCGCGCCACGTCGCAACTGGCACGCAGCACCTGCACGCCCGGCAAATGGGTTGGCGAGAAACCATCGCAGGGCGTCAGCCCCTCGATCAGGGAAACCAGCGTGGCGTTGGCATCGACATGGCGGGTCAAAAGCATTGGAGCACTTCTCGGATTGTGGAGAGCGGCAAGCTACAAGCGGTGAGTCGCAAGCGGCGAGCGTGGGCACACAGTTTATAGCCTGCAGCTTGTCGCTTGCCGCTTTCAGCGGCTCCCCCGGAGCTTTAGGCATAAGACTCGGAGCAATCGCCATGGCCGCACCCCGGCGCGATGGGGAAAATGGCCCGCCTCACTTTTCAGCGCTTTTGCGAGGTTCTTCATGTACACCGCCATCGGTTATGCCGCCCAGTCGGCCACCACTCCCCTCGCCCCCATGAGTTTCCAGCGTCGCAGCCCACGTGCCGATGACGTCGCCATCGAGATCCTGTACTGCGGCGTGTGCCACTCCGACATTCACCAGGCACGCAACGAATGGGGGATCGCCGTCTATCCCTTGATGCCGGGCCACGAGATTGTCGGCAAAGTCACGGCCGTCGGCGCCAGCGTCACCGCGCACAAGGTGGGCGACTTAGTAGGCGTCGGCTGCATGGTGGACTCGTGCCGCCAATGCGCCGCCTGCCAATCGGACCTGGAGCAATACTGCCTGGAAGGCCCGACCATGACCTACGCCACCCCGGACCGGGTCGATGGCAGCAACACCATGGGCGGCTACTCCGACAGCATCGTGGTCAGCGAGCACTTCGTGGTGCGCATCCCCGAGAAGCTCGACCTGGCCAGTGCCGCACCGCTGCTGTGCGCCGGCATCACCACCTACTCGCCGCTCAAGCACTACGGGGTGAAGGCGGGCGACAAGGTCGGGATTCTCGGCATGGGCGGCTTGGGCCACATGGGCATCAAGTTCGCCAAGGCCCTGGGTGCGGAAGTCACCCTGTTCACTCGCTCGGCGAGCAAGGCCGAGGAAGGCCGTCGCCAAGGTGCCGACCATGTGATCGTCTCCACCGATGCCGAACAGATGAAGGCCGTGGCCGGGCATTTCGACTTCCTGCTGGACACCATTCCGGTGCAGCACGACCTCAACCCCTACCTGGACACCCTGCGCTTTGACGGCGTGCACATCCTCGTGGGCCTGATCGAACCGGTTGACCCGCCGGTACACGCCGGCAAGCTGGTGATGAGCCGCCGGGTACTGGCCGGCTCCTTGATCGGCGGTATTGCCGAAACCCAGGAAGTCCTGGATTTCTGCGCCGAGCACAACATCACCTGCGACATCGAGATGCTCGACATCCGCCACATCAACGAGGCTTACACCCGCATGATCAACGGCGACGTGAAGTACCGTTTCGTCATCGACATGGCCACCCTCAAGGTCTGATTCAGGCCTTGGCGCCCAACTCTGCGGACAGCCGAGCGGTCACCTGCTTCACCAGGGGGATCAGCTCGGCCATTTTCTCCAAGGGCATATAAGGCAAGGTACTGGCGATACTGATGCCGGCGACGATCGCGCCGCTGGCATCACGCACCGGCGCCGCCACACAGCGGATCGACGGTTCGTTGTCTTCCAGGTCGAAGGCGTAGCCCCCCTTGACGTACTCCAGCATGCGCTGCTGGAACTGCTCCCACGTCGGCTCCACGTGGTCCGGCCACAATGCATTCTTGCCCCCCACCGGCAGGCTGATCTGATACAGCCGGCGCCAATCCTCGACCCCATCGTCCAGCATCAAGGCCTTGCCGATCCCGGTGCGCGCCAACGGCATGCGATGGCCAACCCGCGAACGCATTTCCGGGCCGTTACGCCCCGGGTTCTTGTGCAGGTACAACACGTCGTCGTCTTCACGGATCGCCAGGTGAATGGTGTCGCCGGTCAGGGCCGAGAGCTCGTCCAGAAACGGCGTGGCCAGGGTCACCAGGGGCAGCGCTTCCCGTGCCTGGAAACCCAGTTCGATCAGCTTCGGCCCCAGCAGGTAGCCCACTTGCGGCACCACCCGCAGGTAGCGTTCCTCCACCAGGCAACTGGCCAGGCGATGGGTGGTGCTACGGGTGGTGCCGATCAGCCCGGCGATCTCCTTGAGGTCACGGGCACCGCTGGCCACGGCCTGGACCACGCCCAGGCCCCGGAGCAGTGTCTGGGTACCGGTGGGGGCGGCATCCTTGGCGGTCTTGGGGGAATCGTCCTGCATATCCAGCCTTCTGAGGGAGAGAACCGGCGGCATTATGGTCGCCCGCCGGTCAGGACTACAACTCGCCAGCGATGGCGAGTTCAATAGCGCCGAGAGCTGCAAGCTGCAAGCTGCAAGCTGCAAGCTGCAAGCTTCAAGCTTCAAGCTTCAAGCTTCAAGGCTCTATCGCCGGCGAGCCGGCTCCTACAAGGGTACGGCGGTGAGGCTTTGTGTAGGAGCTGGCTTGCCAGCGATGGCGATTTCAGCAGCGCCGCAAGCCTCAAGGCTCTGTCGCCGGCGAGGGGGTTACCATTCGGCGAAACTGCCGTCGGCATGGCGCCAGATCGGGTTGCGCCAGCGGTGGCCAATGGCGGCGCGTTCGATGACGTATTCCTCGTTGATCTCGATCCCCAGGCCCGGGCCATTGGGGATCTTCACGTAGCCTTTGTCGTAATCAAACACCCGCGGATCCTTGACGTAATCCAGCAGGTCGTTGCTCTCGTTGTAGTGGATGCCCAGGCTCTGCTCCTGGATAAAGGCGTTGTAGCACACCGCATCCAGTTGCAGGCAGGCCGCCAGAGCGATTGGCCCCAGGGGGCAATGCAGGGCCAGAGCCACGTCATAGGCTTCGGCCATGTTGGCGATCTTGCGGGTCTCAGTGATGCCACCCGCGTGGGACGCATCCGGCTGGATGATGTCCACGTACCCCTCGCTGAGCACCCGCTTGAAATCCCAGCGCGAGAACAGCCGCTCCCCCAAGGCAATCGGCGTGCTGGTCAACGGCGCCAGCTCCTTGAGCGCTTCGTAGTTTTCGCTGAGCACCGGCTCCTCGATAAACATCAGTTTGTAGGGGTCGAGCTCCTTCATCAGCACCTTGGCCATGGGCTTGTGCACCCGGCCATGGAAGTCCACGCCAATCCCCACGTTCGGTCCCACCGCATCGCGTACTGCCGCGACGTTAGCCAGGGCCAGGTCGACCTTGTCAAAGGTGTCGAGAAACTGCAGCTCTTCGGTGCCATTCATTTTCACCGCGGTAAACCCACGCGCCACTGCCTCTTTGGCGGCCCGCGCAGTGTCCGCCGGGCGATCACCGCCGATCCACGAATACACGCGGATTTTGTCCCGCACCTGCCCCCCCAACAGATCACTGACCGACACACCCAAGGCCTTGCCCTTGATGTCCCACAGCGCCTGGTCGATACCGGCCAGGGCACTCATGTGCACCGCGCCGCCCCGGTAGAAGCCGCCGCGATAGAGCACGGTCCAGATGTCTTCGATGTTGCGCGGGTCCTTGCCGATCAGGTAGTCGCTCAGTTCCTCGACCGCCGCCGCCACGGTGTGCGCCCGCCCTTCCACCACCGGTTCGCCCCAACCGGTCACGCCCTGGTCGGTTTCGACTTTGAGGAAACACCAGCGCGGCGGCACGATAAAGGTGGTCAGTTTGGTGATTTTCATCGTTGGTCTCTCTTATTGGATGCAGCGCCCGCAAGCGCCAGGACGTCTCAGGCCAATGTTTTCCAGGCCGCAACATAGGCCTCGGCGCGCAGCGCCACTTGTTCCACACTCAGCCCCGGCTTGAACAGCCCCGAGCCCAAGCCAAAGCCTTTGACCCCGGCTTCGACGAACACTGCCATGTTGTCCGGGGTAATGCCGCCCACCGGCAGCAACACCGTGCCCGCCGGCAACACCGCAAGCCAGGCCTTGACCACCGCCGGGCCCATTTGCTCGGCGGGGAACATCTTCAACACATCGGCGCCTTCGGCCAGCGCGGCGAAAGCCTCGGTGGGGGTGGCCACGCCGGGGGACAGAAACAGCCCCGCCGCCTTGGCTGCCCGCAGCACCAAGGGGTCGCTGTGGGGCATCACGATCACTTGCCCACCCGCGGCCTTGACCTGGTGCACCTGCTCCGGGGTCAGCACTGTACCGGCCCCGATCAGGCAATCGGCAGGCAGGCTGCTGCGCAGGATGCGGATGCTGTCATAGGGTTCCGGGGAATTGAGCGGCACCTCGATGACCCGAAAGCCCGCGCGGTACAACACCGCACCGATGGCCTCGGCCTGTGACGGATGCAGCCCCCGAAGAATCGCCACCAGGCCGTTGTGTGCCAGTGCTTGCTTGAGCATGTCGAACCTCGTTCAGGAATGGGCGCGCACCGGGTCGAGCAGCCCGGCCGCTTCGGCCAGTTGCCACAACCCGCGCTCGGTGGCCTGCTCGGCCAGGGTCACCTGGGCAAAACCGCAGGCTGGAAGGGCCCGGCTGTAGCGGGCACAGAGTTGAGAATTGCCGATAAGCAGGATGGACGGCAGGTGCACGCTGTTGCGCCGGCGGCGCTGCACGGCGGCCAGGGCCGAGAGCTCGTGGCCGATCAACAGCCCGGACAGGTAATCCCCCTGCGCACCCGCGCTGAGCTGGCCGGTGAGGCCGAGGCTGCGGGCGCTGAACATGGTCGACAGCGGGCCGATTTCACCCTCGGCCGACAGCGCCACCTGCACCCCACGATCAAAGGCATCACCGTCAAACAGGCCGCCGACGTGCTGGGTACGCCCGAGGATGCTGTGTTCACTGAGCACGGCAAACAACTCGCCGGTCATGAAGGTATCGAAATGCACGATGCAGCCTTCGTCCACTTCCACCCATTTCGAGTGGCTGCCGGGCAGGCCGATCAACAGGTTGTCCAGCGCGGCGGCGGGCAGGCTCTGCAGCGCGCCGAGCACTTGAGTTTCTTCACCGCGCATCACATTAGGCAAGCGCGAACGCTGGATCACCCCCGGCACGATGTGCAGGTCGGCGCCGCACAGGCTGCGGACCGTGACCAGGGCCTGGCCCAGCTCGGCCACATCCGCCGGCGTCGCGCAGTAACTCGCCTCGCGCCAGCCCTGGGCGCTGCCCACCATGCCGCAGGCAATCACCGGCAAGTCGGGCTGGGCATCCAGCCAATCGCCACAGGCCTCATCGAAGGCCAGCTCGAAACCGTCAGCGCATTCCTGGCCGAGAAGCATCCGCGCAGCCTTGGGCAGTTGCATGATGCCGAAGGTCAGCGTGCGCTGTTCCAGCACCGCGCCTGCGGCCCCGAGTTTGTATGCACGAAGGGAGGTCGTCCCCCAATCGAGGGCAATCAGTTGCGCCTGCATCGCTTCACCTGTGAGTTGTTTTTAGCAGTGAGTGCGTAAGAGCTGATGGCGGCGACTATAAACCTGACGCAATAAAAATCTCAATATATAAATTTACATCCCACATATAGGGAATAAATAGAACAACACATCACCCGTGCCAGCCGATTAAAATGCCGGCCTAATCTATCTGCCCTTCAAGGAAGAACCATGAAATCACTGATCAAGCGCCTGCTGGGTTCCGGCGTGCTGCTCACCACCTGCGCCGCCCAAGGCGGCCAACCCCTGAAGGTGGGCGACATCTGGGCCTATGAAAACCGCCCCGGGGAAAACGCATCGACCCTGACCATTCTGAAAGTCGAGCAGTACCCGGACCTGGGCGAAGTGGTGCACATCCGGGTCGATGGCATCCGGATGCTCAACCCGGTCGATGGTCAGCCGTTCACCGACCTGCCACACCTGCCCTTTCGCGCCAGTGCCGTAGAACGCAGCGTCACCCGGCAAGTGGGCACGGCCAAGGAAATCCCCGACTTCAACGAGGGTTACCAGGTGTGGAAAACCGCCTACGACGCCGGCCAGGCTGGCGCCTTTAAAACCTCGGTGGCGCAAACCCTGGAAGACTTGATCGGCGGCGACTGGGAGCGCACCGAATGACGCACCCGCGAGGCGGCTGATCAACCCAGCCGCCACCCCGCCCCATGCTATATTCCGCCGCCCAAAGCCCCCTCCGTAAGGATCCAGACCGTTGAGCAACTCGCCTGGTATCGCCGCCCTGCACGCCGACCCGACCCAGGCGCTCTATCGCAAGATCACCTGGCGGCTGATTCCGTTTCTGTGCCTGTGCTACCTGGCGGCCTACCTCGACCGGATCAACATCGGCTTCGCCAAGTTGCAGATGACCGACCAGCTGCACTTCAGCGAGACCGCTTTCGGCCTGGGCGCGGGGTTGTTTTTTGTGGGCTACATCCTGTTTGAAGTGCCGAGCAACCTGATCCTGCAGCGCGTCGGGGCGAGGGTCTGGATCGCCCGCATCATGATCACCTGGGGCCTGATCTCGGCCTGCACCCTGCTGGTGACATCCACCACTCAGTTCTACCTGCTGCGGTTTCTCCTCGGGGTAGCGGAAGCCGGCTTTTTGCCGGGGGTGCTGTATTACCTGACCACTTGGTTCCCCACCTACCGCCGGGGCCGCGTCATCGCCCTGTTCATGATCGGCCTACCGCTCTCCAGCGTGATCGGCGGCCCACTGTCGGGCTGGATCATGGGCCACTTCGATAACGCCGCGGGCCTGCGCGGCTGGCAATGGCTGTTCCTGATCGAAGCGGTGCCCAGCGTGCTGTTGGGGCTACTGACGTTCTGGGCGCTGCCCAACCGTTTCCAGGACGCCCAGTGGCTCGACGCCGACGAAAAAGCCCTGCTGGACCAGCAGTTGCGCGCCGACGATGCCGACACTGGCGAACGCCAGCAACGCTTGCGGGACGGCCTGCTCAACCTCAAGGTGTGGATGCTCGGCGGCATCGATTTTTCGATTCTGCTCAGCGCCTACGCCATGGGCTTCTGGATGCCGACCTTTATCCGCAACGCCGGGGTCGTCGACACCCTGCACATCGGCCTGCTGACCGCGCTGCCGAGTGTCGCCGCGTTGCTGGGCATGCTGCTGATTGGCGCCAGCTCGGACAAACACCGCGAACGCCGCTGGCACATCATCGTGCCGTTTCTAGTGGGGGCAGCGGCCATGGCCAGCGCGCCGTTCTTCAGCCACAACCTGGTGGCTACCGTGCTGCTGTTCGCCATTGCCTCCGCGGCCATCATCGGTGCAGTGCCGGTGTTCTTCAGCCTGCCGGCGACCTTTCTCAAGGGCACCGCAGCGGCCGCCGGGTTTGCCCTAGCCTGCTCGCTGGCGAACATCGCCGGCCTGGTGAGCAACTCGCTGATGGGCGTGGCCATCGACGTCACCGGCAGCAGCGCCGGGGCCCTGTGGTTCTTTGCCGGCTGCCTGATCCTCAGCAGCTTGCTGGTGATTGCCTTGCCGGCCAGGCTGGTCAACCGCTAGCGGGTTGCCCCGCCAACGGCCAGGACGGGCCCGCGATCAACCCTGGGCGAAGGCCCGCAGCACTTCGCCGTCCATGCGGTACTTCACCCATTCTTCCTGGGGCTGGGCACCCAGGGATTTGTAGAACTGGATCGCCGGCTCGTTCCACTCCAGCACGCTCCATTCAAAGCGCCCGCAACCGTTGTCGCAGGCGATCTTCGCCAGGTGCCGCAACAGTTGCTTGCCTGCCCCGCCACCGCGCTGCTCGGGGGTGATGTAGAGGTCTTCCAGGTACAGGCAGTTGCTGCCCAGCCAGGTTGAGTAGCTGAAGAAAAACACGGCAAAACCGATCGGTACGCCTTCACGCAGGCACATCAGCCCGTGGGCCGTGGCGCCTTCGCTGAACAGACTGCGCTCGATATCGGCAACCCCGGCGATCACCTCGTGACGGGCGCGCTCGTAATCGGCAAGTTCGGTGATGAACGCAAGAATCTGCGGCGCATCACTGGGCACGGCGGGACGGATCTGGACAGACATCGGTGCATCTCGTGGCGGAATCAGGCGGCCATAGTAGATCGACAGGGCAAACACATGCACGGGCATTTACCGGCCTTTTGCAACTTGCGCAAAACCCCGGTGCAGCGGCTAAAGTGTCCGCCCGTTCGGATTGCCCAGGCCCCCAGATGACCGCCCACGTCTTTGCCCCGCTGCCAGACCTCGCCCGTGTGCTGCTGCCCCACGCCCTGGAACCGGGTTCGGACGGCGCCCATGACCTGTCGCACCTGCAGCGGGTGTGGAACAACGTCCGGCGCATCGCCCACCAGGAAGGCGGCGACCTTGAGGTATTGCTGGCCGCCACCCTGTTGCATGACTGCGTGGCCGTGGAAAAGAACTCGCCGCTGCGCTCACAGGCGTCACGTTTGGCGGCGAACAGGGCCCGCGAGATCCTCGCCGAACGGGCCTGGCCGGCGGAGAAGATCGACGCCGCCGCCCATGCCATCGAAGCCCACAGTTTCTCCGCCGGGATCACGCCGCGCACCCTGGAAGCCAGGATCCTCCAGGACGCCGACCGCCTCGACGCACTCGGCGCCCTGGGTGTCGCCCGCACCTTCTACCTCTCCGGGCGCATGGGCAACGCCCTGTATGACCCTGGCGACCCACGCGCACAGGCCCGGGATTACGACGACAGCCGCTTCACCCTGGACCACTTCAGCACCAAGCTGCTGCACCTGGCCCAGGGTTTCCAGACCCTCGCCGGCAGCCAGTTGGCGGAGGTGCGTCATCAGCGCCTGCAACGTTTCATGGACGAACTCCTGGAAGAGATCGGCGCCTGAGGCGGCCTCCCACTTACTCCGCCAGCGACTAATCCTGAGACCAGCAGGAACACAACAAACCGCCCGCGTGCCCATGGTAGAAATCCGCCCCTAACTCCATCAGGACAAGGCGGACTCATGCCCATGCAAGGCACTGCACAACCCAAGGTTTCAGGAACGCTGTTCGGGCTGTTCTGTCTGGCCAGCTTCCTGCTCTCACTGTCTTACGGCTCGACCTTTCTGCTGTCGTTGCTGATTGGCTCCCGTGGCGGCAATGAGCACGACGCCGGCAGCGTGATTTCCGCCGCCATGCTCAGCACCTTTGTCGCGGTGCTGTGCTCGGGCCACCTGTGTGACCGGCTGGGCGCGGCACGGGCCATTGCCTTGTTCGGCGGGCTGCTGGTGGTGGCCAGCCTGGGCTTTGCCCTGACCCCGGGATTCGGCCACAGCCTGCTGTTCTTCGGTCTGACCCTGGGGCTGGGCTGGGGCCTGTTCTACACCCTGGGGCCGATCCTGGTGGCGATGATGGTGGAGCCGGCCCAGCGCGCCCGGCACTTCGCCCTGCTGTCCGGCAGCATGATGACCGGCATTGGTTGCGGCCCGCTGCTGGGGCGCCTGGCCAATGCCCTGGGCTATCCACTGACTGCCGCGTTTTTCATTGCTGCGGCGGCCAGCCTGCTGGGCATGGTGATCTTCTGGTTCCTCGGCGAGCGCCTGCGCACCACCACCAATCACCTGGGTACGTCGGCAGCGAAAATCAGCTGGGCCAGCAGCACCCAAGTGCTGTCCTCCAAAGCACTGTTTCCCATCCTCATGGTGGGCCTGGGCGGCTGCGTGTTCGGTGGGCTGTCGAGTTTCCAGACCAGCTACGCAGCCTCTCGCGGCCTGGACTACTCGCTGTTCTTTCTCGGCTTTATCAGTGCGGCGATCACCAGCCGCCTGCTGATTGCCGGGATGGTGGTCAAGCGCGACCCCTACCGCGCCGCGTGCCTGTTGTCCGGTTTGATGGTGGTGTCGATCCTGCTGTTCCAGTTCGCCGTGGACAGCCGCTTCAGCTACCTGCTGGCCGCCGTGGTGTTGGGCGTCGGCTACGGCCTGACCTACTCGGTGATCAACGGCCTGGCGGCCAATGAAGCCCCGACCGGCAGCACGCCCCAGGCCCTGCTGTTGTTCAGCCTGGCCTACTTTATCGGTGTGTTCGGCTTTCCCCTGCTGGCCGGCCAGATCATTGTGCAATACGGCATGCAGGCCTTGATGCTGACTGTCCTGGGCATCGCCCTGCTGAACTGGGCGATCAGCCTCGGGCGCTTGTTCTGGCGCGGTTGGCAACAGGCAAAAATCCCCCAGCGCGCTTGAGACCGTTCGTCGATCCTGTGGCACCAACCTCCCCTCAGGGCTGACCAATATCAGGTAGCGACCCTGCAACGAAAGGAGGCGATACCATGATCAAGGTTCAACTGACTGCCCTGGCCCTGGCCGGGCTGCTGTCCTCGGGGGCCTTCGCCGGCGCCACCGGGCCCACCGACCCGGTGGAAGGCCCCACCTCCCCCGCCCCCCAGGGCATGCCGAAGATCAACATCAACCCGCCGCCCATGGAAGAAGGCTCTTTGCCACCCGCCACCGGCACCGACCCGCGGGTGCAGGGCAATGACAGCGGGCGCCAGGGCGGGGTCGGCACCCTGGATTCCAGTGAGCCGGACAAGACGCCATCCGGTAGCGGATCGAAAACCACCACCGGCGGTTCCGGCTCCGAAGGCCGCAGCCAGTAGCCGCAGCCGGCACCGTCGAACAACCGAGGAGTGATCCCATGACTCGAGGCAGTAAACGCAAATACACCGCCGCGCAACGGCGCCGCGCCGCACAAATCGAAGCCAGCTACGAAGAGCGCGGCCTGCCTGAAGCGCAAGCCCAGGCCCGCGCCTGGGCCACGGTGAACAAACAGTCGGGCGGCGGCGAGCGCGCCGGCGGCTCGGGCCAACACAAAGCTGAAAGCGCCAAGGCCAGTGATCGTCGGGAATCGGCGCGTCGGGCTGTGGCCACACGCCAGGGGCATGCCCGCAATAGCGTGGCCTCGCTGGCCAGCATGAAAAAAAGCAGCCTGCTGAAAGAGGCCCGGGACAAGGACATCCCGGGCGCTCGACCATGCGCAAAGAGGAGCTGATCGAAGCGCTGCGCAAAGCCGGTTGATTCAGCCGTGGCGCCTGATTGAGGGCTGGCTCTTCAATCAGGCGTCCAGTCAGGCACCCACGCCAGCCAGCAACTCATCCACCTGTGCCGTGCCCGGCGCGGTGGCTGGACCGCGTCGGGTCACAGCCAGCGCCGCCGCCGCGTTGGCCCGACGCGCCGCCAGCAACGGCTGCAGGCCCTGGGCCAACCCGGCAATCAGCACCCCGGCGTGGGCATCGCCTGCGCCATTGCTGTCCAGCGCCTCGACCTTGAACCCCGGCACATGCTCGGTCCGGCCCTGGCGAGAGATCCAGCACCCCTGAGGACCATCACGCACCACCAGCAGCGCCCCGGCCGGCAGCAGGTCCTGCAGCCGCAGCAAGGCGCCGGCGATGTCCTGGGTGCCGGTAAATTGCTGGGCTTCGATAGCGTTGCTGGTCCAGAGGTCGACCCTCGGCAACAACGCCGCCATCAACGAACCATCCGCCGAATCCACCAGCGGTCCGGGGTCGAAAACCACACACACCTCCCGGGGCAAGGCGGCCAGCCAGTCGAGCAAAGCCTGGGCCTTGTCCGCCAGCAGCAGGCTGTAGCCACTGACGTAGACATAGTCGTCAGCCGCCACCTGCACACCCGCCAAGTCCTCGGCGCTCAGCTCGCCCTCGACGCCAATGTGGGAAATAAAGCTGCGTTCGGCCGAGGCTTCGGTCAGGGCCACGCACAAACCGGTATCCCGGTGCACGCTGGGGCCGAGGCTGGCCTGGATGCCTTCGGCGTGCATCGCCGCCCGAGCCAGGTCGCCGAAACGGCCCTGACCGTGGCGCCCCAGGTACAGCACCGGCAAGCCATTGCGCGCCGCCGCGGCCATCACGTTAAAGCCGCCACCGGTTTCAAAACGGGCGGATTGCGCCAGCACGTCCCCCCCGGAACAGGGCAAATGGTCCACGGCCATGACCAGGTCGACGATCACCTGGCCGCTGTGCAGCAATCTAGGCATGGGCATTCTCGATCAACCCGGCACGGCGATCCCGGGCCCCGCCCAGCAGGCCGTAAACCCCACCGGCGACCAGGAAGGTGACGATCCAGCCGAGGCCGTTATGGCCCAGCCAGGAGTCGGCCAAGGGGCCGGCGAACCAGGTGTTTTCGGCCGTGGTGCCGATGGTGGTGAAACTGAAACCCAGGACAATGGCCAGGGCCCAGGCACCGAAGGCGCGCCACTCCACGCCGCCGCGATACCAGTAGGCGCTGCTCGGGCTGACATCCAGCAGGTCCTTGGGGCTGTAGTAATGGCGATGAATCAGGTCGACCACGAAAATCCCCACCCACGCGGTGATCGGCACCGCCAGCAAGGAGATGAAGGTAATGAAGGGCCCGTAGAAGCTCTCGGCAATCAGCATGAAGTAAATCGAGCCGGCAAAGATCGCCACGATGTCCACCACGACTGCGTGCAAGCGCTTGACCTTGAGCCCCAGGGTCAAGGTGGTGAGGCCGGCGGAATACACCGAGAGGTTGTTCGACAGCAGCAGGCCACCGAATGCGGTGATCAGGTACGGCACGGCCATCCAGGTCGGCAGCATGTCGCGAATGGCGATGATCGGGTCCGTGGCCGAGGCCAGGTCGTTATTGCCCACCGACAGCAAGCCACCCAGGGTGATCAACAGCACCAAGGGAATACCGGCGCCGAATGCGGCCGAAGCCACCAGGCGCGCCGCCTTGACGCTGCGGTGCTGGTAGCGGGACATGTCTGCGCCGGCATTGGCCCAACCGATGCCGGTGCCCGCGGCCATGGTGCCGACGCCAATGATCATGGCGCTGAGGGGCGCCGGGGTGGCGTTGAACACTGCGGTCCAATCGATGGTGGCGCAAAGGAAGCCGCCCACCAGCAGGTTCAGGGCCCCGAAGACGTAGGTGGCCCACTTCTGGATCACCAGCAGCGTGGCGTGGCCCAGCCCGGAAACCGCCAGGGTCAGCAGCACGAAAATGCCGATGAACAGCAAGGTCAGCAGCGGTGCGCTTTTGGCTTGCACAGGCGAGTTGAACAGGATGGAACACAAGGACAGCAGCACGAAGGCCGCGGTGGTGGTGTTGACGGTTTCCCAGCCCAGGCGCGACATCAGCGACACCAGGGTCGGGCCGATATTGCCCCGCACGCCGAAGATCGCCCGTGACAGGGTCAGGCTGGGCGCGCGACCGCGGCGCCCGGCGATTGAGATGATCCCCACCACGGCAAAGGAGCCCGCCGCGCCGAGGATCGCCACGATGACCGCCTGCCAGATCGCCATCCCGCGAAAGGCCACCAGGGTCGCCCCCAGCGGTAGGCCGAGGATGCTGATGTTGGCGGCGAACCAGACCCAGAACAGTTGCAGCGGATGGCCGTTGCATTCGCCTTCCGGTACCGGTTCGATCCCCCGGGTCTCCAATTGCCCGGCGCTTTGTCCGATGCTCTGTGAACTCATGAAACGTGCTCCTGTTGCCGTTGTTATGGTTGTAGGCAATTACGGAAGTTGATCAGCATCCTGGCAGTCCTCGCCATTGCAGTGCATTCCATTGCCAATTGTTTGCCGCCCGCCGGGCCCGCCCGGGGCCGGCCGGTCGGCGCTTGCCTCAGCGCAGGGCCAGTAGCCCCTGCACCAGCGGCTGAAGGTCCAGGTCGTTGACCTGCTTGACCTGCTCGACCAGGTCGGTGGGCCAGCACTCCAACCCCAGGCACGCGCCGAGCATCGCCCCGAGTATCGCGGCAATGGTGTCGGTGTCGCCACCCAGGCTGGCGGCCATGCACAGGGCCTCGAAGGCCTGGAGTTCACCCATGGCCACCTGCTGCGCCAAGGCAAAGGACACCACCACCGACTCCTGGGAGGCCACGGAGGTACCGATCACGTCATACAGCAGGTCGGCGAGCAACGCCTTGTCGCTCTCCACACTCAGGGTCCGCGCCCAACTGATGCGCGTGGCGATGCGTCCACCGGCGACCCAATGCCCATGGGCCTCGGCTTGCTGGGCCACTTGCACGCCCACTTGCAGGGCGTCGAGCAGGGGCACGCCGTTGATGCCGGCCGAGACCACCGCCGCCACTGCCGCCGCGCTGGAAATGCCCAAGGTCGTGTTGTGCGTCACCTGGCAGGCCTGAACCACGGCCTGGATAAAGGCAGGCCCTTGGTCCACATCGGCGGCGATGCCCACCGGCGTGATGCGCATCGCGGCGCCGTTGGTGGTGCCGTAGCGCCCCGATTCTTCAGGAGAATGGCCGGCGAGAATCATCTCGATGGCGCGTTTGGTCGAAGGGCCCAGCAGGTCTTGCGAGCCTTTGGCCTGCATCACCGCCTCCCATTCGATCAGGCGCTGGGCCAGCAATGCCGGTTCAATCCGGCCCTGGCCGTCGATCAGCAACTGGCCCACCAGGATCGCTTGCTCGGTGTCATCGGTGATCGAGCCCTTGGGCATGTTGGCGGCAATCGGCTGGTCGGGGCCGGCGTCTTCCAGGCCACTGATGGCGCCAAAGCGCTGTTGGATCTGTGCGCGACTCAGGGACTGGGTCGGCATGCCCAAGGCATCTCCCAAGGCCAGGCCGTAGAACGCGCCGAGGGCGCGATTGAACGGGGTCATTTCTGCGCCCCGAATTGCAGGTGCAGACGAAAATGCACGGGGTCGAGAAAACTCTCCACCTGCTCCATGAACCGGCCCTGGCGATCGTAGGTGGTGCGCAAGGCCTTGAGGAACACCGTGCCCACTGGTCGACCGAGCAGTGCGGCCTGTTCGGCGTTCAACGGCTCGGCACCGATCCACTGGTCGCCACGCTCACCGATATAGCCATAGGCGGCCAGGGTGATGGTCAGGGAGTTATCGATCAGGCCGACGCGGGGCAGGCTTTCCAGGCCGCCCGTGGCAGGCATCAACGAACGTTCGAGGGACACCACAGAACCGTCGGTGGAGCGTCGACGGCGATCCAGGGCGATGAACTGGTCAGTGCCGAAGCGGCTGAGCAGGTCCGGCCGTTGCACCGCTTCCAGGCGCAGCACTTCAGTGTTGATCAGGGCACCGGTGTCAGCCAGGGCCTGGGCCCAACCGTTGCCTTGGTCGAGGATCACACCGTCGAAGGTGACGATGGAGCCCACACCGCTTTGCGTGGCGATGTACTTGCGGCGCTTGAGCTCGGCCAGGGCCTCACGCAAGGTGCCGCGGCTGACACCGAATTCTTCAGCCAACTGGTGCTCACCCGGCAGCAGGAAACCGTCCTCCATGAGGCCGCTCTCGATGCGTCGAATCAGTTCGTCGACCACCCGTGTTTTTTTTATCGAATCGGACATGTTTAATCATGTACAAATTGAAGCTGAAAAGTATCGGCTTCGGCAACAAATTTATTTGGTCATCCAAGAAAAATAACCGGCAGGACGCCGGAAGACATTGAGCGGTATCAGCCCGGCCCTGCTTGGCAGGACCGGGCGATACGCTGGAGAGGTGCAGGCTAGCGCTGTTTCAGACGGTCGATCACCACCGCCAGAAGGAGGATCGAACCGCGAATCACGTACTGATAGAAGGTATCGATATTCTTCAGGTTCATGGCGTTCTCGATGATCGCCAGAATCAGCACCCCGGCGATCACGTGACGAATCATGCCAATCCCGCCACTCAGGGACACACCGCCCAGTACACAGGCAGAAATCACCGTCAGCTCGAAGCCCTGGCCGATCATCGGCTGGCCCGAGGTCATGCGCGAGGCGAGAATCACCCCGGCCAAGGCGCCAATCAGCCCGTGGACGGCGAAAATGATGATCTTCGTGCGGTCCACGTTGACCCCAGCCAGCAACGCCGCTTCCTGATTGCCGCCGATGGCCATGGTGTTGCGCCCGTAGGTGGTGTAGTTGAGCAGCCAGCCGAAGAACACGAAACACACCAGGGTGATCAGGATCGGTACCGGCACACCGAACAGTTGGCCGTTGCCGAAGACGAAGAAGCTTTCCTGGGACACGCCCACAGCCTTGCCGTCGGCAAAGATGTAGGCCAGGCCGCGGACGATCTGCATAGTCGCCAACGTCGTAATCAATGCGTTGACCCGCAGCTTGGCGATGACGATACCGTTGATCAGGCCCACGATCAGCCCCATCAGCAGCGCCGCGCTGACCCCGAGGAACACGCTGTTGGTGGCCCGCATCACCACCGCCGCGACGACCCCGGCGCAAGCGATGACCGAGCCGACGGAAAGGTCGAAGTGCCCGGACGCCAGGCAATAGAGCATGGTGCAGGCGGCGATCCCGGTGGTGGAAATCGCCAGCCCCAGGCCACGCATGTTCAGGGGCGAGAGGAAGTTGTCGATCAACAGGGTGCAGAGGACAAAAATCCCCAGGGCCGCCAGCAGCATCACCCAGTCATCGAAAAAGCGTCGCAGGTTGAGGCTTTTGCGCGGCGCATCCAGGGTTGTGTTTTGCGTATTCATAGACACCTCTTGGTTCACCAGGGCCTTAGTCGCGCTGGCGGGGCAAAGCCATGTGCAGCAGGTTGGATTCATTGGCTTCGGCACGGGGCAACTCGCCGCGTACCGCGCCCTCACAGAGCACCAGGATGCGGTCGGCAATGCCCATGACTTCCATCAGGTCGCTGGACACCACAATCACCGCAATGCCGCTGGCGGCCAGGTTATGGATGATCTGGTAGATCTCGGCCTTGGCGCCGATGTCGATGCCCCGGGTCGGCTCGTCCAGCAACAGGACCTTCATCGGCATCGACAGCCAGCGACCCAAAATGGCCTTTTGCTGATTGCCGCCGGACAGGTACATGATTTTCTGCCCGGGCGACGGGGTCTTCACTTTCAGGGCCTTGATCTGTTTGTCGGCGTTGCCCCGTTCCCAGTCGCCACGCAGCAGGCAGCCCAGGGCGGAGTGAGCACCGCGGGCGCTGATGTTGATGTTCTCGGCGACGCTGGCCAGCGGCAGGATGCCTTCCTTCTTGCGGTCCTCGGGGCACAGCAGGATGCCGGCACCGATGGCGTCACGGGGCGAGCGCAAGGTCAGCGGCTGCCCCGCCAACTCCAGGCGGCCGGCGCTCTGGCGCGACAGGCCACTGAGTAACCGCAGCAACTCGGTACGCCCGGCACCCACCAGGCCGAACAGGCCGAGAATCTCGCCCTGGTGCACGGCAAAACTCACCGGCTCGCGCAGCCCCGGGCCCAACAGGCCGTCGACCTTAAGGCTGACCGGGCCCTGTTCGCGGGGACGATAATCGTAGATGTCCTGGATATCCCGACCGACCATGCAGGTCACCAATTGGTCGTGGCTCAGCTCGCTCATCTGCTCGAAGGTGCGCACGTAGCGGCCGTCCTTGAACACCGTCACCGCGTCGCAGATGCGGAACACCTCCTCCATGCGGTGAGAGACGTACAGCACCACTTTGCCCTCTTCACGCAGGCGCCCGATGATCGCCATCAAGCGCTCAATCTCCCGCGCCGAGAGGCTGCTGGTAGGCTCGTCGAAGGCAATCACATGGGCGCCACGGGACAGCGCCTTGGCAATTTCCACCAGTTGCCGCTGCCCCAGGGACAGGCGACCAACCTTGTCCTGGGGGTCGATTTCATCGGCCAGGCCTTTGAGCAATGCCAGGGCCTTGCGCCGCAGCTCACCGCCCTTGACCAGGCCGAAGCGCGACGGCAAATGACCAAGAAACAGGTTCTCGGCCACGGTCATTTCCGGCACCAGGTGCAGTTCCTGGTGAATCACCGCCACACCGCTGGCGATGCTCTGTGCGGTGGATTTGAAACTCAGCGTCTGTTCGCCGATCTGCAAATGGCCGCTACTGGGTGCATAGGCCCCGCCGAGAATCTTCAACAGCGTGGACTTGCCCGCGCCGTTCTCCCCCATCAGCGCATGCACCGTGCCCGGATGGGCCACAAAACTGATGTCGGCCAGGGCCTGAACCCCGGGAAAACGCTTGCCGATACCTTTGAAACTCAGGCTGCCGCCCGGCCCAGCCGCAGCCGGGCTGCTTGTTTGCGCGTGCATAATGCCTCCTCGCCCTGTCGCCTCTTCACCCGTTGATCGGGCCCGTTGCCGGGCCCCTGTCGAAGCCCTCGGCGGTCAATTCCACAAGCCGATCTTTTCCAGCTCCTGCTTGAAGTTCTCCCGGGTGATCAGGGTGACGTCATCCATGGCGGTGTACTTGGGCGGTTCTTTGCCGGTGGTGACCCACTCGAACATCATGCTCGCGGTGTTGTAGCCCTCGATGTGCGGGCTGGGCAGCATGGAACCGAAGAAACCGCTGTTGGGTTTTTTCAGCTCGCCGATGGCGTCGGTGCCGTTGATGCCGATGCCGATCACATTGGCCGCGGCAAAGCCGGCGCTTTCCGTGGCGCGCACGCCGCCGAGCACGGTGTTGTCGTTCATCCCGCCGATGATCAGGTTCTTCGCCGCGCCGGGGAGTTTCACCAGAGCCGAGTTGGTGGCGTCCATGCTGCCCGGCACGTCCAGGGTCTTGAGCGCCGCGTAGATGATATGGGCCTCGGGCAAACCGGCGTCCTTGAGGGACTTGACTGAACCGTCGGTACGTTTCTTACCGGTGTCCAGCTCGTTGAAGGTATTGATCACCGCGTAGGTGTCCTTCCAGTCCCAACCACGTTTCTTGGCTTCGGTGGCCATGGCGTTGCCTTGCTTCTGGCCCACCTCAAAGGCCGCCATGCCCAAGTACGGCACCTCTTCCATGAACTTGCCGTTGGCGTCGACGAAGCGGTCGTCCACCGCCATTACCTTGAGGTCATTGAGCTTGGCCTTGGCCATGATTGCCGGACCCAGGGACACGTCCGGCGGGCAGATGACAAACCCCTTGGCGCCGTTGGCCGCCAGGCTATCGATGGCAGAAAGAGTCTTCTCACCGTCAGGCACGGCGATCTTGATCAGGGTAAAGCCCTTGTCCTTGGCGGCTTTTTCCGCAAAGGCCCACTCGGTCTGGAACCAGGGCTCTTCCGCCTGCTTGACCAGAAAACCGATTTTCACTGCTTCGGCCGCCAGCAGGCTGCTGCTCAGGCTGAACGCGGTGACCGCCAGGGCGGCGTGACACAGGGAACGGATCCCACGACGACGATTCATAGCTCACTCCTTATTTTTATTGAAAGCCAACAACGTCCAGCTGGGTCACCTGACCCGTACGCCCCCGGTGGGAGCCGTCACTGCAGTAAAGCAATAGTCATATCATATGATCATTAAATTTCAGGCAGACCCATGCCCTGAAATCGGCACCGACTCAATCGTGGTACAGCACCGAGCGACCACCATCGATGGTGATGCACGAGGCGTTGATAAACGGTGCTTCATCGCTGGCCAGGAACACCGCCGTCATCGCCACTTCAATGGGCTGGCCGATACGCCGCGGCGGGTGCAGGTCCAGGGCACGCTGACGCTCGGCATGGGGATCGGCAAAACCGTTCCAGTAATCGACGTTCAACTGGGTTTCGATGTAACCCGGGGCAATGGCATTGACGCGCACGCCCTTGGGCGCGTACTCGATGCCCAGGGCCCGCGTCAGGCCGAGCAGGCCGTGCTTGGCCACCGGGTAGGGGAAGCAGCCGGGAATGATGTTCGTCGAATGGGTGGAAGCGATGTTGATGATGCTGCCCACGCCCTGCTCGATCATCTGCGGCAGGACCGCCTTGCAGCCATACCAGGCGCCGTCCAGGTCAATGGCAAAGCAGCGACGCCAGTCTTCCTCGGTCATCTGCAGGGGATCGCGGAACACATTGACCCCGGCGCAGTTGACCAGCACATCGATCCGTCCATGCAGTTCCATGGCCATGGCGGCCAGGGCATTGAGGTCCTGCTGGGAGGAAACATCGGCCCGCAGCGCCTGGACATCGGCGCCCTGCTCCCGCCAATGGGCGGCCACGGCTTCGACCTTCTCCGCCTGGATGTCACTGATCACCAGTTTGGCCTGCTGCGCGGCGAAGCAGGCGACGATCGCCTCGCCAATGCCTTGGGCGCCACCGGTGAGCAACACCACCTTGTTTTTCAAGCGCTCGCCCCGGGGCGGTTCAGGCACCGGCGGCAAGGAAAGGGCTTCAGCCATGAATCGGGACTCCTGTGGCAAGGCAGACAAGCGCCGAACGTGCTGGGACGGTCGGGCGAGAACAGACGAAAGGGTCAAGGATGAGCAAGCGTGCGCGTGAGGGCCTGGACGGCCATCGGCACAAACTCCACGAGGGAGTGGATGGGAAAATCTCTGCATCGCGTCACCGGTATTATTTTTTTGTGTGAGTGCGTGGAGCTGGGGCCGACTATAAACCCGACCGTAGAAATATCTCAATATATAATTTTACATCCCACATAGTGGGAACTAACCCGCAAAGCGCGTGCACGGTAAACCCGGGGTTTCAACCCGGATCGACAGCACCGCGCCGTCCAATGGATGCCGGTTCGGGCTGGCGGCGCTGGTGACGTAGAGGGTGCGCAGGTCAGGGCCGCCGAACACGCAACTGGTGGGCCGGCTGACCGGCAGCTCGATGACCTGGCGCACCGTGCCTTCAGGACTCAGGCGCAACAGGCAACTGCCGTCCCAGCGCGCATTCCAGATATCGCCGTCGGCATCCATCGCCGAACCGTCGGGCACGCCCCGGGCATGGGGCGCCAAATGCACCTGGGCCGGGCCAAGACTGCCGTCTGCCCGAACTTCATGCCGGTACAGGGTGGCGTCCAGGCTGTCGGCGAAGTACAGAACACTGCCGTCGTCGTTCCACAGCAAGGTATTGGCGATGCCCAGGCCTTCCAGCAGCGGCGTGACCCGGGCATCGGCATCCACCCGAAACAAGCCGCCGGAGCGCCGCAACACCGGCAGATCCTCACCGTCGGGACCAATATTGTTCTGCATGCTGCCAAGCCAGAGCCGGCCCTGGGCATCACAACGGGCCTCATTGGCCCGGTTGCCGGCCTGCCGGTCGGCGACGCAAAACAGTTGCAATCGAGGGGCGTGCTCCGGCGAGTCGAGGTCCAGCCGATACACCCCACTGCCCAGGGTCACCAGGGCATCGCCGCGTTCTGTAGGAATAAACGCCGACCCGGGCTCGGGCAGGTGCCAACTGCGCAACTGGCCGTCCTGCTGGCGCAAGGCCCGCTGGCCGACAATATCGACCCAATACAACGCCTGCTCCCGAGCCTCCCAGAAAGGCCCCTCCCCCAGTTGCGCCCGATGGGCGCTCACCGCTGTCCAGTCCATGCAACCTCCCGCTCTTATTGTTATGGGTCAGGTGATATCAGTGCCCGGAACCACTCGCCGCCTTGCCGGCCATCAGGTCCGGGTAGTAGCGCTTGATCGCCAGGGCCGCGTTGTCGATCAGGGTCATGCAGGCCCAGACACTGCGCCCGGGGTCCCGGGCGGCAATGGCGTCGGCCATGTCTTTGTGGATCGGCAAGGTGCGTCGCAGCTCATCCGGGTCGGCTGCCGAGACCTCGAAACACACCGCCAGCAAGGCGCCGAGAGCCGGCACCATCTGCTCGATGAATTGGTTGTGGCTGGCAGCCAGGATGCATTCGTGGAAGTACTGGTCGGCCAAGTTGTAGTCGATGCCACTGTCCACCGCCCGCGCCAGGGCGTTGTAGGCCAACAGAATGGCCTCGACCTGTTCACCGGTGGCGCGCTCACAGGCCCAGCGCACCGCCATCGGTTCGATGGTGCGGCGCAGGTCCAGCAAGTCGTCGACAAAATGTTCCGGCAAGCCGTTGCGCGACAGCCAGCCCACCACTTGCGGGTCGAACAGGTTCCAGCGGCGCACCGGCAGGACCCGAGTGCCGACCTTGGGCCCCACCTCCAGCATGCCTTTGGCCACCAGGGTCTTGATGGCCTCGCGAATCACGGTGCGGCTGACCCCGAGCTGGGCCCCCAAATCGGCTTCGACCTTGATGGCCTGCCCGGCCTTGACCTGCCCGGCAGCGATCCAGGAGCCGAGCCAGTCAACCGTGGATGCGTGGAAACTGCTGGACATGGAGCCCCTCGACATGACGACAAGACGTGAGCGAACAGAATCAGCTCACGCTATTCATCATACGATTGGCTGTCAACGGGTTTTGTGCGGGCACTGACCAGGGGAACTCAAGCGCGCCCGGGTGGGATCAGGGTTCAAGACCGATAGGGAAAAACTCGCCGCCGCTCCAGACGCCGAGCCAGCGCTGACCGTCGATCTCCCGACTGACCGCCAGTTCCACCAGTTGGTAGAACACGTTGCGGTGGATCAGGGCTTCGAGGTTGCTGCGGATATGCACATAAGGCGCGGGTTCCTGGCTGTGCTCGTCGATCACCACCCGCAGCGGGTGCTCGGCCCCGGCCTCGGCCTGCTCATCGACATTGGTGGTAAAGCGCAGCACCTGCGCCTCACCCTCCCCCTGCACGTCCAGGGTCACGGCCACGAACGGCGCGTCATCGACTTTGATGCCGACCTTTTCAACCGGGGTAATCAGGAAATAATCATCGCCGTCGCGGCGGATGATGGTGGAGAACAGCTTGACCATCGGCTTGCGGCCGATGGGCGTGCCCAGGTAGTACCAGGTACCGTCCCGGGCAATGCGCATGTCGATGTCACCGCAGAACGTAGGGTTCCACAGGTGGACCGGCGGCAGGCCCTTTTCGGCCTTGGGAATCTGTGCCAACAGGTCGTTGACTGTGGCCGGACCACTCATGCTGTTCTCCTCGTCAAACTCAGTCGCTCAAACCCAGCAGGCTGCGGGCGTATTGCGCCAGCGGTGGGCCGAGCAGGTCTTGTGGCTTGTTGTCGTGGAACGTCAGTAAACCGCCACGGCTGCGAATTCGCGCAGTATCAATCAAATACTGGGTGCTGGTCTCGATCAGCATGATCTGAATCACCCCGTTGTCCACCCCCAGGCGGTCAACGGCTTCCTGGTCGAACCACTCATCGGAGTTGCCAATGCGGTCGTCCGCCTTGGCGTAACGGGTGTAGAGCAAATAGTGGGCGCCGACTTCACGGGCCTCGGCCATGGCCTGGTCCAGGCCTTCCGGTGCACGGGCGCGGCGGACCATGGGGAAGTATTCGACAAAACCGTTAAAGGCCTCTTCAGCCACCACGTTCGGCCGTGGATAGGCGCTGCCCGGCGGGGTGAAAGAACCCTGGGCGATGAAAATGAACGAGTCCGGCTGGATACGGAAGGAGTTCGAACGACGAGTATCACTGTGATCGAGCATGCCGGCGTCGCTCAGGTGATAACGAACCCCCTCGCCCATATCGCTGACATTCATGCAGCCGCCGAGTGCCAAAAAGGCCAGCAGCAAAACCAGGCTACGCATCCTATCCTCCCAAAAACCGGTGACGGAAAACCGGCGAATGGGCACGAGATGCAGCTTCCGCGCCAGCTCGCCATTTACGGTGGGTTGCCGCGTCTATGGGCAGTCGGATTGGTGCAGTTTTTCGTCGTAAAAGAAAGGCTCAGGGGATCGGCGCAGCAGGGATAACGCCCGGTCAGCCGCCGATGATTTTCATCACCGTGGCGCCGCCGGAGAACGCCACGTCCTGCTTGTCACCCAGGGCTTTCACCAACAGGCGCTGCAGGGCCGGCAAGGCTTGGTGACGGGGCTTGTCCAGCAGGTCGCCGACGTAGTGACGGTTACTGGAGGACAGGCAGCCATGGAGCCAACCGGTGGAGGACAGACGCAGGCGCGAGCACGTCCGGCAGAACGGCACGCTTTCGTTGGCGATCACACCGAAAAAGCCCTGTCCGGGAATGTGGTAGCGCACCGCCGTGGCGTCGACCGGCGCATCGGCCTGAAGGTATTCGTAACGCTCGCCAATCAACCCGAGCAATTGCTGCAGGCTGACGAACTGTTGCAGGAAGGCATTGCCATCACTGGCCAGGTGGCCCATGCGCATCAGTTCGATAAAGCGCAGCTCGTAGCCCCGTTCCAGGCAGTAATCCAGCAGCGGCAGGACCTGGTCGAAGTTCTGCCCGCGCAGGGGCACCATATTGACCTTGATCTTCAGCCCCGCCTCGCTCGCCCGCTGCATGCCGTCGAGTACGGTAGCCAAGTCGCCACCACGGGCAATGCTGCGGAACGCTGAAGCGTCCAGGGTATCCAGGGAAACGTTGATCCGGCGGATTCCGGCGTCGACCAACAGCGGCAATTTGCGCGTGAGCAACTGGCCGTTGGTGGTCAGGCTGATGTCGTCCAGGCCCATCTGCCCGACAGCGCCCATAAAGGTTTCCAACTTGGGACTGACCAAGGGTTCGCCGCCGGTGATACGCAGGCGCTCAATGCCGGCCGCTTCGATCAGATAAGCGACGCCGCGGGCCATGGCGTCGGCCGAAAGCTCATCCTGCGCCGCCACCAGCCGCTTGCCGTCAGGCACGCAGTAAGTGCACGCATAGTTGCAGGCAGAGGTCAGGCTGATGCGCAAATTGCGAAAACGCCTGCCTTGACGATCAACGATCATGGATGACTCCGGCGGAGGAAGAGAGGACCGCAAAAACTTGACTCACAAATCAGGTTTTTGCAAGTCCCACGCCTGAGTATATTCCTGGGGCACTGCGCCATATAGGTAAATCACGGCGCAATAAAGCAACTGAATGGATCAGCTGCTGGGTATTTCCGGGTCGCGCTTGCGCTTGTTGCCCATGCGCACGCCGATGTCCATCAGGAACTGGAAGAAGCCTTCCTGATCTTCCAGCACATTGCTCCAGAATGGCGAGTGGTACAGCGCCACCGCGCCGTGCACCAGCGCCCAGGACGCGCAGTAGTGGAAGTAAGGCGGTACGTCTTCAAGCTTGCCTTCGCTGATGCGGCCCTTGATCAACAAGGTCAGGCGCTCGAAGTTGGACGCACGGATCTTGTGCAGTTCCTCGACCATTTCCGGCACCTGGTTGCCCTTGACCACCTTCTCTTCCAGGCGGTCGAACAGCCGATAACGCTGTGGGTCGCGCATGCGGAATTCGAAGTAGGCCCGGGACAGCGCCTCCTTGTCCTTGTCGACGTCGGCAGAGTGCAGCAACTCATTGAGGTCGCGCTCATAGTCGAGCATCAGGCGCAGGTAGATCTCCGCCTTGGACTTGAAGTGCTTGTAGATGGTGCCTTTGCCGATACCCACGGCATCAGCGATCATCTCGACGGTGACGCTGTCTTCACCTTGGTCGAGGAACAGCTTGAGCGCGGTATCGAGAATTTCTTGCTCGCGGCGACGAAACTCACGGACCTTACGGGGTTCTTTTTGCATAAGAAAAGGTCTGTCGGGGTCAAAATCGAAGCCGCGTATTATGCCTAACTTGCGCCAAAATGCACGGATCATCCGACCATCACTGTGTTTCTGGATGAATTTGCCTGGTCACGCCCCACCGCTATTTGCCTGGAAAGAGTCCTTTCAAGCGGGGCGATTACGCGGCCGAAGGCTTTGCAGCCGGTACTGAGCGGGACTTTCAGGGGCTATCAAGGGTGAATCCAGACCCTGTGCAGATGAAGCCACACATCATGAACCCGCGACACCATTGCTTGCTCAACAGCGACGCAGAAACCGATTCCAGTCAAAAATCAATCGTATTTAAGGCGCCCTATTCCGCTCATCAACCACGGGAAACGCCCAACCCTGGGAGAGTGGGGAGCGACTTATGAGGAAGGAAAGCCTTTGGGCCATGAAGAAGCAGCGACCAAACTGCAACAGGTTGTGAGCGAAAGACTGGAGAAAACCCCAATAACTCTTGGCGTTCGCCCTCAAAAACCTGTGAATCGCTGCCATTGTTCAGGTTATGGCGGCTATTGAACGGAAATGAGAACTCAACCGAAGCGCCCGTATTCCAAAATTGTTTAAAAACCGACCAACACCCACTGGACTCAACGCGATAGTGATCAATACTTCACCTGTCAGCGCGACATCTCCCCCAAGTGAAGCGCTGATAAAGGTAGCGATGGACCGCGGGCCTTTGTTTTACTCCTAATGGTCTTAACCCGGATTCACCCCCCAGAACCCGGGTTTTTTTTGCCCGCGATTTGGGCTTCGCTACCGGGCTTATCCGGCACTCTTGACGTGGGCCAACGGGAACAGGCGCTTGAAATTTTCCGTGGTCTGCTGGGCAAAGGCTTCATAGGGTTGCCCGCGCAACATCGCCAGGTATTCCGCCACTTCCCGCACGTACTGCGGCAAGTTGGGTTTGCCGCGATACGGAATGGGTGACAGGTACGGCGAGTCGGTTTCCACCAGCAGGCGATCCGCCGGTACCTGGCGAGCCACGTCACGCAAGGCATCGGCGTTGCGGAAGGTAACGATCCCGGACAAGGAAATATAGAAGCCCAAATCTAGCGCAGCCTTGGCCATCTCCCAGTCTTCGGTGAAGCAATGCAACACCCCGGCCTGGGGCAACGCGGCTTCACGCAACAAGGCCAAGGTATCCGCCCGAGCACCGCGTGTGTGGACAATCACCGGTTTGCCGGTTTGCTGCGCCGCCTGCAGGTGCAAGCGGAAGGAAGCCTGCTGCACCTCGGCGGCTTCGGGTTCGTAGTGGTAGTCCAACCCGGTCTCGCCAATGGCCACCACTCGCGGGTGGTTCAGCTCCTGCAGCAGCCAGTCCAGGGCCGGCTCGGCGCCGGGTTGCACATCCAGCGGGTGCACGCCCACCGAGCAGTCGACATCCTCGTAACGCTCAGCCAGCGCCTTGACGTCTGCCGCGTTGTCGGCGCTGACGCCAATGCACAGGAAATGCCCGACGCCACGCTGCCGGGCCGCTTCCAGCGCGGCATCCAGGGAGCCGTCGTGGGCGGCAAGGTCGAGGCGATCAAGGTGGCAATGGGAATCTACGAGCATAAGGGGCTAAAACTGCATCCGAATGAGTGAAAAGGCCGCCGCCAACACGACAGCCCACGACAAGCCTGATCTCAGGCGCAACGCATTACTTCTGGGTCGGCAAGGCCGCCCACTGCACCAGCAGCGCTTCCAATAGCAGCACGCGGTTGAGGTTGGCCTTGCTCAGGACTTTCTGTCGCTGCGCCAGGATCCAGTCCTGCAACGTCAGCACTTTGCCCTGGTTCGACTTCTGCGCCAGGTACTGCACCACCTTGCGCATATCAGTCAGGCCCAGGCCGTCTTCGTCCTCGGTCAGCTGATAACGCAGAATCAGGCTCGACCAGTCGCAAAACCAGTCAAACAGCAGCAACAACGGGATGGCATTCCAGCTCTCGGCCAACTGGGTCGGAGATTGCTGCTGCTTGAGCAGCTTCTTCACCCCATCCACCACCAGCGCCCGCTGCTCACGCGCGCCTTGGGCTTGCAGGCTGACGGCGGCCAGGGGCGAACCGGCGGCAAGGGTCAGCAACTCGCCGCGCTCCTCGGCCGAGCACTCGGGCAGCGCCCCTGCCAGCCATTGCAGGCTCAGAGCCTCGCTGGGCAACGGACAAGCCTGCTGCACGCAACGACTCTTGATGGTGGGCAACAAACGGCTGGGCTGATGGCTGACCAACAGCAGCACCGTATCGCCGGAGGGCTCTTCCAGACTTTTGAGCAAGGCGTTGGCAGCGTTGATGTTCATCGACTCCACCGGCTCGATGAGCACCACCTTGCGTCCGCCCAGCTGTGCGGTCTGCACCACGAAGCTCACCAGATCACGGACCTGATCGACCTTGATCGCCTTGTCCGCCTCTTCCGGCTCCAGGATGTAGTTGTCTGGGTGACTGCCGGCCTGCAACAGATGACAGGATTTGCACTGCCCGCAGGCTTCCAGGCCTTCAGGGCGCTGGCACAACAGACGAGCCATCAAGCGTTCGGCCAATGCGCGCTTGCCGATGCCCACCGGCCCGTGGAGCAGGTAGGCATGGGCATGCTGGGCACGCCCCGCCAATTGCTGCCAGAGGCTGTCTTGCCAGGGGAAGGCCTCAGCCACGGGCGCGCTCCAGCAACTGCGGCAACAGGCCATCCAGGGCCTGCTGGACCTGGGCCAGGGGCTGGGCCGCATCCACCAACTGATAACGCGCCGGATCGGCTTCGGCGCGCTTCAGGTAGGCGTTGCGCACCGCTTCGAAAAACACCCGGCCTTCCTGCTCGAAACGGTCCAGGCGACCGCGCGCGCTGGCCCGGGCCAGGCCGATTTCCACAGGCAGGTCAAAGACCAGGGTCAGGTCAGGGCGCAACTCCCCCTGGACAAAACGTTCCAGGGTGGCAATGCGCTCCACCGACAACCCACGACCACCGCCCTGGTAGGCGTAGGTGGAATCGGTAAAACGGTCACACAGAACCACCGCGCCACGGGCCAACGCCGGACGGATCACCGCAGCCAGGTGCTGAGCCCGAGCGGCAAACACCAGCAACAGCTCAGTGTCGGCATTCATCACTTCATCGCCAGGGGTCAGCAATACCTCGCGGATACGCTCGGCCAGCGGCGTGCCGCCCGGCTCGCGGGTCAGCAGCACCTCGATACCGGCGGCGCGCAGACGCTCGGCCAGGTATTCGCGGTTGGTGCTTTTACCAGCGCCTTCCGGGCCTTCCAGGGTAATAAACAAGCCAGTCACAGGCAGTCCTTAATCATGTTCATTGCGGGCTTTGCGGCGCGGGCTCCTGAGCAGTCTCGCCCGGCGCTGGTGCGGATTCTGGGGTTACGGGCGGTGTCGATGCCTCCGCCGGTGGGCTGCTAGCATCCGGAGCCGCCGCAGGTGCAGGGCTGGAGCGGTAGTCGGCCCGGCGCTTGAGCTGAAACTCGCGCACGGCACTGTTATGGGCGTCCAGGTCATCAGAGAACACATGGCTGCCATCGCCACGGGCGACAAAATACAGACTCTTGCCATCCACCGGGTTGAGCGCCGCGTGAATCGCTTCGCGCCCGACCATAGCGATCGGCGTCGGCGGCAAGCCGGCAATCACATAAGTGTTGTAAGGCGTGGCTTCCTTGAGGTGCGCACGGGTCAGCTTGCCGGTGTAGCGTTCGCCCAGGCCATAAATAACGGTGGGATCGGTTTGCAGCAACATGCCAATCTGCATGCGGCGCACAAACACCCCGGCAATCTGCCCCCGCTCTTGGGGCACACCGGTCTCTTTCTCCACCAGGGACGCCATGATCAGCGCCTGGTAAGGCTCGGTGTAGGGCACATCGGCGGCGCGTTTGCTCCACTCCTTGGCCAGCACCTCGTCCAGGCGGTCGTAGGCTTTCTCGAGCAGCTCGGCGTCGCTCATGCCCCGCACGAAACGGTAAGTGTCGGGAAAGAAACGGCCTTCGGGAAAGACCCCGGCATGGCCGAGCTTTTCCATGACCTGGCTGTCGCTCAGGCCGGTCAGGGTCTGTTCAAGCTTGTCGTGCTTGGCCAAGGCGGCGCGCACTTGGCGAAAGTTCCAGCCTTCCACCAGGGTCAAGCTGTACTGCACCACTTCGCCACGCTGCCAGAGGCCGATCAGGCCTTCGGCAGTCATGCCCGGGGTCATGCGGTATTCACCGCTGTGCAGGGGCTGGCCATCAAGGTTGAAACGCCAGTACAGGCGCAGCCAAAAGCCGTCGCGGATCACACCGTCGGCCTGCAGGCGATTGAACGTGCCGGTGGGCGTGGAGCCAGTAGGCACATCGAGCAGTTGCTCCTGACTCAGGTTGAGCGGTTGCTCCAGGGCCGAGTGCAGTTTCCAGGCGCCGGCGCCCAGCAGCAGCCCTGCCAGAACCAGTCCGGTCTCCAGCAGAAGCAGAAATTTACGTCTCACGAATCAAGCATCCAATAGCGCGCGGGAAATGGCCTGCAGTTTACGGGTGAGCGGTCCGGCCGACCAGCTCATCCCTGCACAGGCCAATACCGGCCAGATGCCATAAACGCTGTTGCACACGAACACCTCATCGGCCTGTTGCAGTTGATCGACGTGGATCTCCGCTACTTGCGTGGCAATCCCCAACGACGCGGCCTGAAACAATATTTCAGCGCGCATCACCCCCGCCACACCACAGCGACTCAGGTCCGGGGTCACCAGACAGCCGTCACGCACCAGGAACAGATTGCTGAATACGCCTTCGATCACCCGCCCGGAGGCATCCAGCATCAAGCCTTCGGCATGCTCGGCATCCCGCCACTCGGCGCGGGCCAGGACCTGCTCCAGGCGATTGAGATGCTTGAGACCCGCGAGCAAAGGCTGCTCGGAGAGACGGGTAGCACAGGGAAACAGGCGCACGCCCTGCTCGCTGTGGATCGGGGCATAGGCCGCCGGGGGATTGCCTTGCAGAATCCGCCGCGCCTGGGCCTGGGGGTCGGGCGCATAGCCGCGCAGGCCGTCGCCACGGGTGAGGATGAGCTTGAGCACGCCCTCCCCCAGGGCCTCGGCATACGCCAGCACCTCACTGCGGATCAGCACGTGGTCCGCCGTGATTGCCAGGCGTGAACAACCCTCGGCCAGACGCGCCAGATGACGCTCCAGCAAGCGGGCTGCCCCGCCTTGACGGCGATGGTTTCAAACAACCCATCGCCATAAGCCAGGCCGCGGTCCTTGAGCGACAAAGCGTCAGCCGGCTGACCGTCGACCCAGCTGTGCATCACTCAGCGAACCGGCGGAACACCAGGGAGCCGTTGGTACCGCCAAAACCAAAGGAGTTGGACAGCACCACATCGATGTCCATGCTGCGCGCGGTGTGCGGCACGAAATCGAGATCGCAGCCTTCGTCCGGCTCATCGAGGTTAATGGTCGGAGGCGCCACCTGGCTGTTGATCGCCAGCACGCTGAAGATCGCTTCAATCGCCCCGGCAGCACCCAGCAGGTGACCGGTCATGGACTTGGTGGAGCTGACCGCCAGCTTGTAGGCGTGATCGCCAAACACGCTCTTGATCGCTTCGGCTTCCGCCAGGTCGCCAGCCGGCGTCGAGGTGCCGTGGGCGTTGATGTACTGCACCTGGTCGACATTGAGCTTGGCGTCGCGCAGAGCGTTGGCGATGCAGCGAGCAGCACCGGCGCCATCGGCGGGCGGCGACGTCATGTGGTAGGCGTCGCCACTCATGCCAAAGCCGATCAGCTCGGCATAGATGGTCGCACCACGGGCCTTGGCGTGCTCCAGCTCTTCGAGAACCAGGGCACCGGCACCGTCAGACAGGACGAAGCCGTCACGGCCCTTGTCCCAAGGTCGGCTGGCGCGGGTCGGCTCGTCGTTGCGAGTCGACAGTGCACGGGACGCACCGAAGCCGCCCATGCCCAGACCGCAGGCCGCCATTTCGGCGCCGCCGGCGATCATCACATCCGCCTCGCCAAAGGCGATATTGCGCGCCGCCATGCCGATGCAGTGGGTACCGGTGGTGCACGCCGTGGAAATGGCGTAGTTCGGTCCCTGGGCACCCAGATGGATGGACAGGAAGCCGGAAATCATATTAATGATCGAGCCAGGCACGAAGAACGGAGAGATCCGTCGTGGGCCGGAATCATGCAGGGTGCGGCTGGTTTCTTCGATATTGGTCAGACCGCCAATACCCGAACCCATGGCCACGCCAATGCGCTCACGGTTGGCATCGGTGACTTCCAGGCCGGCATTACGCACTGCCTGAAAACCGGCCGCCAAGCCGTATTGAATGAACAGGTCGAGTTTGCGGGCCTCTTTGGCCGACAGGTACTCCTCGACATTGAAGCCCTTTACCGAGCCGCCAAAACGGGTGGAATAGGCAGAAAGGTCGGTGTGCTCAATCAGACCAATGCCACTATGGCCAGCCAGAATGCCCTGCCAGCTACTCGGGACATCCGTACCCAGTGGCGACAACATACCCATACCGGTGACTACGACGCGTCTACGCGACACAGCACTCTCCTTTTTCTAATGACGACACTTTGCATCAGGCCTAAAGAAAAAACCGCACGCCGTAACGGCAGTGCGGTTTTTCCATAACAGCAAACGGCGACTACAAACGCTTAAGCCTGGTGGCTGGTAACGTAGTCGATAGCTGCTTGAACGGTAGTGATTTTTTCAGCTTCTTCGTCAGGGATTTCGGTCTCGAATTCCTCTTCCAGAGCCATCACCAGCTCAACGGTGTCAAGGGAGTCAGCACCCAGGTCTTCAACGAAGGAAGCAGTGTTAACAACTTCTTCTTCTTTAACGCCCAGTTGCTCAGCAACGATTTTCTTGACGCGCTCTTCGATGGTGCTCATACCTTGTTTTCACTCCTAATGGACAAATTCAGGCAGCTGGCCAGTGGGTAAGTGTATAGAAAGGCTTTTCAGCTTTTCAACTGAAAGCTTCACTCCTCAAACCCTTTGGCCATCTGCCTATAAATAGATTGCAGCTTTATAACGGATTTTAGACAGCTCGTATGACATTTTTTTGAAGCAATCCGTCACATTTAACTCACATATACATCCCGCCGTTCACCGGGATTGTAGCCCCAGTAACGTAGGCCGCACCGTCCGAAGCCAGAAAAGCGACCACTTGCGCGATCTCTTGAGCCTGACCCAGACGACCCAGCGGAATTTGTGTCAGCAGGGCATCACGCTGCGCCTCAGGCAGTTCACGGGTCATATCGGTATCGATAAAACCAGGAGTGACCGAGTTGACAGTGATCGACCGCGAGCCGACTTCACGCGCCAGGGCACGGCTGAAACCTTCCAGACCAGCCTTGGCGGCGGCGTAGTTTACTTGGCCTGCGTTGCCCATGGCACCCACTACCGAGCCAATACTGATAATTCGACCCCAACGCGCCTTGGTCATGCCGCGCAAAACGCCCTTGGACAGGCGATACAGACTGTTCAAGTTGGTATCGACCACGTCGTACCACTCGTCGTCTTTCATGCGCATCATCAGGTTGTCGCGGGTGATGCCGGCGTTGTTCACCAGGATCGCCGGCGCGCCGAACTGCTCCTGGATGCTAGCCAGCACGGCAGCAACGGACTCATCACTGGTGACGTTGAGCTCAAGGCCAGTGCCTTGGATGCCGTTTTCCTTCAGGGTTGCAGCAATACGCTCAGCGCCCGACGCGGACGTCGCGGTGCCCACGACAATGGCGCCCAAACGCCCCAGCTCCAGGGCGATAGCCTGGCCAATACCACGGCTGGCGCCGGTCACCAGTGCAACTTTACCTTGCAGACTCATGCAGGCTTCTCCTAATTCAGGCCAGCGCCGCACGGGCGGCAGCGAAGGCATCTGGGGTATTCAGGTTAGAGGTCGATACGCCTTCGGCGCAGCGCTTGTTGAGGCCAGCCAGGACCTTGCCAGGACCGCATTCCACCAGCTGTACAGCACCGCTGGCCGCCAGGGTCTGAACCGATTCCACCCAACGTACCGGCTTGTAGAGTTGCTCCAGCAGGTCGCGCTTGAGGGTCTCGAGGTCAGGCGCCACGGCAGCACTGACGTTCTGCACCAGCGGGATCTGCGGCGCTTGCCAGTTGATCGCGGCGATCGATTCAGCGAAGCGCTCGGCAGCCGGGCGCATCAGCTCGCAGTGGGAGGGCACGCTGACCGGCAGCGGCATGGCGCGCTTGGCACCACGGGCCTTGCAGCCTTCGATGGCGCGCTCGACGGCCGCCTTGGCACCGGCGATCACCACCTGGCCTGGGGAGTTGAAATTGACCGCGCTGACCACATCGCCTTGCGCCGCTTCAGCGCAGGCCGCCAATACATCAGCGTCTTCCAGGCCGAGAATCGCCGCCATGCCGCCCTGCCCCGCAGGCACGGCTTCTTGCATCAACTGGCCACGACGCTCGACCAGCTTCACGGCTTCAGCCAGTGTCAGGCTGCCAGCAGCGACCAGGGCGCTGTACTCGCCCAGGCTGTGACCGGCCACAAAGGCCGGACGCGCGCCGCCTTCCGCCAACCACAGACGCCACAGGGCGATGGAGGCGGTGAGGATGGCCGGCTGGGTCTTGTCGGTTTGATTGAGCAGCTCTTCAGGACCTTGCTGGGTCAGCGCCCAGAGGTCGTAGCCCAGAGCATCGGAGGCTTCTTTGAAGGTGTCGAGGATCAACGGGTACTGCGCGCCCAACTCGGCCAACATGCCGAGGGACTGCGAGCCCTGTCCTGGAAAGACGAATGCGAGGGATGCAGACATGTAACAAGCCCCTAATGATCTTGTCGTCGGAGAATTGACGTCCCACAGAAGTGGACGCAAGAAACTGACAGTTGGATGGCCAATTGAACTGAGCGGTCACATTTAAGCACTCCCAAGGGAAAACGCCTAAAGCAACAAGTCTTCGAGACGACCGTGCAGGCGCTCGGGGAGATTTTCCTGGATCTCGATCAACGCACGCTGAATCGCGCTCTGAAAGCCCTCCACCCCCGCCGAACCGTGACTTTTCACCACAATGCCCTGCAAACCGAGAAAGCTCGCACCATTGTGCCGCGCCGGCGCCAGGTCTGCCTGCAAGCGCCGCATCAACGGCAACGCCAGGGCACCCACCATGCGCGACAAGGCATTCTGCTTGAACAGCGCCTCGATCCGCGCAGCAATCATGGTGGCCAGCCCCTCGCTGGATTTGAGCAGGATATTGCCGACAAAGCCGTCACACACCACCACATCCGCCTCGCCGCGATACAGACCATCCCCTTCGACAAAACCGATGTAGTTCAGCCCCCGGGCGCTTTGCAGCAAGGTTGCCGCCAGCTTGACCTGCTGATTGCCCTTGATGTCTTCGGTGCCGATATTCAGCAGCGCCACCCGCGGCCGCACCACCCCCAGGGTTTCGGCGGCCACCGAGCCCATCACCGCAAACTGGAACAGGTGTTCGGCACTGCAATCGACGTTCGCCCCCAGATCCAGCAGTTGGCAATAGCCGCGCTGGGTAGGAATGGCCGCCACCATGGCCGGGCGATCGATCCCCGGAAGGGTCTTGAGCACATAGCGCGACAGCGCCATCAACGCACCGGTGTTGCCGGCACTGACACAGGCCTGGACCTTGCCCTCGCGCAACAGCTCGAGGGCCACGCGCATCGACGAGTCAGGCTTGCCACGCAGGGCCTGGGAAGGCTTTTCGTCCATGGTGATCACTTGTGTCGCCGGAGTAATCGTCAGGCGCGAGCGATCCACAGCCGAATGGCCGGAAAGCAGATCTTCTAAAAGGGAGGGTTGACCGACGAGGGTCAGGTGCAGCGAGGGCGTTGCAGACAGGCAAGCGAGGCTGGCCTGAACAATGCTGCGGGGACCGAAGTCCCCGCCCATTGCGTCAATCGCGATGACTTGAGCGGACAAGTGATTACTCGTCAGCGCCCTTGTCGATCACTTTACGGCCACGGTATACGCCTTCTGGCGATACGTGGTGACGCAGGTGAACTTCACCGGTGGTCTTTTCTACGGACAGGGTGCTAGCCTCGAGAGCGTCGTGGGAACGACGCATGTCACGGGCGGAGCGGGATTTTTTGTTCTGCTGAACAGCCATAATTGATTAACTCCTAAACGTTTGGGTCACGCTTTAACTGCGCCAATACACTGAACGGGTTGGACCGCGTTACCTCGTCCTCGCTCGGTTCGGGCTCGTCATCGAGGCCCGCCGGCTGCTGGCATTCTTCCGGATGATGAGCAGGCACAATGGGCAAGGCGAGCAAAAGCTCCTCCTCGATCAGTGCATGCAGATCCAAAGGATCTTCGCCCAGTTCCAGCACGTCATAACCTTTCGGCAACGACTGGGTATTCGCACCCTCCTTCACCACAGCATAACTGCACTCGCTGTGGATCGGCAGGGTGACCAGCTCAAGACAACGCTGGCAAACCATTTTGACTTCGGTGTCGATAAAACTGTGGATTACCACAGCTTTACGTTCATCTCGCTCAAAAACGAATTTAGCCTGCACCGTACCGACATCGTCGGAAAGCGGGTCGCAGAGTCTCTCCAAATCGGCCAGCAGCAGTTCACCTTTGAGGGTGGTGCCACGGTCAGCCAATTTGCGCGGGTCAACGTGAGGTGGAATCGGGTCATTCAACATAGGCGCAGCATTATAGGGATGCACCCAGCCATGTCAAAGGAAATTCAGCCCTGTCCGTCACTTGCAAGCCCCGCTAGAATTTGCGACCGCCCCAGGAGACGCTCATGCTGCCTTTATTACTCGCCTCAAGCTCGGTCTATCGCCGCGAATTGCTGACCCGCCTGCAACTCCCATTCAGCTGCAGCTCGCCAGACATCGACGAAAGCCACCAGCCCGGCGAGCCGGCAATTGAACTGGTCAAACGCCTGGCCCGGGAAAAAGCCCAGGCCCTGGCCGCCGCCTACCCGAATCACCTGATTATTGGCTCTGACCAGGTCGCGGTGCTCGATGGGCGCATCATCGGCAAGCCCCACACCTTCGAAAACGCCCGGGAACAACTACTGGCCGCCAGCGGTGCCAGCGTGAGCTTTCTCACCGGCCTGGCCCTACTCAACAGCCAGACCGGGGAATGCCAGGTCGACTGCATCCCCTTCACCGTGCACATGCGCCACCTGGACGCCCCACGCATCGAACGCTACCTGCGCACAGAACAGCCTTACGACTGCGCCGGCAGCTTCAAAGCCGAAGGCCTGGGCGTGAGCCTGTTTCAAAGCACAGAAGGCCCGGACGCCACCAGCCTGATCGGCCTGCCGCTGATCCGCCTGGTGGACATGCTACAGGCCGAAGGGGTGCAGATCCCCTGATTCATAGGGCATGAACATCGCCCATGAAAAAGCCGGCACTCAGGCCGGCTTTTTTTGGGGAGTACGCAATTAACGCAGGGTAGGCCCCTGAAACCCCATCCACATCGCCAACTGCTCAGCCACACTGGCGCCAAGCTTCTTCGAGAAGCGATCGAAAGGCGACTCCTGGACCGTGAAGTCCACCAGCTCTTTTTCCCCGACCACATCCCGCGCGACCGAACTGGCACTGCCCAGGCCATCGATCAAGCCCAGTTGCAGCGCCTGCTCGCCCGACCAGACCAAACCGGAAAACAGCTCCGGATGATCCTTGTCTTTGAGCCGATCACCACGCCCCTGCTTGACGCTGGCGATGAACTGCCGATGAGTGGTATCCAGCACGCCTTGCCAGAACTGGGTTTCTTCCGCCTTTTGCGGCTGGAACGGATCAAGGAAAGACTTGTGCTCACCCGAGGTGTAAGTACGCCGCTCCACACCCAGCTTCTCCATGGTGCCGACAAAGCCGTAGCCGGCCGCTGTCACACCAATGGAACCCACCAGACTCGCCTTATCGGCGTAGATCTCGTCAGCCGCACTGGCAATGTAATAAGCACCGGAGGCGCCGAGATCGGAAATCACTGCATAGACCTTGGTGTCTTTGTGCAGCGCGCGCAGGCGCCGAATTTCGTCATAAACGTAACCGGACTGCACCGGACTACCGCCTGGACTGTTAATCCGCAACACCACTGCCTTGACCTTGGGGTCCTCAAACGCAGTACGCAGGCTGCCGACAATATTGTCCGCGCTGGCTGACTCCTTATCGGCGATCACCCCTGTAACCTCGATCAGAGCCGTGTAGCTGGCGCCGCGCCCCGCACTTTTTTCCATATCCATCAGCGGGGTGAACAACAACAGGGCGCCAAACAGATAAACAAAGGTCAGCAACTTGAAAAAGATCCCCCAACGCCGCGAGCGACGCTGTTCTTGAACCCCCGCCAGCAAGGTTTTTTCCAACAGCTTCCAGCTCTTGTCATCGCCACCTTCGGCGCTGGCCTTGCTTGGTGCTTTCCACTCATCAGTCATGCCATCTTCCCCGGCTAAAACTTACTGGGCACCCTGGCTGAGCCAGGCATGCAACTCAGGAAACCTATCGATCGACAGGCGTGGCTCAAACGCCTGCAACGCTTCAATGGATTGCGCGCCGTAGCTGACCGCCACCGAACCCATCCCGGCGTTACGCGCCATCTGCAGATCGAAGGACGAATCCCCCACCATCAGCGCCCGCTCAGGCCGCACACCGCAATGCGCAAGAATCTGCTCAAGCATCAACGGGTGAGGCTTGCTCGCGGTTTCATCCGCCGCTCGGGTGATATCGAAATATGCTTCCCAGCCGTGAGACTTCAACACTCGATCCAGCCCGCGCCGAGCCTTGCCGGTCGCCACAGCCAGTCGATACCCCTCCTGCCGAAACGCCTCCAGGGACTGCACAACACCCTCGAACAAAGGCGAAGGCTCAGTCTCCAGGGCGATATAGCAATCAGCGTAATGCTGGCGGAAGGCGATCAACTGGGCATCGTCGATGTCCGGATACAGGGTCTGGATCGCTTCCGGCAAACCCAACCCGATAATGCCCTTCACGGCAACATCATCGCGTCGCGGGAATCCCGACTGATCACTGGCCACGTGCATCGCCTGGACGATCCGGCCAATGGAATCAGCCAGAGTACCGTCCCAGTCAAAGATCAGCAGCTGGTAATCAGGGTGCACTCAAGCGCTCCACGGTCTTGGCCCACATCTCATCCACAGGCGCTTGCAGCTTCAGCTCGCCACCATCCGGCAGCGGCACAGTCAGCATGTAGGCATGGAGAAACAGGCGCTTGCCGCCCAGGTCGCGAATTTCCTTGGTGAAATCGTCATCACCATACTTGCTGTCACCGGCAATGCAGTGACCGGCATGCAGGGTGTGCACGCGAATCTGGTGAGTCCGCCCCGTCACCGGCTTGGCCTCGACCATGGTGGCGAAATCGCCGAAGCGGCGCAGTACCTTGAACAGGGTCAAGGCCTCCTTGCCCTCTTCATTGACCTCGACCATGCGCTCGCCGGAGCGCAGGTTGCTCTTGAGCAACGGCGCCCTCACCTGCTTGATGGCGGTCGCCCAGTTGCCACGCACCAGCGCCATATAGCGTTTGTCCACGCCGTCACCACGCAGGGCTGCGTGCAAATGGCGCAACATGCTGCGCTTCTTGGCAATCATCAGCAGGCCGGACGTATCGCGATCGAGGCGATGCACCAACTCCAATTCCTTGGCATCCGGGCGCAACTGACGAAAGGCTTCGATCACACCGAAGTTCAAGCCGCTGCCGCCATGCACGGCAATGCCGGCCGGCTTGTTGATCACAATCAGGGCTTTATCTTCGAAGACGATCGAGGCTTCCAGGCGCTGCAGCAGCCCTTGGGCCAAAGGCACAGGCTCGTCGCGCTCAGGCACGCGCACCGGCGGCACGCGCACAATGTCGCCCGCCTGCAACTTGTACTCAGGCTTGATCCGACCTTTGTTCACCCGCACTTCGCCTTTGCGCAAAATGCGATAAATCAAAGTCTTGGGCACGCCCTTGAGCCGAGCGAGAAGGAAATTATCAATACGTTGGCCGGCATATTCCGGCGAGACCTCAAGCAGTTGGACGCCTGGGGTCGAGGGGGCAGTAGTCGTCATGGCGCGAATGATAACAATTTTTTATGGATTTGAAGCACTTAATGATTGCTGCTATAGTCGCGAACGCCGCCAAAAGCGGCTGGCCAGCGGATCAGCGGCAAATTGCCGGCCCTGACCAACGCAATTCATAAGGACGCGAGGCCGTCCTACGCAACTTTTGCTACCTAACGGAAGAGTTCGGCGTTGTAACAAGCGCAGGTGACATAAGGCCTGAAACCCGTAATAAGCAGAGTTATCACTCGCCTCTTACGCAGCGATTAACGGCCAGTTCACAAAGTGCAGTCAGCGACAAACGACCCCGAGCGAAGGTTACGGAAACAACGCCTTTAGCCATGATGCGTGACCTCCCCTTTCGGAGCTCACGGTAAATGCCAACCCGCTGCGGATTCTGCGCGCGGCAGCACCCGAATTATCAGGGATACGTGTAGGGTGGAGATGCACAACCGTCGGACTGTGTAGCATTAGGCTTTATCAAGACGCTTCATCTCGTCCACAGTCGCCGGTCGATTCCTCCTCCTGACAGACTTTTGCTTAAGCGGTGACCTTTATGTCACCACAGCAAGCAGGACGCGTGAGTCGCGACTTCGTACCCATTTTTGGTCGAACCTCGCTAGACACTCGAGTGGTCAACCACTCCTGACGCACCTGACACCGACCGTGAGAAGTCGTGTGTGCCGAACGCCGTTTCCGGCAGCCCGGAAACCGACGGTACTACATGAAAAGAATGCTGATTAACGCAACTCAACCCGAAGAGTTGCGTGTTGCACTGGTAGACGGCCAGCGCCTCTACGACCTGGACATTGAATCCGGTGCACGCGAGCAGAAGAAGGCCAACATCTATAAAGGCCGAATCACTCGTATCGAACCAAGCCTTGAGGCTGCCTTTGTCGATTTCGGCTCTGAGCGCCACGGCTTCCTGCCCCTCAAAGAAATCTCCCGCGAATACTTCAAGAAAGCCCCCGAAGGCCGCGTGAACATCAAGGACGTCCTGAGCGAAGGCCAGGAAGTCATCGTCCAGGTCGAGAAAGAAGAACGCGGCAACAAGGGCGCAGCCCTGACCACGTTCATCAGCCTGGCCGGTCGTTACCTGGTGCTGATGCCGAACAACCCGCGTGCCGGCGGCATCTCCCGTCGCATCGAAGGTGAAGAGCGCAACGAACTGCGTGAAGCACTGAACGGCCTGGTTGCACCTGCCGACATGGGCCTGATCGTGCGCACTGCCGGCCTGGGCCGCAGCAGCGAAGAAATGCAGTGGGACCTCGATTACCTGCTGCAACTCTGGACCGCCATCAAAGAAGCATCGCTGGATCGCTCCGCGCCATTCCTGATCTACCAGGAAAGCAACGTGATCATCCGCGCGATCCGCGATTACCTGCGCCAGGACATCGGCGAAGTGCTGATCGACAGCGTTGAAGCCCAGGACGAAGCCCTGACCTTCATCCGCCAGGTGATGCCGCAGTACGCCAGCAAGATCAAGCTGTACGAAGACAGCGTTCCGCTGTTCAACCGTTTCCAGATCGAAAGCCAGATCGAAACCGCCTTCCAGCGCGTGGTCGAACTGCCTTCTGGCGGCTCCATCGTCATCGATCCGACCGAAGCCCTGGTGTCCATCGACATCAACTCGGCGCGCGCCACCAAAGGCAGCGACATCGAAGAAACCGCCCTGCAGACCAACCTTGAAGCCGCCGAAGAAATCGCCCGTCAGTTGCGCCTGCGCGACATCGGCGGCCTGATCGTCATCGACTTCATCGACATGACCCCTGCCAAGAACCAGCGCGCCGTGGAAGAGAAAGTCCGCGAATGCCTGGAAGCCGACCGCGCTCGCGTGCAAGTCGGTCGCATCTCGCGCTTCGGCCTGCTGGAAATGTCCCGTCAGCGCCTGCGTCCATCCCTGGGCGAAAGCAGCGGCATCGTCTGCCCGCGTTGCAACGGCACCGGCATCATCCGTGACGTTGAATCGCTGTCCCTGGCGATCCTGCGCCTGATCGAAGAAGAAGCCCTGAAAGACCGCACTGCCGAAGTTCGTGCCCAAGTGCCGATCCCGGTTGCTGCCTTCCTGCTCAACGAAAAACGCAACTCGATCACCAAGATCGAACTGCGCACCCGTGCACGCATCGTCATTCTGCCGAACGATCACCTCGAAACCCCGCATTTCGAAGTTCAGCGCCTGCGCGATGACAGCCCCGAAGCCAACACCAACCAGTCCAGCTACGAAATCGCTGCAGCAGCCGCTGAAGTCGAAGACGTGCAACCGGCTGCCGCCACCCGCACCCTGGTTCGCCAGGAAGCCGCGGTGAAGACCGCACCTGCCCGCGCCAACGCTCCGGTCCCTACCGAAGTCGTCGCACCAGTCGCCGCTCCTGCGCCCGTCGTTGCAGAACCAAGCCTGTTCAAAGGCCTGGTGAAATCCCTGGTGAGCCTGTTCGCCACCAAGGAAGAGCCAGCGGCTCCGGTCGTGGTCGAGAAGCCTGTTACCGAACGCCCAGCGCGCAGCAACGAAGAGCGTCGCAACGGTCGCCAGCAGAGCCGCAACCGTAACGGTCGCCGCGATGAAGAGCGCAAGCCTCGTGAAGAACGTGCTCCGCGTGAAGAGCGTGCACCACGCGAAGAACGCGCCCCACGGGAAGAGCGTCAGCCTCGTGAAGTGCGTGAAGCCCGTGAAGAAGTCCAAGGTGTTGCTCGTGAAGAGCGCGCACCACGCGCACCTCGTGAAGAACGCCAGCCTCGCGCCCCGCGGGAAGATCGCAAGCCACGTGGCGAGCGTGAAGAGCGGGTTCGTGAACTGCGCGAACCCCTGGATGCCGCCCCGGCCGTTGCAGCCGCTGCAGCCGCAGTGGGTGTCACCGCCGAGGAGCGTCCAGCACGCCAGCCGCGCGAAGAGCGTCAACCGCGTCCGCCACGTGAAGAGCGTCAACCACGTGCCGAACAGGCTGCGGCCACCAGCGAAGAAGAACTGCTGAGCAACGAAGAGCAACTGCAGGAAGATGGCCAGGACAACGCCGAAGGCGATCGTCCACGTCGTCGCTCCCGTGGCCAGCGTCGTCGCAGCAACCGTCGCGAGCGTCAACGTGACGCCAACGGCAACGTGATCGAAGGCTCGGAAGAGAATGGCGAAGAGCCAAGCAACGCCGACCTGGCTGCCGGCCTGGCCGTCACCGAAGCCGTTGCCAGCAGCGTGATCAGCGCTCCAGCCGAAGCTGAAGCCCAGCAACAGGCTGAGCGCGCCACCGCCGCAGTGGCCGAACAAGCCCCTGAAGCACCGGTGGTTGAAGCGACGACCCCAGTTGAAGCCCCGGTTGTTCCAGCCGTCGAGGTTGCAGCGGTTCAAGAGCAACAGCCTCAGGCTGAAGTGGCTGCAGAACCTGCCGTGGTGGCTGAGCCTGAGCCGGTCATCGTTGCTGAGCCAGTGGTTGAAGCACCGGTTGTGGAGAAAGCTCCCGAGCCTGCCGAGGAAGCACCTAGCGCCTTCGAACGCGTAGCCGAAGCCATTGTCGTTGAAGCCCCTGTTGCCGAAGCAGCGCCTGCTGCTGAAGCCGTGGCTATCGTCGAACCAGTGGTGATCGCCGAGCCTGCTCCGGTTGCAGCACCTGCCGTGGTCGAAGAAGCACCCGCTCCGGTTGTGGAGGCCGCACCGGCCATTGCCCTGACCAGCAACGGCCGCGCGCCGAACGACCCACGTGAAGTGCGTCGCCGCAAGCGTGAAGAAGAGCGCCTGCAGAAGGAAGCCGAATTGGCCGCCGCTGCTGCTCCGGTTGAAGCACCCGTAGTCGCCGAGCACGCTCCGGCAGTTGAAGTCGCTGAGGCCGCTCCGGCTCCAGAAGCTCAACCCGTTGCTGAGCAGACCGCTCTGCCCCTCGAAGAAGCCCCGCGCATCGTTGAGGAACAGGTTGAACAGCCGGCCAAAGCCCAGGAAGAACACGAGCCTAAACCCCTCGTCTGATTCCAACGGCCACTAAAAAGCCCCGCCTGAGCGATCAGGCGGGGCTTTTTTATACCCAACATTCGAACAACATGGTCGACACAGGCTAGCCTGCTAACTGTGTTTGAAATCCAGTCGCTCCGGCACATCCACATCCCACAACACACCGGGATCATCCACCCGCACCTCCCGCACCGGTGCCTCGGCAAACAACGGCTTTGCCCCGCGATCACCGCTCAGCGCCATCAAGGCAGGCCCGAAGGAACTGCCAAACCCCACGGGATGACCGAACTGCCCTCTATGCACCGGAACGCTGATGCCATCCGCTACCAACTCATCAACGACCTGCTCAATACTCGACGGCAAGATAAACGGCATATCCCCCAGCAGCATCAGCCAGCCATGGGCGCCAGCACAGGCAGTGACTGCAGCGGCAATGCTGTCGCCCATGCCCGCCGACTGCAGCAGCAACACCTCACAGCCATAAACCCCAGCCAGCCGAATGACCTCGGTCCGGTCCGGCGTCGTCACAACCCAACGCTGCTGAATACTGGCCGGCAAGCTCACTAGCACCTGCTCAATCACCTTACGCGTCACGCCATCACGCCCCACGCAAGGCGCCAATAGCTTGTCCTGATCGGCCAGTGCGCGAAAACGACTGCCCTGCCCTGCCGCCAGGACAATCGCCGTGACCGACATTACGCCTCCTCCGGCAATGGCTTCTTCTGCACCGCCGCCACGCCGTTCTTGATGGCGACGATTTCCGCCATCAGCGACAAGGCAATCTCCGCCGGGGTATGGCTGCCAATATGCAGGCCAATAGGCCCGTGCAAGCGCCTGATGGCTTCGGCGGGCAGGCCCAGGGCCGCGAGGTTCTCACGACGCTTCTGGCTATTCACCCGCGAGCCCAGGGCGCCGACGTAAAAGGCCCTGGAGGTCAGCGCCGTGAGCAACGCCATGTCATCCAGACGGGGATCGTGGGTCAGAGCGATGATTGCCGTGCGCTCATCGGTTTGAATAGCCAGCACCGCTTCATCGGGCATGCCCGGCACAAAACGACCTTGCTGCTCTTCCCAGCCATAGACGAACTCCTCGCGGGGGTCGCAGATCAGCACCTCGAAATCCAGCATCCGCGCCATTTGCGCCACATAACGCGACAACTGGCCGGCACCGATCAGCAGCAGGCGCCAGCGCGGACCATAAATGGCCCGCAAGTGCTCGCCATCAAAACTCAGCGCATCCCCCTTGCCGGCGCCGCTCAAGGTGACGGCGCCGGTGGCCAGAACCAGCTCCCGTGCAACGAGCTCATGGGCTTCACAGCGAGCCAGCAACTCGGCGACCCAGGCCGGGTCGCCCACCCGCTCCTCGGTGAGGCGCAGTGTCCCGCCACAAGGCAGGCCAAACCGCGCCGCCTCATCACGGGTCACGCCATAGGTCAGCAATTGCACAGGCGGCCCCGTCTCAGGCAGTCGACCGTCGTGCAAGCGGGTGATCAAGTCGTCCTCGATACAACCGCCGGACACCGAACCCATCACCACCCCATCGCCGCGCAAGGCCAGCATGGCCCCCGGTGGACGCGGTGCACTGCCCCAAGTCTGGACCACGCTGTAGAGCAGCACCGGCCATCCTGCGCGGCGCCACTCCAGCACGCTGCGCAGGACATTCAAGTCGACACTGTCCATCAGGCCTTCGCACCCTGCTGCCAGCCCTGCAACTGGTAGCGCACCGGCAGGTTGCGGATGCGCTTGCCGGTGGCGGCGAAGATCGCGTTGCACAGGGCCGGCGCAATCGGTGGCACGCCCGGTTCGCCGACGCCGCCCAGGGGCACCTCGCCCGGCGGCGTCACCAGGTGCACGGCAACCTGCTTGGGCGCCAGGGACATGCGCGCCACTTCATACATGTGGAAGTTGTCCTGCTGGACCTTGCCGTCCTTGAAGCTGATTTCCCCCAGCACCGCATTCCCCAACCCCATGACGCACGCCCCTTCAAACTGCGAACGGATGCGCTCGGGATTAATCTGCGGCCCGCAGTCCACGGCGATATCGGCCTTGTGCACAATCAGCGTGCCGTCGTCCTTGACCTCCACCTCGATCACCGCCGCCACGTAGGTCACAAAGCTGTAGTGCACTGCCAACCCCAGGCCTCGGCCTTTGGCGAGCGTGCGTCCCCAGCCAGCCGCCTTGGCCGCGGTTTCCAGCACCGTTCGCAGGCGCGCGGTGTCGATGGGGTAACGCTCCGGGGATTCGCCGTAGTTCCATTCTTCACTGAGGGTCCGCGGGTCGATCTGCCGATCCGGTCCCAACAGCTTGAGCTGATACTTCAGCGGGTCTTGACCAGCTTTGTGGGCCAGTTCATCGACAAAACTCTGGATCGCAAAACCGTGGGGTATGTTCGACACCGAGCGGTACCAGCCGACCCGGGTGTGCACCGTGGCTTCAGGGTTTTCCAGTCGCACATTGGGAATCGCATAGGGCATGTTGGTGAACCCCATGCCCAACTCGAATGCCGCTTCGTGGTTCATGCCCGGGGCGAACAGCGCAGTGATGCTCGGCGCCACGGTTCGGTGCAGCCAGCCTGAAGGCATGCCGTCCTGATTGAGGCCGGCCTTGAGGTACTCCGCCGACACGGTGTGAAAATACGAGTTGTGGATATCGTCTTCCCGGGTCCATTGCACCCGCACCGCCTTGCCTGGGAACTCCTTGGCCAGGATCGCCGCTTCCAAAACGAAGTCCGGCTTGGATTTGCGCCCAAAGCCGCCGCCCAGCAGGGTGACATTGACCGTGACCTTGTCGAAGCCGATCCCCAGACGCTCGGCGATCCGCTCACGGGTCACCTGGGGCGCCTGGCTCGGTGCCCAGGCCTCGCACTGGCCCTCATGAAAACGCGCCACGGCCACCATCGGTTCCATGGGCGACTGCGCCAAGTGTGGCAGGTAATAGGAGGCTTCCAGGCTGCTGTCGGCCGTGCTCAAGGCCTCGTCGATACTGCCGGTATTGCGCACCACCTTGCCTGGCTTGCGGGCCGCGGCCTCCAGCTCCTCGCGGTAGGCGATGGAGTTGTAGGAAGCGTTAGCGCCATCTTCCCACTCGATCTTCAGCGCCTCGCGCCCCTTGATCGCCGCCCAAGTGTTGCTGGCAACCACCGCCACGCCCCCCAGGGGCTGGAACTCCGAGGGCACCGGACGGCTTTCGATCGCCAGCACCTTGATCACCCCAGGGACTTTCAATGCCGCGCTGCCATCGAAGGACTTGACCGTACCGCCGTAGACTCGTGGCCGGGCCACAGCGGCGAACAACATGCCGTCAAAATGCACATCGGCGCCGTACACTGCGGCGCCCTTGACGATGTCTTCACCGTCGATGGCGCGCACTGCCTCCTTACCGATGTAGCGGAACTCGGCTGGCGCCTTCAGGCGCAGGCTGTCACGGGCTGGCACGGCCAGGGCGCCGGCAGCCAGGGCCAGGGCGCCGTAACCCAATTCGCGACCGCTGGGCTGATGCAACACTTTGTGCAACTGCGCCCGGCACTCAGCCACCGGCACCTTCCACTGGTCGGCGGCGGCCTGCTCCAGCATGCTCCGCGCCGCAGCGCCACAGCGGCGCATCGGCTCGAACCAATGGCGCATGCTGCGCGAACCGTCGGTGTCCTGGTTACCGAAGCGCACTTCATCGCCCGGCGCCTGCTTGACCTTCACCAGCGCCCAGTCGGCTTCCAGCTCATCGGCCACCACCATGCTCAGGCTGGTGCGCACGCCCTGGCCCATTTCCGAACGATTGCAAATCACCGTCACGCTGCCATCGACGGCAATGCTGACGTAGACCTTGGGGTCATCGATCCAACCGTGGGGCATGCCTTCGGCACCAAACTTTTTCTCTTCGGCAAAAGCTTCCTGCCATCCCCAGCTGGCCGCCAGCACCAAGGCCCCGGTGGCCCCGACGCCCTTGAGAAAGCCACGGCGACTGAGGTTGCTCAGGGCAAAATCGTTGGCTGTGCGGTTCATGCCTTGGCCTCCTGCAGATGGGTGGCGGCCTGGCGAATCGCCGTCTTGATGCGGTTGTAAGTGCCGCAGCGGCAGATGTTGCCGACCATCGCCTCTTCAATCTGCTCGTCGCTGGGGTTGGGATGAACCTTGAGCAAGGCCGTGGCGGACATGATCTGCCCGCCCTGGCAATAACCGCACTGGGCCACCGCCGTATCCAACCACGCCTGCTGGACCACCTGGCCCACCGAATCGGTGTGCAGGTTGTCGATGGTGCTGACGTTCTTCCCGATCACCGAGCCGATCGGAGTGATGCAGCTGCGCGCCGGGGCTCCGTCGATATGGATGGTGCAGGCACCGCACAGGCCCATGCCGCAGCCGAACTTGGTGCCGTTGTAGCCCGCCACGTCGCGAATGGCCCACAGCAGGGGCATGTCCTCGGTGACATCCAGTTGATGATCTTGGCCATTGAGTTTCAGGGTAATCATGGGCACGCCCGCATAGGTCTTGGGTTATGGGGTCGAGCAATCTGCGGCGCAATGCGACGGTTTAGAGCAGATCGACTCAGGCTAATGGGCTCTCTTGTGAAGCTGGGCTTCACCGGGCCTTTGTGGGGGTAAATACTTGCATTGTTAGCTAGCTAAGTTAAGCGCCGATGAACAAAAAAGCCTTGCAAGGCATGACCCCTGCAAGGCTTTGGCGTGAGGCTTTGAGCTTAGCTCAAGAAGCGCCGATCAATAACGATTGGGTTCCATCTCCAGTTGCACATTGAAGCGCTCGGCGATGTCCTGCTGGATCCGTTGCGCCAGGTGCAGCAACTGCAGGCCTGTGGCCGCGCCATAATTCACCAGCACCAAGGATTGCAGGCGATGCACCCCTGCGTCGGCCTCGCGAAAGCCCTTCCACCCCGCCTGCTCGATCAACCACCCCGCCGCCAGTTTCACTTGGCCATCGGCCTGTGGATAAGCCACCAAACCTGGATGGGTCTGCTTGATCTGCGCCGCCAGCGACGCCGGCACCAGCGGGTTCTTGAAGAAGCTGCCGGCGTTGCCCAGCACCGCGGGATCGGGGAGTTTTTCACTGCGAATGGCACAAATCGCCCGGCTGACATCAAGCGGTGTCGGTTGCTCGATGCCTTGCTCGGTCAGGCGCTGACGCACTGGGCCGTAGTCCAGGTGCAGATGGGCAGCGCGATTGAGGGCAAACCGCACCCGCAGGATCAGCCAGCGCCCGGCTTGCTGCTTGAACAGGCTGTCGCGGTAAGCGAACTCGCAGTCCGCCAGGCTGAACTCCCGCAACTCGCCGGTCTGGCGATCGAGGGCGGTCAGGCCGGCGAACACGTCCTTGATCTCCACGCCGTAGGCACCGATGTTCTGCATCGGGGCAGCGCCGACCGTACCGGGGATCAGGCTAAGGTTCTCCAAGCCGGAAAGCCCCTGCTCCAGGGTCCACTGGACAAAGGGGTGCCAAGCTTCACCGGCTTGCGCCTCGACCACCACCTGCTCACCGTTGTCGCTGAGCAAGCGAATGCCTCGGGTGGCCATGCGCAAGACCAGTGCCGGAATATCGGCCGTCAGCAACAGGTTGCTGCCCCCCCCGATCACCAGCAATGGCAACGAGTGCTGGGCCGAATACGCCAGCGCCTCGCGCACATCGTCATCGCTGTGGGCCTCTGCGAACCACTGGGCCTTCACCTCGACGCCAAAGGTATTGAAGGGTTTCAGCGAAACCTGCGACTGCAACTGCAAGGTCATAGCCGCCCCTTCAATTCGATCACCAGCCGGTCGCACGCCTGCTCAAGCAGGTCTAGCACCTGTTCGAAGCCCTGCTCACCGTCGTAATACGGGTCCGGTACTTCTTCCAGGGGCGCATCAAAGCGCCGCAGGAACAGGTCCAGCTCGGCCTTGCCCTGAGCCGGTTGCAACGCTTTGAGGTGGCTCAGGTTGCTGTGGTCCATGGCGAAGATCAGGTCGTATCGAGCGAAGTCGTCGCGGCTGACCTGTTGCGCCCGCTGGGCCGACAAGTCGTAGCCGCGCCGCAGCGCCGCACGCTGGCTGCGGGCATCAGGCGCCTTGCCGATGTGCCAGTCGCCAGTCCCCGCGGAGGCAACCTCGACCTGGTCGCCCAGGCCGGCCTCGTGCAGCTTGTGTCGCAGCACGCCCTCGGCCGAAGGTGAACGGCAGATATTGCCCAGGCAAACGAACAAAACGCGCATCAGGCCTCCAGCAGACGACGAACGCGCTCGAGGTCTTCAGCGGTGTCGACACCGGCCGGCGGCGCTTCCAGGGCATCGGCGACGTGGATCCGCACACCGTGCCAGAGCGCGCGCAATTGCTCGAGGGATTCAGTGTTTTCCAACCAGCACGGGCCCCAGCTGACAAAGTCATGCAGGAAGCCGGCGCGGTAGGCATAGATGCCGATATGGCGGCGATAAGGCACGCCGGCCGGCAGTTGCTCACGGCTCTTGGCGAACGCGTCCCGCGCCCAGGGCAAGGTGGCGCGGCTGAAGGTCAGGGCCAGACCGTTGAGGTCACTGACCACCTTGACCACATTGGGATTGAACAGGGTGTCCAGATCCTCGATCGGCTCGGCCAGGGTCGCCATCCGTGCCTCGGGGTGGGCCGCCAGGTTGGCAGCCACTTGGTCGATCACCGCCGGCGGGATCAAAGGCTCGTCGCCCTGCACGTTGACCACAATGGCGTCCGCCGCCAAGCCCAATTGGCTTGCCACTTCCGCCAGGCGATCGGTACCGGAGTTGTGGTCTTCACGGGTCAGCACCACTTCGGCGCCAAAACCCTTGCAGGCCTCGACGATGCGCGCATCATCCGTGGCAACCACCACCCGCTCGGCACTACTCTTGCTGGCCTGTTCCCAGACCCACTGGATCATCGGCTTGCCGGCGATCTGTTGCAGCGGCTTGCCCGGCAGGCGGGTCGAGGCGAAACGCGACGGGATAACAACGGTAAAGGCGGTGGTCATTTATCCAGGCGCTCATCGGTGCTGAGGGTGCGGGCTTCGGTTTCCAGCATCACGGGAATGCCGTCACGAATCGGATAGGCCAGACCTGCACCCTTGCTGATCAGTTCGGTTTTGTCGGCACTGAGTTTGAGCGGGCCTTTGCAGACCGGGCAGGCGAGGATATCGAGCAACTTGGTGTCCATGAGAACTCCCTGGATAACAGCGTTTTAAGGCAAAAGACGATCAGGCAGCAGGCGCATCAGCTGGGTATCGAACCAGGCCACGAACGCCGGCGAAGGGGCCGCGTCCACCGCTAGATACCACCAGTCGGCAGCGGCGAAATCACGGCACTTCACCGCATCCTTCTCGGTCATGACCAGAGGCAGGGACGGGCTGAAATTCAAGGCTTGGGCGCTGTATTCGGCGTGATCGGCAAAAGCATGGGGAACAGGCTGCCAGTGTAGCGTTTCAAGGGTGTTGAAGAAACGCTGCGGGTTGCCGATGCCGGCCACGGCATGCAGCGCCTGGCCCGGCGGAAAGTGGGTGATCGCGCGGCGCTCGCCACTGCGCAGGTTGACCAGCGCAGAAGGCTCCAGACGAAAGGCAAAACCGTCGTCGCGGTCGGCCTCGGCGCCGTTGTAAAGGCAGGCATCCACGCTCTCCAGACGCTCCAACGGCTCACGCAGCGGACCGGCTGGCAGACAACGGCGGTTGCCCAGGCCACGGGCGGCATCAATCAGCACCAGTTCCAGATCCCGGGCCATGCGGTAATGCTGCATGCCATCGTCGGAAAGAATCAGGTCCAGGGGCTCTGCCGCCAGCAAGGCCTGCACCGCGCGGCTGCGCTCAGGGTCAATCATCAGCGGCACACCGGTGCGCTGCACAATCAGCAACGGTTCATCGCCGGCGATATCGGCACTTTGCTCAGCCTCGACCCGCCAAGGCAATTGCGGCGGCTTGGCGCCATAACCACGGCTTACCACGCCCACCCGCAGGCCGCGGCGCCGGCAGTGTTCGATCATCCACAAAATCAGCGGTGTCTTGCCGGTCCCGCCCACGGTGATGTTGCCCACCACGATCAACGGCACCGGAGGCTGGTAGATCGTGCCCTCGCGGTCCAGGAACCGCTGGCGCTTGCGCACCACCACCCGCCGGTACAACCACTCCAGGGGCCGCAACAGTTGCAGCCCGGGGTGGCCGTTGTACCAGGCGGCGAGCAAACGATCGGAAAGAGCCATCAGGGTGCCGGTGCCGCCTCGACGGTGGTCATGCGCAGATGGCTGAAGCCGAGCTTGCCGGCCGCGTCCATGGCGGTGATCACCGCTTGATGTTGGGTCTTGCCGTCGGCGCTGATGGACAGCGGCATCTGGGTGTCTCCCGCCGATTCCTTCTGCAAGGCCTCGATCAGGCTGGCCAGGTCGCTCTTGGGCAAGACCTGGTTGTTCACCGAAAACACCCCGTCGGCGCTGATGGCGATGTCCAGTTGCTTGACCTGCTGGTCTTCGGCCGGCGAGCCGCTGACCGCTTCCGGTAGGTCGACGCGCAACTGGGTTTCACGGGTGAACGTGGTGGTGACGACGAAAAACAGCAGCAGGATAAACACCACGTCGATCAACGACGCAAGGTTGATATCGACGGTTTCCCGAGGTTTGCGGCGGAATTTCACGCTTTGCCCTCAACCAGATCGACGTCACGGTCGCCCTGCACCACTTCCACCAACTTGATGGCTTCCTGCTCCATGCCGACCACCAGCTCATCGACGCGCCGTTGCAGGAAGCGGTGGAAGAACACCGCCGGGATGCCCACCATCAGGCCCGCTGCCGTGGTAATCAGTGCCTTGGAAATACCCCCGGCGAGCACGGCCGCGTTGGTGGTCATGCCCGAGCCCATGAACGAGCTGAAGATATCGATCATGCCCAGCACCGTACCCAGCAGCCCCAGCAGAGGCGCCATGGCAGCGATGGTGCCGAGGGCATTGAGGTAGCGTTCCAACTCGTGGATAACCCGGGCCGCGGCTTCTTCAATGCACTCCTTCATGATCTCGCGACCGTGCTTGGAGTTGGCCAGGCCGGCGGCGAGGATCTCGCCCAGGGGGGAATCGGCCCGCAGCTCCTTGAGCTTGTCCTTGTTCAGTTGCTTGTCTTTGATCCAGCGCCAGACCAGGCCCAACAGATGGGGCGGCGTGACACGGCTGGCGCGCAAGGTCCACAGGCGTTCGGCAATGATGCCAAGTGCTGCGATGGAACTCAGAATGATCGGCAACATCATCCAGCCGCCGGATTTGACCAATTCCCACACAGTGACAGTCCCCTCGAAAAAGTGCGCCACTCTAACATAGGGTCCAGGCGCACCGAAGACCGTGATGTCGCATGTTCCCCGCCTTTAATAACTCACGGTTATTTAAGGCATTCGCGGCACGTCGCGCCAGAAACGCCGCTCGGCCCTTAACCGGGTCGCCGTCGTGAATGCCCCCAGCTGCAGGCGCACCGCACCTTGTTCGGCACTGTCATAAATAGCCAGGCCCAGTTGCCGATAGCGCGCCATCACCACGGGATGAGGGTGACCAAAAGCGTTGCCCTGCCCTCGGGAAATCAACACCGCTGTAGGCGAAAGCGCCTTGAGCAGCGCCATGGACGATGAGGTGCCACTGCCGTGATGGGGCGCCTGCAACCACTGGGTCGGCACCGCCAGCGGGCTGGCGAGCAGGGCCCGCTCGGCGCGCACATCAATATCACCGGTCAACAATAAGCGTTCGCCGCGCGCTTCGATCAGCAGCACGCAGGAACGCTGGTTACCGTCTTCGGCCGCCGCCCATTGCCACTGGGTGAAACGCACGTCGTCCCATTGCCAACTCAAGCCACTTTGGCAAGGCCCGGACTGCAGGCTCGACGGCAATGCATCGGCTTCTCCGCTGCGCACTTCGGCCACCGGCAAGCCCCGCCACACGGCCAGGGCGCCGCCCGCGTGGTCGGCATCGGCGTGGCTGATCAACATCAGGTCCAACCGCTTGATTCCCAGCTTTTTCAAAGCTGGCAGCACCACTCGCTGCCCCAGGTCGAAATCACCGAAACGCGGGCCGGTGTCATACAGCATTGCGTGTTCCCGGGTGCGCAGGACAAAGGCCAGGCCCTGCCCCACATCCAGTTGCCAGACCTCGACCTGCCCCAGGGGCACGGCCTTGTGCGGTGGATACACCGCCAGCAGCAACAAGGGCCACCCCAACAGGCGCAGCGGTACGCCCTTGGGCAGCAGCAAAAGTAACGCCCCCAGGCTACTGATGCACCAGGCCCAAAGGGGAATGACCGGGGCGACCCAGGCCGGCCAATGCGCCGCCAGCCAGCCGAGAAAGCGAAACAACCCTTCAAGCAATCCGCCCGCCAACCACAGCAGCCCCTCGCCCACATAAGGCACAGGCAACAACAGGGTGCCCAACAACGCCGGCGGCAACACCACCAGGCTGATCCAGGGCACAGCCAGTAGATTGGCCAGGGGGCCACTGAGGCTGATGGGCAAGCCCAGCGCCAGCATGGCCGGGCACAGCCCGATGGCTATCAACCATTGAGCGCGGGTCCAGCTTTGCCACCAACGCCAGGGGCCTAAACGACCACCAAAAGTGAAGATCAGCACCGCCACCGCCGCGAACGACAGCCAGAAGCCGGGCTGCAAGCTGGCCAACGGTTCGAACAGCAGCACGGCGTTCAAGGCCAACAGCAGCGGCCACCAGGACCCCAGATGACGAAACCTCAGGCGCCATAACAGCACCAGGGCAATCATCACGCAGGCCCGCTGCACCGGCACGTCAAAACCCGCCAACAGGCCATAAACCAGGGCTGCCACCCACGCCAGGCCACAGGCCCAGGGCAGCCAAGGCAAACGCCCCGGCCATAGCCCGTAGCGCGCCAGGCCCGCCACCAGCACATAGACCACCCCCGCCAGCAAGCTGATGTGCTGCCCGGAAATCACCATCAGGTGCACGGTGCCGGTGTCCTGCAGCACTTGCCAGTCGTGGCTCGACACCCCGGAACCGTCCCCCATGACCAAGGCCGCCAGCCCGCCTTCTCGCCCTTGGGCATCGACACTCAACAGACGCTGGCGCAAGCCATCGCGCCAGGACGAGCCTGCCGGACCGAGCAAGCGGCCATCCTTGACCGTTGCGGTCGCGCCAATACGCTGCGCCAACAGCCAGGCTTCGAAGTCAAACGCCTGCAGGTTGAGCAGCCCGGCCGGGCGCCTGAGGGTGACAGCCAGACGCCAGCGCTCGCCGCTATTGACCTTGGGGCCGTCGTGCCAGGACAGGCGCACCAGGCGCGGCAAGCGGCCGCGCCGTGATTGGCCATCGCGCAGTTGGAAACGCACCACCCGCCCCGCCTGCTGCGGCAAGCCCACCACCCGCCCCTCGACCCAGCGCGTCTGCCCATCCAGCTCCCGGGGCAAGCGATCACTGAGCGCCGACTGCGCCGAAACACAGGCCCAAGTGAAACCGAAGAGAAAAAATGCCACCGGATATGTACGAAACGGCAACAGCATCAACGCCAGAATCGGCATCAACAGTAATAGCCAGCCCGGCGGCAGCACCGGCAGAAAGCGCAGTGCCAGCAGCCCCGCGGCCAGCGCCAGCATCCCTGTGCGCATCAGCTCGTCCTTGAGAGTTACTGCCCTTCTCTTGGCTTAGCCCAGTCCTCGGAGTGCCAGCTTTATCATTTGTCACAAAGTCTGAATTTGTGATCCGTAGAATCCGGTCATACTTGCCGCCTGCACCGACCGAGAAGCCTTATGCCCCGGCGCTTATTCAAACGTTACATGCCAGATCCGACCAGCATCCGGGAACACAAGTCCTTACGCTTTCTCGGCAAATTGCTGCACGATCCCAACCTCTGGCACCTCAACCGCCATTCCGTCGCCCGTGCGATGGCCGTTGGCCTGTTCGCTGCCTTTATCCCGATTCCGATGCAAATGCTCCTGGCCGCAGCGCTCGCCGTTTCGGTGCGCGGCAATATGCCAATTGCCGTGAGCCTGGTCTGGCTGACGAACCCCATTACCATGCCGCCAGTGTTTTTCTGCACCTACCAGCTCGGTGCCTGGCTGATGAACGTGCCGCCCCGCAGCCTGCCGGACGAACTGACCTGGGAATGGATCAGCGGCCAACTGTCGACCCTCTGGCAACCCTTCCTACTAGGCTCGGTGGTGGCCGGGTTGCTGCTCGGCGCACTGGCCTATTGCCTGACCATGCTTTATTGGCGCTGGTGGGTCGCCCGGCAATGGCGGCGGCGTAAACAGAGCCGCCTGTAACTCCACAACGCAAACGGCCTCCACAAGGGAGGCGTTTTTATGCCGCAGAAGAAAAGCTTACTGGCGCATGCCACGCCCGCTCACCAACAGGCGCGCACAACCGATGTAGAGCACCACGGTCGCTACCAGCATAAAGGTGATGGCCACGCTGATCTTGATGTCCGAGACGCCCAGGATGCCGAAACGGAAAGCGTTGACCATGTGCAGCACCGGGTTGGCCAGGGACACCGTCTGCCAGAACGGCGGCAGCAAAGAGATGGAGTAGAACACCCCGCCCAAGTAGGTCAGCGGCGTCAGCACAAAGGTCGGGATGATCGAGATGTCATCGAAGTTGCGCGCAAACACCGCATTGATGAACCCCAGCAACGAGAAAATCGTCGCCGTCAGTACCACCACCAGCACCGTGACGCCCAAGTGATGCACTTGCAGCTTGGTGAAGAACAACGACAACAGGGTCACGATCACGCCCACCATCAAGCCGCGCAGCACACCACCCAAGGTGTAACCGATGAGAATGGTGTGGGGCGACACCGGCGACACCATCAGCTCTTCGATCGAGCGCTGGAACTTGCTGCCGAAGAAGCTCGAGACCACGTTGCCGTAGGAGTTGGTGATCACCGACATCATGATCAGCCCGGGCACGATGTACTCCATGTAGGTGAAGCCACCCATGTCACCGATCTGCCGGCCAATCAGGTTACCGAAGATGACGAAGTACAGAACCATGGTGATGGCCGGCGGCAGCAGGGTTTGCGGCCAGATCCGGGTAAAACGCTTCACTTCGCGATAAACAATGGTTTGCAGCGCGACGAGGTTGGGTTGCAGTTCGGAACTCATACCGCCACCTTCGCCAGATTTTTCTCCACCAGGGACACGAACAACTCCTCAAGGCGATTGGTTTTGTTGCGCAGGCTCAGCACTTCGATGTTCTGCGCCGCCAACTGGGTGAACAACGCGGTAATACCCATGGCTTTGTCGACCTGCACTTCCAGGGTGTGACTGTCCAGCATGCGACTGGGGTAGCCCAGCAGTTGCGGCGCCACCGACAGGTTGTTTTTCAGGTCAAGCAGGAAGGTTTCCACATGCAACTGGCCCAGCAGATTACGCATGCTGGTGTTCTCGACAATGGTGCCATGGTCGATGATGCCGATGTTGCGGCACAGCTGCTCAGCCTCCTCCAGATAGTGGGTGGTGAGGATGATGGTGATGCCTTTCTGGTTCAGTTCGGTGAGGAAGGTCCACATCGACCGGCGCAGTTCGATGTCCACGCCGGCGGTGGGCTCATCGAGAATCAGCAGGCGCGGCTCGTGCACCAGGGCCCGGGCGATCATCAGCCGCCGCTTCATGCCGCCGGACAGCGAACGCGACGGCACATCGCGCTTGTCCCACAACCCCAACTGGGTCAGGTATTGCTCGGCCCGTTCCTTGGCGATTTTCGCCGGAATGCCGTAATAGCCGGCCTGGGTCACGACAATGTCGAAGGTCTTTTCAAACTGGTTGAAGTTGAACTCTTGCGGCACCACGCCGATGCAGCGCTTGAGCGCCGCCGGCTCGCGGTCCAGGTCGTGGCCGAAGACATTAACGGTGCCGCTGGTCTTGTTCACCAGGGTCGAGAGAATGCCGATGGTCGTGGATTTACCGGCACCGTTAGGGCCGAGCAAGGCGAAAAAGTCACCTTCGGCGACGTCCAGATCAATACCACTCAGGGCCTGGAAACCGTTGCCGTAGGTTTTGGTTAGCTGCCGGATGGACAGAGCGGAACTCATAAAGGATTACGCACCAAGGAAGGGAAAGCATTAGAGATAAGGGCAGCTCGTCAGCATTGCAACGGCGCCGGAAGCCACCAATGGTGCTTGCCGACGCCCCACAAGTACAGTCACGCGTGTTGATATTGGCTATTAAGTCAACGCGGTCATAACGGCTTTGCGGTAAGCCGGACGCTCCTGCAAACGCCCGTACCACGCCTCTAGGGCGGGCATCGACGGACGTTCGATGGGCATCTCGAACCAGGCATAAATAAAACTGCCCAAAGGAATATCGCCCACGCCAATTTCAGCTCCGGACAGATAAGGTTGCTCGCTCAAGGTGCGCTCGACCATCGACAACAGTTCACAGCAGGTAGTTTTCGCGGCGTTGATTTTGTCCCAGTCCTGCTCCTTGGCCGGGGTACGCAGCACACCCCAGAACACCTGGCGGAAGGGTTCAGCAAAAGTCGAGGTGGTCCAGTCCATCCACTTTTCAGCGCTGGCCCGGACCTGCACATCGGCGGGATACCAATGGCTGTTGGCAACATGCCGAGCCGCGAGGTAACGCACGATGGTGTTGGATTCCCACAACACAAAACCATCGTCTTCCAGCAAAGGGATGCGGCCATTGGGGTTCAGCGCCCGGTACTCCGGGGTGTTCACCACACCAAAGGCACCTCCCGCGTCCACGGCCTCGTAGGCCAAGCCCAGCTCCTCGGCGCACCAGAGTGCCTTGCGCACGTTCGACGAGTTTTTCCGACCCCAGATCTTCAGCATGACCGCTCCTCGCTAATGAATGCCGGGGCAGTCTACGCCGGTTCACAGGCGACTCAAATCGCTCTGCATATCGCCCAGGCTCTGGGGCAGGTGGTCAGCGAACAGATGGGGATAGCATTTTTCCAGGTGCTCGAAGAAGAACGGCAGCGGTACGTCGGCAAACTGGCCGTGATCCACCAGGTACTCCATCAACTGCGCGCCCTGGCGATTGAACGGGTGAAACACGCTGTCATTGAGCCCATCGAATTCCAGCGGTGCCACATCGAACAGTTCGCACAGGCCCTGATTGAATGCCGGGGTAGCCTTGACCCAACGCCCCTGCAGGTACAACTCGGTGTAGCCGTGCATGGCAAACACATCGCTGCGCAGCAACTCCAGCAGACGCGGGGTGGACAGGTGATTGCGCACATCCGCCAGGCCGATCCGCGCGGCAATCCCGCAGTGCCGCGCGCAGGCGGCCAACAGCGTGGCCTTGGGCACGCAGTAACTTTCACCGGTGGCCAGGGCATGACTGGCGCGCAAGGTCTGCGGGTCCAGGCTGAAGGTGTAGGGGTTTAGCGCACCGCTTCGCGCACGGCGTAATAGAGGCTGACAGCTTGCTGCTGTGGATCGGCACTGGCACCGCGGTGAGTTTCGGCGAACTCCACCACCGCAGGGTGGTCACTATCGATGAAGCGACTGGGACTCAGGTACGGGCGCATGAGGATGACCTCCAAGTGAAGCTCCGAGTCTATCGGGGCGTCCGCCACAGCGATAACGACGTTTCGGCCAAATCTCAGTGCCGGCACCCACCTGCCCAAGCGCGCCCCAGCGGCTGTTTTTTCATCGCTGCCAACGCACCGTTCCGGCCATCCGCTTCAGCGGATGCCGACTAAGCTCTGAGGGTTATTTTGCCCCTGGCTTCATGGAGGATTGCATATGCTGTTGTTGTGGATACTGGTTCTGGTACTCGGGATCGCCTACCTGGCGCACCGCCGCGTCGCGCCCCTGGCCGCCCTCGGCGCCGTGGCGGTCTACCTGCTGGCGATGGGTGCCTTCAGCCGCTCACCGGGCTGGCTCCTGCTGATTTTCTGGGTGCTGCTGGCCGCCGTCGCCGCGCCCCTGTTGCTGCCGGACCTGCGCCGTAAATACTTCAGCGCCCCCATGTTCGGTTGGTTCCAGAAAGTCCTGCCGCCCATGTCCCAGACCGAACGTGATGCCATTGATGCCGGCACCGTGTGGTGGGATGGCGAGCTATTTAGCGGCGCCCGGACTGGAACAAACTGCTGGCCTACCCCAAGGCCCAGTTGACCGAGGAAGAGCAGGCCTTTATCGACGGCCCGACCGAAGAGCTCTGCGCCATGGTCAGCGACTGGCAGATCGGCCAGTCCATGGACCTGCCGCCCGAAGCCTGGGCCCATATCAAGGAGCACGGTTTCTTTGCCCTGATCATTCCCAAGGAGTTTGGCGGCAAGGGTTTTTCCGCCTACGCCCACTCGCAAGTGGCGATGAAACTGGCCACCCGCAGCGGTGACTTGGCGTCCACGGTGATGGTCCCCAACTCCCTGGGCCCAGCCGAACTGCTCCTGCACTACGGCACCGACGAACAACGCAACCATTACCTGCCGCGCCTGGCCCGGGGCGACGACATCCCCTGCTTCGCCCTCACTGGCCCCCTGGCCGGCTCTGATGCCGGCGCCATGCCCGACACCGGGATTGTCTGCAAAGGCCAATGGCAAGGCGAGGAAACCCTCGGCCTGCGCCTGAACTGGGAAAAGCGCTACATCACCCTGGGCCCGGTCGCCACCCTCCTCGGCCTGGCATTCAAGGCCCATGACCCCGACCACCTGCTGGGCGACCAGGAAGACCTGGGCATCAGCCTGGCGCTGATCCCCACCGACACCCCCGGCGTGGACATCGGCCGCCGCCATCTGCCCCTGGGCGCCGCCTTTATGAACGGCCCCAACTCCGGCAAGGACGTGTTCATCCCCCTGGATTTCCTGATCGGTGGCCAGGACATGCTCGGCAAAGGCTGGATGATGCTGATGAACTGCCTGTCCGTGGGCCGTTCCATCTCCCTGCCGGCCGTGGGCACCGGCGCCGCCAAGTTCACCAGCCTGGTGACCGGCCAGTACGCCCAGGTTCGCGAGCAGTTCAACGTTCCGCTCTCGGCCTTCGAGGGCATCCAGGAAGCCCTGGCCCGCATCGGTGGCAACGCCTGGCTGATGGACAGCGCCCGCATGCTCACCGCCAATGCCGTCGACCTGGGGGAAAAACCCTCGGTGCTCTCGGCGATCCTCAAATACCACCTGACGGAGCGCGGCCGTGAATGCATCGGCCACGCCATGGACGTACACGGCGGCAAGGGCATCATCATGGGCCCCAACAATTACCTGGGCCGTAGCTGGCAGGGGGCGCCGATCTTCATCACCGTGGAAGGCGCCAACATCCTTTCGCGCAACCTGATGATCTTTGGCCAGGGGGCGATCCGCTGCCACCCCTTCGTGCTCAAGGAAATGGCCCTGGCCGGTCGCGAAGACCATGACCAGGCCGTGAAAGAATTCGACGGCTTGCTGCTGCAGCACATCGGCTTTGCTGTGAGCAACGCCGCCAGCACCCTGGTGCTCAACCTGGGCTTTGGCCACCTGGAGCAGGCCCCGGGCGACAAGCTCAGCCAGGGCTACTTCCGAGCCCTCAATCGCCAGGCTGCCGCCTTCGCCTTGCTGGCGGACCTGTCCATGATGCTTCTGGGCGGCGAACTGAAGCGTCGTGAACGCCTCTCGGCGCGCCTGGGTGATGTGCTCAGCCATCTGTACCTGGCTTCTGCCGCGCTCAAGCGCTACCACGACCTGGACTCGCCGCAGTATCTGCAGCCGCTGTTCGCCTGGGCCATGGAAGAAAGCCTCGGCCACTCGGAACGGGCCCTGGACGAACTGCTGAGCAATTTCCCCAGCCGTACCCTCGGTTGCCTGCTGCGGGTGCTGGTCTTCCCCTTCGGTCGCCGGCACAAAGGCCCGTCGGACCGACTGGACGCAGAAGTGGCCGCGATCATTGGTCGCGCCAAGGGCGATCCGGCCCTGGAAGCCGTGCTTGCCGGTTGCTATCGCCCGCAATCGAACGACGATCCGGTGGGTGCCCTGCAACATGCCTGCGACTTGCTGAGCGCTGCCCATCCCCTGCAGAAGACCCTGCACGAAGCGCTGAAAAGCGGCCAGGTCAAACCCGCTGCTGGCGAACACGCCATCGACGCGGCACTGGAAGCCGGGGTCCTGCAACCGGCCGAGGCACAGAGCCTGCGCGAGGCGGAAGCGGCGCGGCGCAAGGTCATCGATGTGGACGACTTCGCCAAAGACGAGCTGACCTTGAGCGAAGGCAAAGTCCGCTGAACCCTGGCCCCACAGCGGGGCGATTATGAAACCGGGCGCGGGAGCTATATACTCCCGCGCCCGTTTTGCTCTTGAGGCCCCCTGTCATGTCCAACGTCGTCGCCGATCATCTGGTCCTGCTGGACCACCTGCGCAGCATCCTGGTCGCGGTAGGTGAAGCCGAACAGGTTCCCGAAGAAAGCCATGCCCTGTTCCTGGAGCGCTTCGACGAACTGCGCGCTTCGCTGCCCATCGACCCGATTGAAAGCCAGTATCTGGGCCAGGACCTGCTGTGCCAGGTCATGCAACGCTACCCGCAAGTGGCGCACCTGGTGCCACGGGACCTGCTGTGGTTCTTCGCCGGCGACTGCCTGCACTACATGCCCGACGAAGAAATCGACCTGTACCAGGCCCTCGAAGAACGCCGTTTTGAAGCCGAACAGAACGACGAGCCCTTCGACTGGAACCAGGAAAAACAGTTGCTGGCGCTTTCCGCCGACGACAGCAAGCACTGATTGCTGCGCCAGGTACACAAAAGGCCCGCACGGTTCGACCGGCGGGCCTTTTTTATGGTGTCAGGTGCAAGCGATTCCCAGGCTGGCCTATTGCCCGCTGCCCGGCGCCGCCACCCCGAGGCTCGGCCGCCCCAAGGTCGGTTCCCGAGCCAGGCACTCCACCAGATAGTCGATAAACACCCGTAGCTTGGGCGGCAGATAGCGGGTGGGCGAATGCAGCAACCAGGCCCCCCCGTGGTAGGAAGCGAGAAAGGTCCACTCCGGCAACACCTGCACGATCAACCCCTGCTCCAGAGCATGCCGGGCGGTGAAATACGGCAAGCTGCCAATCCCCAAATGCTGCAACACCGCATCCAGGCGCACGCCGGTATGGTTGGCCGCGTAACGCCCGCGCACCCCGACCGTGACCGACTTGCTGCCCCGGCGGAATTTCCAGCGGGCATCGCTGGGGGTTTCACCCAGGTAGATACAACTGTGTTCGAGCAAGTCATGGGGATGGGCAGGCGTTCCGCGCTCCTCCAGGTAGCGCGGCGTGGCACACAGCAAGTGGTCGATGCGCAATAGCTGGCGCCCGATCAACCCCACCGGCGGGCGATCAGTGATGCGAATAGCCAGGTCCACGTGATCGTCGATCAGGTCGACATCGCGGTCTTCATGCAGCAGTTCCACATCGACCTTGGGGTAGCGCCGCAAAAACTCCGGCATATGGGGATGGACGACAAAACGCCCCACGGCCTTGGGCACGCTGACTCGCACAATACCTTCGGGCTCCTGGGTGAACTGCCCGCTGATCTCCATCACCGAACGGGCGGCGCTGACCATTTCGCTGCAACGCTTGAACACCTCCTCTCCGCCGTCGCTCAAGCGCAACTTGCGCGTGGTGCGTTGCAGCAACCTCATGGCCAGGGCCTTCTCCAGCCGGGAAATACTGCGGCTGACCGCCGACGGCGAAGTGCCCATTTGCCGGGCCGCCTCGGAGAAGCTGCCGGTCTCCACGACCTTGACGAAAATCGCCATTTCACCGAGCAGCGGCAGGGGAAGATTTATGCTCATAGCGCAACAGTCCTTTGAGATGTGAACGGATTATCACGCAATCCGCCTGGCCACATAATAAAAACCTCCTCCACTCAGGACCCGGAACATGACGCAACGCCTGTTTTTCCAGCACGACCTTCTGCAACACCCGGTACAGGTGCTGCACTGCACGCCCCACGAGCATGAGTTCGTCGTGGAGTTGCAGGCGACGATCTTTCATCCCCAAGGCGGCGGCCAACCCTGGGACACCGGCTGGATCGGCAACAGTCAGGTGCTGCGGGTACTCCAAGACGGCGAACGCGTCCTGCATTACGTCAGCCAGGCCGTGGAACCGGGGCTGCTGACCGCGCACGTCGATGCAGCCCGGCGCCTCTTCAACAGCCGCATGCATTCGGCCGGGCACTTGATCGGCCATTGCGTACAAGCGCTGGGCTGGACGCCGATCAAGGCGCATCACTGGCCTGGTGAGGGCAAGGTGTCATTCAAGCCGGGCGACGATCCGCAGCCAGTGGACATAGAACAGGTGCAACAACGCCTCGACCAGTGGATCGCCGAAGACCTGGAACGGCAAATCAGCCTGGACATCGGCCTGCGTCAAATTGGTTTTGGCAGCCTGCCCGCCTATGGCTGTGGCGGCACCCACGTGCGCAGCCTGCTGGAACTGGGCCAGGTGAGAATCACCTCGATCACCCAGAAAAAAGGTGTGTTGGCCGTGCTCTACGACCTGGACTGAAACCCGCTCCCCTGCCCCCTTTTACCTCGTCAATCGTCCCCTGCGCCTCGCGGAGCTTCTTTATGCCTTCCCCCTATCTGGGCGAATTTATCGCTCTGGCCACCATCCACTTTCTGGCGGTGGTTGCCCCAGGACCCGACTTCGCGGTGACCATCCGCCAAAGCGTGCGCTTTGGTCGACTGATCGGCATCTGCACCGCCGTCGGGATCGGCGCCGGGATCTCGGTGCACGTGCTCTATACGCTGCTGGGCGTCGGTGCCCTGATGCACAGCACGCCTTGGCTACTGAGTGCGGCCAAAGTACTGGGCGGCGCCTACATCCTTTACCTGGGGGTCAGCCTGCTGCGCAGCCAACCCAAAGCCTCGCTGCCGGGAGAAGCCCTCGAACAACTGGAGTTGCAACAGACCGCCGGCAAAGCCTTTATGACCGGCTTTTTGACCAACGCCACCAACCCCAAGGCCACGCTGTTTTTCCTGGCCATCTTTACCACCGTGATCAGCGCCTCGACACCGCTGAAGGTCCAGGCACTCTACGGGGCCTGGATGTGCTTGGTGAACGCCCTGTGGTTTATCGCCGTGGCGCTATTTTTCTCCAAACCCGGCGTGCGCTCGCTGTTTATGCGCCTGGGGCATTGGTTTGAACGAAGCATGGGGCTGATCCTGGTGCTGTTCGCTGGCCGCCTGATTCTCTCGATATAACCCGCGCCACACACGCAAAAGCCCTCACAGCAAAGCTGACGGGCTTTTTTTTGCAAAGCGGTATAAATCGCAGACAAACAAAAACGCCGCTCAATGAGCGGCGTTTTTGTGAAAATGGAGCGGGAAACGAGACTCGAACTCGCGACCCCGACCTTGGCAAGGTCGTGCTCTACCAACTGAGCTATTCCCGCAAATGGCGTCCCCTAGGGGACTCGAACCCCTGTTACCGCCGTGAAAGGGCCGTGTCCTAGGCCACTAGACGAAGGGGACGCAAACCCC